>CAWBXL010000083.1:0-26226 GCA_963792305.1 uncultured Acidobacteriaceae bacterium | reverse complement strand
GAATGCCTGGTGATAGGGCTTGGCTCCTACAAACGCCGGCAAAAAAGAGTGATGGATATTAATGATGCGCCCCGGATACTCGCTCAAAAATTCATGCGGCAGGATCTGCATATAGCGCGCCAGCACAATGAAGTCGGGCTGATGCTGCCGCAGAAGTCCGAGGATTTTTTGTTCCGCTTCTTGTTTATTTTCTTTTGGGACCGCAACTACAGAGAATGGCACCTGATAAAAATCGGCGATTGATTCGTTGTCTCGATGGTTAGAGATGATAATCGGAATCTCGCAGGCCAGTTCCCCACTCTTATGGCGATAGAGCAAATCCACGAGGCAGTGGTCGTATTTTGAAACCAGAATGGCCATCCGGGGCCGGTGGCTTGATTGAGCCAACCGCCAGTTCATTTCATACTTCTCGGCGATGGGCGAAAAATGCTTACTGAATTCAGGAAACTTGATGTCGAACTCGGAAGGGTCGAATTCCACGCGCATCAGGAACAACCCCGACTCGGAGTCTCCGTGCTCGTCCGCGTGAATGATGTTGCCGTTATAACAGAAAACGAGAGTAGAAATGGTCGCGACCAATCCTTTGCGGTCCGGGCACGTAATTAAAAGGATGGCTGAGTTCTTCATACGATTTGCGCTGGTGTGAAGAATACTTGGGTTGGAGTTGGGAAAACCAGTTTTCGGCTAGTCAGTTCCCGGTTCTCAGTTACTTTTTCAGCGATTTCAAAATTTCTTTGGCCGGCGTTGGCGCCCGATCCACCGGTCAAACCGGCGCCTGGGTGCGTACCTGATCCGCACAAATACAGGTTTCGATCGGCGTGTTGTAGCGCGCCCAATCGAGCAGCGGACGCATGGTGAAGAACTGATCGAGCGCAAGTTCGCCGTGGAAGATGTGTCCGCCGGTCAGGCCGTAAGTTCTTCCAAGTCCTCGGCGTAATGATCTGGTCCATCTCACCAACCGTGGCAAATTCGGCGCGTATTCAGCCAGCGTCTTCACGACTGTCTCGCCCAGTGCGCTGCGCTGGCTGTCCCAATCCCTGTTCTTCAGCTTGAACGGCGCATACTGCATGTAGATCGACATTACATGTTTGCCGCGGGCGCAAGCGATGGATCAGTGAACGAAGGAATTGCGACTTCAAGATATGGATGCGGCGAGAAGTCACCGTATTTGGATTCGTCAAACGCGCGCTCCAGGTAATCAATCTCCGGGCCAATGTGGATGCGGCCGCGCAGTGCCGCCTCATTGCCATTGAGCGCTGTGAATTTTGGCAAAGCGGACAATGCCAGATTCACCTTGGCCACCGTGCCCGGCATGCGGTAGTTCTGGAGCTTCATCACGAAATCAGGCGTGAGATGCGTGGAATCGACCAGAGTCAGCAACGTGCGCCGCGGATCGGCGTTGGAGATCACAGCTTTCGCGCTGATCTCTTCGCCGCTGGCAAGCACGACTCCGGTCGCGACGCCATCTTTTACGCGTACTTCTTTTACTTCCGCTCCGGTGCGAATCTCCGCGCCCGCTTCTTTCGCCGCCCAGTCATTGCCTGCGTGATCGCGCCCGTTCCGCCAATCGCGAAGAATGACGAACCTGCGGGATGTGGATCGCCCGCAGCGCGAATGCAGCAGCACCAGGCTGCTGCCCGCCGACCACGGGCCCATGGCGGTCCAAAGATTCCGCGGGCAGCAATCGCGGCGCGCAGAAGTTCGGTCTCAAAAAATTCTGCGACCAGATCGGCGACCGCCATCGGCCCCCAGCGCAGCAGCCGGTACATATCTTTCTTGCCCAGCTTGCGCAGAGCGCGTCCGGTCTGGAGCATGGCCCAGAGATCGCCACGGCTGGGATCGTCAATGTTGGGCGGCGTGAGCTTCAGCGCATCGCCAATTACGCGGCCAATTTTTTCCAGCGACTGCTGGAACACGGGATATTCGCCGCGTCTTTCGCCGAAAACTTCTCGATCTCCTCCGCTGCGCGTCTTCACATCGCTGTAGAGGATCAGTGCGCGGCCATCGGGCGAAAGCGCGGTCACCGCAACTTCCGGCGTGATCAGCTTCAGCCCGTGTCGCGCCAGTTGCATGTCGCGGACGATTTCCGGCAGCAGCGGCCCGGCCGAGTGCGCCAGCGTAGAACAGCGGAAGCCGGGATGAAATTCTTCGGTGATGGCCGCTCCGCCAGTTTGCGAGCGGCGTTCCAGCACCAGCGGCTTGAATCCGGCCTTGGCCAGATAGAAAGCGGTGACCAGCCCGTTGTGGCCGCCGCCGATAATGACGACGTCGCGAGTCGTCGGGCATCGGTTAGCGGCGCTCCCTGTCTTTCAGAATTTCCAGCGCTGCCAGCCGTCCCGGCGCGCCCATGATGCCGCCGCCGGGATGCGTGGCCGATCCACACATATAGAGGTTCTTGATGGGCGTGCGGAACTGCGCGCACCCGGCACAGGACGCAGGAAGAAAAGCTGCTCCAGCGAAAGCTCGCCCTGGAAAATATTGCCTTCGCTCAGATCCGAATTCGCGCTCGAGATCCAGCGGCGTAAGCACCTGCTTGTGCAGAATATGTTTTTCATATTGGGCGCGTATTCGGAAATCGTGTCGATGACGGTGTTGCCGAAAGCTTCTTTCTGTTCGTCCCAGTTCAATCCCGGACGCAGCTTGTACGGCGCGTACTGCACGAAGCAGGAGATGATATGCTTGCCCGGCGGCGCAACTGAGGGATCGGTCAGCGTCGGAATCACCATATCGATGTAAGGACGGCGCGAAAAGTTTCCATACTTGGCATCGTCGTAAGCCCGTTCCATGTATTCGACGCTGGGTGAAATTGACATCGCGCCACGCAGATGTGCTCCCACACCGGGCAAGCATTTGAAATCTGGCAGCGCATCGAGAGCCAAATTCACTTTTCCGGACGAGCCGCGATATTTATAGCGGCGGACTTCTTCTAAGAAATCGCTGGGAGATGCCGCTGTCAATGAACTCCATAAAAGTATGGCGCGGATCGATGCTGGAAGAAATGATGTCAGCATAGATTCATCGCCATTGGCCAGCACGACACCTTTAGCTTTGTTGTCCTTGACAATGATTTTGCGATGCCGGATTGGGTGCGGATTTCAGCGCCCGCTTCTCGCGCGGCATCTGCAATCGCATTAGAGATTGCGCCTGTGCCTCCGCGAGAGAATCCCCAGGAGCGAAAGGCGCCGTCAATCTCTCCCATGTAGTGATGCAGTAATACGTACGCTGTGCCCGGTGAGCGAACACCTAAAAATGTTCCGATGATTCCCGACGCTGACATCGTGGCTTTCAGCACATCGGTTTCAAACCACTGGTCGAGGAAGTCGATGGCGCTCATGGTCATCAACTGCACCTGGTTGTATTTGTCCTCGCTGGTCATTCCCTGAAAACGCCGGCCAAGGAACATCAACTTCATCAGTTCCTTTGGGTTGAGCGATGAGGGTCAGGCGGCACCATGCTGAGAATTGGTTTTACAAAGCGGCACATCGCCTGCATCGCTTTGCCGAATTCATCGTAAGCCTCGGCATCGAGTTTGGAGTGGCGCGCAATTTCGCGATGCGTTTTACCGTGGTCATTCACGCGCCATAGATAATCGCCGTTCGGCATCGGCGTGAACGTTCCGTCCAGCGGAAGAATTTCCAGTCCGTGGCGAGGCAGATCGAGATCGCGAATGATTTCGGGACGCAGCAGCGAAACCACATATGAGCAAACAGAAAATTTGAATCCGGGGAAAACTTCTTCGGTACCGCGGCTCCGCCGAGAACGTGGCGGCGTTCAAGCACCAGCTACTTTTTTTCCGGCACGCGCTAGGTACGCGGCAGTCGTGAGGCCGTTGTGACCTCCGCCGATCACGATTGCGTCGTATTTTGTATTGGAAGCTGCCATATCAGCCTTTGCGCTCTAAGCCTTTATTGAATGGCTGGGATTTTAACAGGTGGTCGGGAAGCACGTTGAATGCGTTGCCAGGTTCAGGAGGAGAACCAAATGTCAGAGTCCGCTTTTGCGGACGGCCCAACTCAGGATCGCAATGGAAGATGAGGACATGATCAACAGAAAATCATTGTAATTGGAAGCGGCTTCCTTGTCTGCTTCATATTTTGACTCTCAGTCAGAAATAGAATTGCTGTGGCGCATTGCTCAGTGTGTTCAAGACTGCATATAATCCAGCGAGTCTTTTGTAATGAACATAAAAAATTTCTCGTTTGATGGCCAAGCGATCGAATTTGAGTTGTCAGTCCCATTTATCGTGTTGATCGACCCAATCGCTCTGGACGGGCTTAGCGCTGAACTAAAGGCGATTTGTAATTTGCCGATCATGGACAGGCCCGAGAAGATTCGCTGTTTACCGGGCTTTCTTCGGGTCGGCGTCCAGCAGGTCGAGGGTTTCCGACCCGGGAAATATCGTCTTGGAAATGAAGATGTAGAGGAGACGGGCGAGGCAGGGTTGCTCGGTGCGTTTGATATCGATTCAGGCGCTATTTGCGTTGTCGATTTGAACTACCTTGGACAGGCGGCGACAGCCTTGACGTGGGAGCGCTACGACAGCTTTCTTCGGTCACCGCGAGGTGATGACTCGATTTGGATGCAAATCACCAATGAGATCGGCGGTTCCTTCTTTGGAATGTTGAACGGAGATGTATCAACACCGTTTCAGGGAGATGGTCGCTACAAACTTACAATCGGTGCGCCCCATGCCACAACTCAGTAACCAGCTAAGATGGGTATGCGTGATTCGATATTGCTGTCAATTTGGACTTTAGGAAAATATCCGTTGTCATTGTAAGGATTTAAAGGAGCCACCTTGCCTGTTGGAACTGCCTTTCACGAGAGAACCTTCCCGCTTTGCCACAGCCTCAACTATCGCGAGTGGTCCGGCTATTACACGGTCAGCGTGTATGAGGTGCATCACGAGCACGAGTACAACGCAATCCGCAACGCGACTGCGCTGATTGATATCTCTCCGCTCTACAAATATCTGATTACCGGCAAGGATGCGACCAAACTAGTCAACCGCATCATCACCCGCGATATCAAGAAAGTAAAAATCGGACAGGTCATTTACTGCTGTTGGTGCGATGAACAGGGCAAGGTCATTGACGACGGCACCATCACTCGTCTCGAAGAAAATAAATACCGTTGGACGGCTGCTGACCCGAGCCTGCGCTGGTTCCGCCAGAATGGGCTAAATATGGATGTGCAGGTCGAAGACATCTCGGAAAAAGTTGCCGCGCTTGCCTTGCAAGGACCGACTTCCGGGAAGTTGCTGAAGAGCGTAGCCGAAGCTGATGTTGCGAATTTGAAATATTTCCGCATGACCAGCGGAAAGATCGCTGGTGTACCGGTAGATATTTCCCGTACCGGATACACAGGCGATCTTGGCTACGAAATCTGGGTGCCGTGGAATGAAGCAGTCAAAGTTTGGGATGCACTTACGGAAAAGGGCAAACAGTTTGATCTACATGCGGCCGGCATGCTAGCGCTGGATGTGGCCAGAGTCGAAGCTGGCCTGTTGTTAATCGAGGTGGATTACACCAGCAGCAAGAAGGCACTCATCCCTTCACAGAAATTTTCGCCGTACGAACTTGGTTTCGCCAAGATGGTGCATCTGGAAAAAGAAAACTTCATTGGACGCACAGCCCTGTTGCAAGATCAGAAGAACGGAGTTGCCCGGCAGCTCGTCGGACTGGAGATCGACTGGCCGGAAATAGAAGCGCGGTACGAGAAGTTTGGGTTGTCCCCGGCTGCTCCCAGCCAGGCGTCGCGTGTGGCAGTTCCGATTTATTTGGGCGAGAAACAAGTCGGCAAAGCCACTACTACCACCTGGTCCCCGGTTTTAAAGAAGATGATCGCACTCGCCAGCGTGGAAACTGCGCACTCTGCTCTTGGCAACAAATTGCAGATGGAAATCACAATTGAGGCTGTACGGCAGAATGTAACGGCGAAAATCGTGAACCTGCCATTCTTTAATCCACCGCGAAAAACGGCGGTACCTGTTTAGGAAAACTCGCCTGCATTTAGGATATCTCGCGTAACGATTGGGTGCGTCTTTTCCCTACCCAATATATCCACGCTCCGATCGCCATGACTATTGCCGTTGAGCCCACAACCTTGCCAACCTCCACCAGTTTGTTGGGTTCATCTGCATCAGGCATCACTGACACTACTACAGCGAATATTGCCGTCAACAAACCTAATATCGCCAGCCAGCGGGCCAATTTATTTCCCAAGACTGCTTGGTTCCCTTCTGGCTCACTCTGCAACTTTAATGCCGACGCAAACAGGAACATATACGGAATGAAATATGTGATGATCCCAATATTCACGAGTACGTCATAAGCGCCTTTGACACTGGTTTTTGCTTGTCCCATAAATATGAACACTGTCCCCACGATCGCCTGAATGATCAATGCTGCCCATGGCGTCCTCCAACGCGGATGTAGTTTTCCAAAAATGGGTGGCAGAATTTGATCTGTCCCGGCCACGAATGGCAGGCGGGCTGTTGCCGCCAGAAAAGCACTGACCGCAGCCACAGTTCCCAATGCAATGAAGAATGCAGTCACCGGAACCAGCGTATCCAGATCCACTCGACTGGCGGTCCGGGCAACCGATTGCATCAGGCCCTGGAGATTGCTGACTTCAACCGCAGGTAGTGCCAGAAGAACTCCAACGGTTCCGAGAACGTAGCAAAGCGCGATGGTCAACCCAGCAGTCATGAGAGCAATTGGCAGAGCACGTCTCGAGCCTTTGATCTCCGCACCCATAAACGATGCGGTTTCCGCACCACCGAAAGCGAAAATCAAAATTGCCCAGAAACCGATGTCCTTAAAGTGCATGCTGGGAATTAGCGAATGAGTGTCAAAAGAATTAGCGACGCCAAACTTGTGCCACGCAATCAGGCCCATGGTGACGATGATGCCTGCGGGAATCCAAACTGCCAGTGCTCCAAGATCATGCAGCCACCGCCCTACACTGAGCCCATAAACATTGAGAGCAGTCACCACCACCAAAGCAATCAGCGAAAACATGACGTAGTAGACCGGACTATGCGAGAGATGCGCCCATGCGGCGCGTCTTATATACAACGCATTTCCTGCAGCAAAGTAGAGTGCTGCCGGCAGGTAGGGAAAATTGCTGGTCCAGTACATCCACCCGCAAAGAAAAGCTGGGAACTCTCCGAATGCACGTTTGGTCCAGATATAGAGGCCTCCTTCATCGGGATAGCGCGAAGAGAGTTCAATAACGGAAAGTGCCAGCGGTACATAGAAAACCAGCCATGCCCCGAACCACACTACGATCGAACTGGGGCCTGCGGCAGCGGCTACGGCAATCCAACGAAGACTGATGCCGGTGACTACATAGAAGAAGAAAAGATCGCGAAAACCGATAACACGCTGCGGAACAGCATCGGATACGGGGCGGGAGGTGTGAAGAGCCGGATCGGGTGCAGTCAAGTAATCTCCCGGTGAGTTGAAACGAAGTAGTTAGGTCTCTTGAAGAACATCGCTACTCCACTGCGACGACTTTCTTTGCACTCTGTTTCCAATACAAATATCCAGGCACACCCAGCGCCACAATAAATATCCCCCACAGAGCAGACGCAGGCTCGGCGATGATCGTATTCAGCGTCCAAGCAGCGCCAATCAGGACATAAATAGCCGGAAGCCACGGATATCCGGTACACCGATAGGGACGAGGAATATCGGGTCGCTTCCAACGAAGAATAAACAGTCCTACCACGGTGAGTGTGTACGACAGCACCATCATGAACATCACATACGTATAGAGCTGGTCATAGCGTGACCGCTCAATGTGAGTACTCCTGACCAAACTGCCTGCCCCACCAGACTGAATACCGGAGTTCGCCACTTGGGATGAATGTCCGCCATGCGCTTGAAGAAGACGCCGTCCTGCGCCATGGCAAGATAGACCCGTGCGCCGGAGAGGGTGCAGGTGGCAGCTGCACTGAAGCATGAAATGGCAATAATGGCTGAGAGCCAAATTGCGGCCGCCGGAGAAAATAAGCTGATGCTGCCGCATGGGCAATGGTCTCGTACTTTGCGACCTCACTCAGTCGGAAGAGCATAGAGATAGGTCACATTCATTGCCAGATAGATCGCCGCGACCACAAGCACGCCGAACAACATGCCCAAGCGGCACATTTCGCCGCGGCTCTTTTACTTCTCCCGCGACCCAAGTGATGTAGACCCAGCCGTCGTAGGCCCAGAAAACTGCGATCAGGCCGACGCCCAGTGCCGAAACCAATTGCGTGGGACCCATGCCCATGGTCAATTACCACTCGAGTGAAAATGCGACCAGTCGCCTTTGCCGAAGCTAATCCCAGAACAACAAACACAGCCATGGCAGTGAATTTCGTCCAGGTGGAAACATTCTGTAAAAGCGCTCCCCAACGCAAGCCAACAACGTTGACATAAGTCACAATCGACGATCAAGACCAAGGCAAGAAATGAGCGCGTGTCAACGGCATGCCGAGCAATAGTGAGAACACTACATGTGATCCTGCGAGACGACCGGAAAATCTGGCCCGTGTATGCCGCCGCGCCACTGCCAAGGCAGCGATTGTGCCGCCGTTGCCCACACCGAACAACATCCACCCATACAGAAACGCCACCAGATCGCCGTAAACTTCGCGCAGGTAAACGTATTGTCCGCCCGGAGTCCGGGAACATCGAGCCCAATTCGGCAAAGGCAGCACGCGCAAAGAGAAATCACCGCCCCCAGGACCCAGACCAGCAAGAACATCAGGGGATTTGGTAATGGCCCGGCGATGTCTTTGGCAGTCAGAAAGATCGAAGAACCGATAATGCCGCTGGCCAACAGCAAAACCGAATCGAGCAACGAAAGACCACGTATCAGCGTAGGCTTGCTCTCTGCCTAGCGGTTGAGGTGCGGTGGGGCTCATGAGTTATCCGATCCCCAGTTCATCGGGCGATTCCAGCGGGGTTCCGCAGCGGCGGCATATTACCGCGGAGCAATCCCCACAGGTAAGCGGATCATTAACTTCCTGAGCGCATCGCGGACAATACAAGCAATTCCGGCTGGGACGGGGCCTGGGGCTCTGGAGACATGGGGAAAGGAAATGTAGCATAGTTAGCGTAGCATCTGAGAACTGATCCCAGAGAACCGAGAACTGATAATGCCCAACCCATCCCCTGATGAGAAACTGCAACTTGAATTCAACCGCTGGGCTGAACAAGGTGAAGGCGAGAAGATGGAGCGTCATCATCTTGACATTACGGAGAAAACTATTCGTTTGATGGGCCTGCGCCCGGGCGAGCGCGTGCTCGACCTGGGCTGCGGATCGGGATGGGCCACGCGGCTGCTGGCGCGGCTGTGTCGGCGATGGACCGGAGGGATTTGGTCAGGTGGTCGGGGTTGATGTTTCGGACGAGATGATCCGGCAAGCACGGGCATTGTCCAAGGATTTTGAAAATATTCTGTACGTCTGGGGATCGGCGCAGCAGATTCCGTGGGAAGAAAACTTCTTCGACAAGATGCTGTCGGTGGAATCGTTTTACTACTACGCCGATCAGGACCGGGCATTGTCTGAGTTATTTCGGGTGATGGCGCCGCAGGGCGAGATGTTCATCCTGATCAATCTGTACAAAGACAATCCATATTCGCTGCAATGGGTGGACAAGTTGAAAGTTCCGGTGCACGTACGGTCTGCGGCGGAGTACGTCGAGTTGCTCAAGAAGCATGCTTTCGAAAATGTGGGGTGGCAGCGGATCCCGGATGACACGCCGACTCCTGACGATTACAAAACAAAGTCATTCAATAGCTTGGAAGACCTGCGCGCGTTTAAGAAAACCGGGGCTTTGCTATTGATGGCGACAAAACCTGATCTGCGAACACCGGCGCCCGGATATACAATCTATTGAGTGCCGCTGCTGGCGAGCAAATCAGTGGACGAACTCGTATCGCTCTTCCGCTTGCGCAACACCAGCGCCAGGGCCACAAAAAACACGCCTGCAATCGCAACTCCTTTGGCATTACCCAACTGGCCAGCGGCAGTAAAAGTTTGGATTTCACTGTCCGCTCCTGCCAACGAAATCTCCCGCGGTTGTGCTGGGTTGTAGTGAATGGTTTGAAGTGAACCGTTATGGTGTTGACTGACCCGAACTCCCATTCGATTCACCATGCTCAGGGACTGGGTCGCTGTCGTTTTCGTGTGTGACTCGAGCATTTCGCTGTTCACCGTATATCTAAACGTGCAAACCGTTCGATAGTAATCCCCACGGCGCCGCATGACGGAGTAAGTTTCCTGAACATAACAATGGATCAGCTGGCCTTGAGTTTGGGTCCACGCGGATTCAATATTTTCCTGGTGAAGTCTGTGTAATCCATCCAGCAGAAATAGCAAAGAACTCACTAAAAGCAGGATTCCAAAACCTCGGAACAAACCTGCAGTAGTAAGCTTCTTTGCATCGATTGGCATTTGCCAATTCTTAAGAATCTTTGGCAACTCGACCAGAGGTCGCCGCAGTACATAGCCGTCGATTCGAGGTGCTAGGGAGCTTTGGCAACCAACCGATTGTATTTCTTCAACACTTCACGCAACCGATCATGCGGTAACGCTATAACAGTGTGATTGTTGATTCCGGTCATTGTCTGAGCGGCAATCATGGCGTTTACGATTGCTTCTTCTGTGGCTTGCACCGTAGCCAAAAAAATCAGGTCCAGCGAATCATTCGGCAGTACCGTAATCGGATGCGGCCCCTTGGCACTCACAGCGCCCGGATTTGCGGTCGAAAAAGCAATAAAGATATCGCCGATCCGTCTTCCTGAATAACTACCACTCCTCCCAGCCCTAATGAAACACGTCGTGCCACTCGCTTCAATTGCGTAGGCATGAGCGGTACATCGGTGGCCACAACCACGATGATGGAACCTGTATCACTTTCATAAGCAGGGTGCTCCGGAATTTCCTTTCCTACCGGCACACCAGCGATTCGCAATTGATCGCGGCGCCCATAGTTGCACTGCACCAGGACGCCTACCGTATAACCGCCCATCTTCGCATCCAGTACACGCGATGACGTACCGATGCCTCCTTTAAATTCGTTGCAGATCATTCCCGTGCCGCCGCCGACATTTCCTTCCTCCACCGCACCCGCATGAGCCTCGTCGAGAGCGTGGATGACATGTTCTGGTTTCACATGAAAGCCGTTGATGTCGTTCAGGAATCCGTCCCAAGTCTCGGCCACCACTGGCAACGACCACCAATAGCCTTCCATATCCGGGTGGCCTCGTTTCACTTTCCATCCAATCACGGCATCACGCACAACTCCCACGCTGTGCGTATTCGTGATCATCACCGGTCCATCGAGAAACCCCGAGTCTTCCACCCATGTGGTTCCAGTCATCTCCCCGTTGCCGTTGAGTGTGAACCAGGCGGCAAAAACTGCATCGGCGGAATTCTTGCCCCGCGGAAGGACCGCTGTAACCCCCGTCCGCACTGGGCCCTCACCAACTTTCAATGGGCCTTCACCGGAAATCAGCGTGGTATGTCCCACTTCAACGCCTTTCACATCCGTGATGGCATTCAACGGTCCCGGTGTGCCATCGAAAGGAACTCCCAAATCTCGAGCTCGCGGCTTCGTTTGGGCGGCTACAAATCCCGACAGCAAAATCGTGACAGCCACACACTTGCGAAAGTTTGACATTCGATTCCTCTAAGATAAAAACCCGATGCAGTATACGGCACACTCTTGTATTGCGTTTTAAAATGGTTTGGGGAGAATGGAATGGAGAACTGGAAGAAAGCGCTCATCGCTGGCTCGGCGGCAGGCAGTGCGATTATGTTTTTGAAAAAGAAACCCGGCGCAGGAATTTTACTGGCTGGCGTGAGTCTGGTGACGGTCGCGTCCGAATACCCTGAGCAGTTCAGCAAAGTACGCCGCGCCATGCCGGATTATTTCGGACGCGGGATGAAGCTGGCGGACTTCGCCTCGCGAGCTGGAGAGCAGATTGCCAAATTCGCCCAGCGTCGCGGAATGGATGTTTGGGACGAAATCAGATCTTAATTAGTTGTCGATTCCCAGCTGTTTACGCGCGTCTGGGCTTAGACGCTCCGGGGTCCATGCCGGATCCCAGACTATGTTTACCTGGGCCGTGCGTATGCCTGGCAGTTGTTCGATGCGGGCCTTTACTTGTTCGCCGATGGTCACATGCGCCGGGCAACCTTGAGAGGTTAGGGTCAAGTCCACGGCCACGTCCTGTTTGTCTTCAGGGACCTGCTCAAAGCGCACCGCGTAGATCAACCCCAAGTCCACGATATTCACTGGGATCTCCGGATCGTAAACCTGCTTTAGCGCGCTCATCACATCACTTTCAGTTACTTCTGGCATCTAAGTCTCCCGTTCGATTCTACCAAGTCTGATAAGGTACGGCCATGAGTCCGGAAACCAAGAAGAAGATTCAGTTGGCCCTGGCTGCGGGCATTGCCATTGCCGCCATACGAACTGGTTGGATTTTTTACGAGCGGCGCCAGGACAATGCGCCTGTCAAGGAGGAAGCTCCTCCGCTCAGGGCAGACTATTACGTCATTCCCAAGAAACTTCACCCCTATGATTTGAAATCGGCGCATGACTTATTGACTCAACAACCGGTTTGGGTCAGAGAGGGTTACCGGTTCACCTACTACCCCTATAACGCTGCAAAGAAGCGCAGCGACTTCGCTCATTCTGCAGGAACGTTGGGCCCGATTGAAAAATTGGGAATTACCGATGTAGTCACCGACATTACGCCGGGCGAATCCGACCAGCGGCAAATCATGGCGGTCTTCAAAAAAGACGGCAATGCCTATGCTTTCCCCATGGGTTTTGTAAAAGGCGATAATTTCACAATTTATTCCGACGATATGCTGTTTGTGCAGGATCCGCGTGAACTCTACAAGCACTGGTCAGCAGACGTTTGGGACGCCATATCCAAACATGAAGTGCGGCCCGGCATGAATCAACTACAAGCCGATTTTTCCGTCGGCATGGGTGCACCTGATAATTTGCACGATGCCGACAACCGTACCGTGACTTACCAAAACAACGGGAAGCCTCTGGTTGTGACATTTGTCGAAGACCGCGCGATCTCGGTGAAAGCCGGCTCGTGATTTTGTAGATACTTAGCCAGCCCCAACCTTTATTTAATTGTCATCGGGATTTTGACTATTTTAGGAGAGCGCTCATCAGCGCCTTTTTCTTCGTCAGCATGAATATCGCCGCTCTCGTCGGCAAAGAACGAACGATGGTCGGCGCTCAGCTCTTTCGGAGTCAGCGTTAAATCAAAACCATCCTTGTTGGGTTTGTAACCGACGCTATAGTCACCACGGTTCGGGTCCGCCATACGGCGAGTAAATGATCCTGTATGAACCAGCGCCAACAATGACGGTGCGAATTTATCATTCTTCTTCTTGTATTCCTTCTGGGCCCGCAACACGGTACGCATGTAACCAAGAGCGTTGGCTTCTGAGTTCGAGCGGGCAGGGTCTCCAGCGAACTTGGCTGGTAAGCGGGTTGCTGAGGAGCGCCCGCCGCCTGTGAAGCATCTGTACTTGGCGTAGCGGGAGTGGATATTTCAGGAGTTTCCGTGGTTTGTGCTGTGGCAAACAGCGAAATCATCAACAAAATTGATGCAATCACTGCTATTTCCACGCTTTTGCCACGCTCAGAGCCGATTTCATGGGGTTCCTCTCATGTTACTGGCGTAATCGTATATGTATTTCGAGTCTTTCAATCTAATCACAAATACATTTATGCTTGTCCGCAAGACCTAGCAACATAGGATGCCTATGAAGGCTGCTCCGGCCAGAAAACCGCTGATTCGTATTGCCGTTGTGGAAAGTTGATCCATTACAGTTCCTTGGTTTTAGAGCCCTTTTCGACGCCGAAACCAGTTCGAACTGATCTCAGCTTCCCTCGCCGACCTCGACACCCAGCAAACGTCGATCTCGTTCTGCTCGGCAACCGCAATGGCCAGAACCTTTTCGATCTAATGGCCAGCCTGAAAGCTTCCCGGCCTGACCTTCGTATTATCGTAACTGGCTCCGGCATTAACGAGGAAACGATCCTCAAAGCCATTGCTTCCGGTGCCAAGGGATATGTGGACGAAGCAGCCTCACCCGCTGAATTTGTCCAGGCGATTCGCATCGTGAATCAGGGTTCCGTCTGGGCCCTCGTAAAGTGCTCTCCATGTTCATTGAACGTGTCAGCACTTCTCCGGGACGTATTTTCCCGGCAGGCCGTGTGACCCTTACCGACCGTGAAAAAGAAGTTCTCGAGATGCTGGTGGCCGGCCGCTCCAACAAAGAAATTGGCTCAGCCCTCGGTATCGAAGAGCGTACGGTAAAAGCTCACGTAGCGAAACTTGATGCGCAAGGTTGGAATACAGAACCAGTCGCGCTCTGGTTCACGCTATCACCCATTCACTGGTTACCGCAAAGTAGGATCATCCAGAAATCCTCCACCCTGCTCACGTTTATGGGCAGACGTGCGTCTATCCTGTATTCTTCTGAGCAAAGTTTCAACCACGTCTGAACAGGATTCTACATAAACTTTAAACAGTATTTTTTCTGCTGGTATTAGTTTCGGCTGCTTTCGTCAGCAGATCAGTTTTTGCCCAGGCACGATCTGCCAATAATATCCAGACTTGATCACTTTGACTTGAGTGCCGTGGATAAATCGCTCGATCCTTGCGTCGATTTCTACCAATATGCTTGCAAGAAGTGGATTGATAGCAATCCGATTCCCGGGACCAACCCGCATGGTCGCATGGTTCCAAGCTAAATTTAATGGAACCAGGGCGTGCTGCGCGATGTGTTGGAAAAGGCTTCAGCTCGACGACCCTGAGCGTACGGCAGTGGACCAGAAAATCGGCGACTACTACGCCTCTTGCATGGACGAAAGCGCCATCAATGCAAAAGGTGTCGCCGCTTTGAAGCCGGAGTTGGACCGAATTGATGCGCTGAAGCAAAAGTCGCAATTGCCCGCCGAAATCGCCCATCTGCATGCAATTACTACCGGATTGGCGCCAGGCACCGATTCTGGAGCAGAAGACCGCTCTATTCGGTTTTGGCTCGGGCCAGGATTTGGACGATGCCTCCAAAGTTGTCGCAGTGGCAGATCAAGGAGGCCTCGGGCTTCCAGACCGCGATTACTACCTGAAAGATGGACGCGCAGATCAGTCGATGACCGGCAGCAGCAACGCAAGCTCTTCATCCAAAAAATGCACGAAGCTAATGGGTGAAAGCCCAACGACAGGCAGAAGCCCATGCCAAAACAATCATGGACATCGAAACGGCATTGGCAAAGCTTCCGATGGAAATCTAGAAGAAGGCGTGCTACCCGGGAAATTCTGAGCCACAAAATGTCATTGAAAGAATTGCAGGCAACTTTAACACCGCACTTCTCCTGGGACGAATATCTGAAAGCCATAGGCGGCGCGCCGCGCAACCATTCACTATCTGGTGGCAACTCCGGATTTTTACAAAGGAGTTGACCAGCTTCTCGCAATGAATTCCCTGGACGATTGGAAAACTTACCTTCGCTGGCAACTGGTCAATGATTCAGGCAGCCTTCTCACTACAGCCCTGGTGGATGAGCGGTTCGATTTCTATGGCCGGCAAACTGACAGGACAAAAGGAACAACGGCCACGCTGGAGACGTTGTACCCGGTAGTCGATCGAGGATCTCGGCGAGGCACTGGGGAAGGCTTGATGAGGAGCGAACTTTCGGGGCTGATGGCAAACAGCGCATGTTGAAGCTAGTCAGCGCATCGGCGGCGCTGGGCCAAGACATCGAGCAGTTAGACTGGATGACGCCAGCCACCAAGAAAGAGGCTTAGATTAAACTTCACAAAATTGAAGATAAAATCGGATATCCGAACCAGTGGCGTGACGATTCCAACGTAAAGATTGGCGGGGAGATGCATTTGGAAATGCATACCGCAGCGGAGAATTCGAGTTTCATCGGCAATTGGCAAAGATCGGCAAGCCGGTGGATCGCGGCGAATGGGGAATGACGCCGCCAACCGTTAACGCTTATTAAGATCGCCAGCTCAATACCATCAATTTCCCTGCAGGGATTTTGCAGCCGCCGCTATTCGATAAAGAGGCAGAAGACGCCGCCAACTTCGGTGCTGTTGGAGCTGTCATCGGCCACGAGTTGACCCATGGCTTTGACGACGAAGGCAGAAAGTTCGACGCTAATGGCAATCTTCGTGACTGGTGGACTGCGGAAGACAATAAAGAATTCGAGGGAAGAGCAAAGTGCATCGCGGATGAGTATTCTTCGTTCGAAGCGACCCCCGGAACAAAATTAAATGGCAACCTGACACTGGGAGAAAATACCGCCGACAATGGAGGCACGAGGATTGCGCTCATGGCCCTGCAAAAAACACTGGCAGCCTCAGGTAAATCGTCCGAAATCGTGGACGGCTTTAACCCCGAGCAGCGTTTCATTGCCTATGGTCAGGCTTGGTGCTCGTCCTGGACCCCGCAATTCTTGCGTCTGTGGCACAGTCGAATCCACACTCGCCACCACAATATCGCGTCAATGGCGTGGTGCAGTATATGCCGGAATTTCAGAAGGCTTTTAACTGCAAAAAAGGACAGCCCATGGTAAGCGACAACGCTTGTCATGTCTGGTAAGTGACGGCGAATCAGGGACTACGAGTCAAGCGTAACGGGCCATTACCTTCGGACAATACCTAAGTAATCTTGCCGCTAGTAAAGCTCAAGGCCATACTCGCATCACCTACCACAGAACCTGGGAGACGGGGTTGGGGACGGAGATTTAGGGTCACCGTTACCAGCCCCGCATTTTTTTGCTTTACAAGTTTCTAATCCAGGAACCTCATCAGCAACCATTCTTTCCCGGCAGAATCCGTTAGAATCAGAGCACTAACCAGCAAACATAACTTCTTTTATGAGAAAGGCTTTACCCATGAAGAAAGTCCTCGTTTTGTGTCTCTTGGCCTGCCTGACGGGATGATGGTCGCGCAGGATGCGCCTGCTGCCCCGGCTTCTGACACACCAGACCCGCCAGCCGCGGGCCAGATCCTGCTGCTGCGTCCGGCTCCAGCTAGTGCGCCGGCATCCGGCGCTCCGGATGAGGACTCCAAGGCCATAGACCCAGTAAAAGCGGCGGCCACAGTGCTGGACGAAATCCAGAACGCTGGAGACCAGCGCATCCCCGAGGAGGTTCTAGGATCCGCCCAACGTGTGGCCGTTGTCCCCTCCATGCTGAAAGCTGGCTTTATTGTCGGCGCTCGTTACGGACGTGGCCCGGCTAGTTGCCGAACCTGCAAAAGGCTGGAGCGCTCCGGCATTCTTCACCGTCGGCGGCGGAAGCTTCGGGCTCCAAATTGGCGGCCAGGCCGTCGACCTTGTCATGCTGATCATGAACAAGAACGGTATGAACAATCTGCTGACGAGCAAGTTCAAAATCGGCGCCGATGCTAGCTCTGCGGCAGGCCCGGTTGGACGCGCACGCATCGGCCGATACAGATTGGAAAATGCGTGCGCGAAATCCTGACCTACTCGCGTGCACGCGGAGTTTTCGCCGGCCTGGAACTCGGCCGGGGCCTCGGTGCGACAGGACAAGGACAGCACCCGTGAATTTTATGGCCGAATGGTACCTTTCAAAACTTCCCTACAAGGAACAATTGACCCGCCAGCGACGGCCTATCCGTTCTTGTCGACTTTGGCGAAAATGGGCGAAAAGAAGCCGCGTAAAAATAAAAGTGTCCGGTTTTGTATTGGTTTTCTCTGCGCCCTTTGTGCATTTCTTTGTGACCTCTGCGTTTTAGATTTTTGCGGTCTATGTAAGACGCCAAGTTGAACGCGCAAAAGCAGACGGAAATAATAGTTTGACAACAAATTTTTTATAATGCTCCGTCGCGCCTCCCAAGGAATGCTGCAACGACTTCAGTACGCCCCAGCATGGATCATCATTAAAATACCGGGCAGTACTTCCTCGTCCGTGGCACTGCGCAGTTAGTTATGAACTTTGCCCAAATCATCTCATGCTGTTGCATGTCCGTTTATGGAAGTAGGAATGCGCAATCTTGCGCTGGCATTTCCCGAAAAAAAAGTAAGGCTGAACAGGGCACGGATTTTGCGAAGAGCTTCATCTCCCTGGGACGACAATTGGCCGAACTTTGCCGCTTTCCCTAATACACACTGCAAAACATCAATCAGGCTCGTTCTTGTGCTGGGATGGATTGAGAACTATGAGCGCGCGGTGGCCCGCGGCAAAGGAGTGCTTTCGTTCGCAGGCACTTCGGCGGATGGGAACTATCGGCTTTCACGCTTTCACTGATGGCCATCCCATGCATGTGGTTATGTGATCCATGGATAATATCTACCTCTTGACCGCATGATTCGCTACTACCGCACCATGCACGGAAACAATGTGGTGGATAACAACGAATTTGTTCGCGGGCTTCTGATGGCCATGAAAGCTGGTGAGGTGGTTGGTCTCTTAATGGATACAAACATGACCTCTCGCTATAGAAGGATCATTTGTAGATTTCTTTGGTATCCGACATGCACCCAACCGGACCGGCGAGAATTGCACTTCACTCCGATGCCGCAGTCGTTCTGACATTCGCGATATTTGCGCAGGGCTGAGTCCAACGAAAAATCGCGAATGTAGGAACGACTGCGGCATCGGAGTGAAGTGCAATTCTCGCCGGTCCGGTTGCGGTGCATGCTGGGATACCAAAGAAATCTACAAATGATCCTTGTGGCGGAGTCATGTTTGTATCCATTAAGAGACCAACCACCTCACCAGCTTTCATGGCCATCAGAAGCCCGCGAACAAATTCATCCTTATCCACCACATTGTTTCCGTGCATGGTGCGGTAGTAGCGAATCATGCGGTCAAGGTAGATATTATCCATGGATCGCATGACCGCATGCATGGGATGGCCATACAGTGAAAGCGTGAAAGCCGATAGTTCCCATCCGCCGAAGTGCCCTGCGAACAAAAGCACTCCTTTGCCGCGGGCCACCGCGCGCTCATAGTTCTCAAATCCATCCAGCACGACAACCTGATTGATGTTTTGCAGTGTGTATTTGGGAAAGCGGCAAAGTTCCGCCATTGTCGTCCCAGCGAAGTGAATTCTTTTCGCAAAATCCGTGCCTGTTCTGCCTTACTTTTTTCAGGAAATGCCAGCGCAAGGTTGCGCATTCCCACATGCCGCAAACGGGCATGCAAAACATAGACGATTTGGGCAAAGCTATACTTACTGCGCGCGCCAGCGGACGAGGAAGTACGCCCAGCAGCTTAATGATGATCCATGCTGGGGCGTACTGAAATCGTTGCAGCATTCCTGGGGAGGCGCGACAGAGCACTATGAAAAATTTGTTATCAAATATTACTTCCGTGTCCTTTGCGCGTTCAACTTGGCGTCTTACATCAACCGCAAAAATCTTAAAACGCAGAGGTCGCAAAGAAATGCCGCAAAGGGCGCAGAGAAAACCAATACAAAACCCAACACTTTTACTTTGAGGCTGCTTCTTTTGCCCATTTCGCCAGAGTCGACAAGAACGGATAGGCCGTGGCTGGCGGGTCAATTGTTCCTTGTAGGGAAGTTTTGAAAGGTACCATTCGGCCATAAAATTCGCGGGTGCTGTCCTTGTCCTGTCGCACTGAGGCCCCTGCGAGTTCCAGTCCGGCGAAAACTCCGCGTGCACGGGAGTAGGTCAGGATTTCGGCGCGCATCTCCAATCTGTATCTGCGGATGCATGGCGTCCGACTGGGCCTGCCGCAGCGCTGGCATCGGCGCCGATTTTGAACTTGCTCGCCAGCAGATTGTTCATACCGTTTTTGTTCATGATGAGCATGACGAGATCGACCGCCTGACCGCCAATTTGGAGCCCGAAGCTTCCACCACCGATGGTGAAGAATGCGGGAGCGCTCCAGCCTTTTGCGGTCCGGCAACTAGCCAAGCCGCGTCCATAACGCGCGCCGACAATAAACCCAGCCTTCAGCATTGAGGGGACAACGGCTACACATTCGGCTGACCCTAGAACTTCTTCGGGGATACGCTGGTCGCCGGCGTTCTGAATTTCGTCCAGCACTGTGGCCGCCGCTTTTACTCGGTCCGTGGCTTTGGAGTCTTCAGCCGGCGCACCGGAAGCTGGTGCACTCGCTGGAACGGGCGCGGCAGCAGGATCTGGCTTGGCTGCCGGTGCTGGTGTGTCAGAAGCCGGAGCGGCGGGCGCATCCTGGGCGACCATCACTCCCGTCAGGCAGGCCAAAAGGCACAAAACTAGGACTTTCTTCATGGGTAAAGCCTTTCTCATAAAAGAAGTTATGTTTGCTGGTTAGTGCTCTGATTCTAACGGATTCTTCCCGGGAAAGAATGGTTGCTGATGAGGTTCCTGGCTTAGAAACTTGTAAAGCAAAAAAATGCGGGGTTAGTAACGGTGACCCTAAATCTCCGTCCCCAACCCCGTCTCCCAGGTTCTGTGGTAGGTGATGCGAGTATGGCCTTGAGCTTTATTAGCGGCAAGATTACTTAGGTATTGTCCAAAGGTAATGGCCCGTTTCGCCTGGCTCGTAAGTGCCTGATTCGCCGTCCCCTACCAGACATGGCAAGCGTTGTCGCTCACCATGGGCTGTTCTTTCTTGCAGTTAAAAGCCTTCTGAAATTCCGGCATATTCTGCACCACGCCATTGACGCGATATTGTGGTGGCGAGTGTGGATTCGACTGTGCCACTAGACGCAAGAATTGCGGGGTCCAGGACGAGCACCAAGCCTGACCATAGGCAATAAAAAATCGTTGCTCGGGGTTAAATCCGTCCACGATTTCGGCCGATTTTCCTGAGGCTGCCAGTGTTTTTTGCAGGGCCATGAGCGCAATCCTCGTGCCTCCATTGTCGGCGGTATTTTCTCCCAGTGTCAGGTTGCCATTTAATTTTGTTCCGGGGGTCGCTTCAAATGAAGAATATTCATCCGAGATGCACTTTGCTCTACCCTCGAACTCTTTGTTGTCTTCCGGAGTCCACCAGTCACGCAGGTTGCCGTTAGCGTCGAACTTTCTGCCTTCGTCGTCAAAGCCATGGGTCAATTCGTGTCCGATGACTGCTCCAACAGCACCGAAGTTGGCGGCATCCTCCGCTTGTTTGTCGAATTGGCGGCTGCAAAATCCCGGCGGGGAAATTGATGGTATTGAGCTGTGGATCGTAGTAAGCGTTAACGGTGGGTGGCGTCATTCCCCATTCACCGCGATCCACGGGCTTGCCAATCTTTGCCAGTTGCCGTTGAAACTCGAATTACCGCTGCGATAAGCATTTCCTAATGCGTCTCCACGCACAATCCTTACTTTGGAATAATCACGCCAATGGTTCGGGTTTGCGATTTTGTCTCTCTATCTTGTGTAGTTTGATCTGCGCCTCTTTCTTCGTGGTAGGAGTCATCCAGTCCAGACTGCTCAATGTCTCCGCCGAGCGCCTCTTCCACTTGCGCTAACTAGCTTCAGCATGCGCTGCTTGCCATCAGCTGCGAAAGTCTCTCACGTTGAGCCTGCCCCAGCGCCTCGCCGAGTCTCGATCCACCGACTGGGTACAACGCCGCCAGCGCGGCCGCTGCTCTTTTTGTCCTGTCAGTTTGCCGGCCATCGGGATGAACCGCTCCATCCACCAGGGCTGTAGTCGGAAGACTACCTGAATCATTGACCACTGCCGCGAAGGTAAGTTTTCCAATCGTACAGGAATTCGTTGCAAGAAGCTGATCAACTCCTTTGTAAATTCCGGAGTACCACAGGATAGTGAATAGTTGAGTGGCGCGCCGCCGATGGCTTTGATATTCGTCCCAGGAGAAGTCCGGTGTAAAGTTGCTGCAATTCTTTCAATGACATTTTGTGGCTAGAATTTTCCGGGTGGCGCCTTCTTTGATTTCCATGGAATTTTTGCCAATGCCGTTTCGATGTCCATGATTGTTTTGGCATGGGCTTCTGCTGTCGTTGGGCTTTCACCCATTAGCTTCGTGCATTTTTTGGATGAAAGCTTCGTTGCTCCTCCCAGTTCGACTGATTGGCGTCATCTTTCAGGTAGTAATCGCGGTCTGGAAGCCCGAGGCCTCCTTGATCTGCCACTGCGACAACTTTGGAGGCATCGTCCAAATCCTGGCCCGAGCCAAAACCGAATAGAGCGGTCTTCTGCTCCAGAATCGGTGCCTGGCGCCAATCCTGTAGTAATTGCATGCAAATGGGCGATTTCGGCGGGCAATTGCGACTTTTGCTTCAGCGCATCAATTCGGTCCAACTCCGGCTTCAAAGCGGCGACACCTTTTGCATTGATGGCGCTTTCGTCCATGCAAGATGCGTAGTAGTCGCCGATTTTCTGGTCCACTGCCGTCGCTTAGGGTCGTCAGCTGAAGCCTTTTCCAACACATCGCGCAGCACGCCCTGGTTCCATAAATTTAGCTTGGAACCATGCGACCATGCGGGTTCGTCCCGGGAATCGGATTGCTATCAATCCACTTCTTGCAAGCATATTGGTAGAAATCGACGCAAGGATCGAGCGATTTATCCACGGCACTCAAGTCAAAGTGATCAAGTTGGATATTATTGGCAGATTGTGCCTGGGCAAAAATCGATCCGCCGACCAAAGCAGCCGAAATCAATACCAGCAGAAAATATCGTTTGGAGTTCATGCAGAATCCTCGTTCAGACGTGGTTGAAACTTTGCTCAGAAGAATACAGGATAGACGCACGTCTGCCCATAAACGTGAGCAGGGTGGAGGATTTCTGGATGATCTTACTTTGCGGTAACCAGTGAATGGGTGATAGCGTGAACCGAGAGTGCGATCCGGTTCTGTACGCCAACCTTGCGCATCAAGTTTCGCTACGTGGGCTTTTACCGTACGCTCTTCGATGCCGAGGGCTGAGCCGATCTCTTTGTTGGAGCGGCCGGCAACCAGCATTTCGAGGACTTCTTTTTCACGGTCGGTAAAGGTCACACGGCCTGCCGGGAAAATACGTCCCGGAGATGTGCTGACACGTTCAATGAACATGGAGAGCACTTTGCGTGGGGCCCAGACTGAACCCTGATTCACGATGCGAATGGCCTGGACAAATTCAGCGGGTGATGCAGCTTCATCCACATAACCCTTGGCACCGGAAGCGATGGCTTTGAGGATTGTTTCCTCGTCCATGCCGGAGCCAGTTACGATAATGCGGAGGTCAGGCCGCGCAGCTTTCAGGCTGGCCATTACGTCAAACAAGTTTTGGCCATTGCGGTTGCCGAGGAGAATGAGATCGACGTTTTGCTGGGTGTTGATGTCAGCAAGTGAAGCTGAGATCAACTCGAAGTCGGTTTCAGCGTCGAAAAGGGCTCGAAAGCCAACGAACCGTAATGGATCGCTTTCCACTACGGCAATACGTATCAGCGGTTTTCTGGCCGGTGCAGCCTTCATAGGCATCCTCTGTTGCTAGGTCTTGCGGACAAGCATAAATGTATTTGTGATTAGATTGAAAGACTCGGCAATACATATACGATTACGCCAGTAACATGAGAGGAACCCCATGAAATCGGCTCTGAGCGTGGCAAAAGCGTGGAAAATCGCAGTGATTGCATCAATTTTGTTGATGATTTCGCTGTTTGCCGCGGCGCAAACCACGGAAACTCCTGAAATCTCCACTCCCGCTACGCCAAGTTACAGATGCTTCACAGGCAGCAGGCGCTCCTCAGCAACCCGCTTACCAGCCTAAGTTCGCTGGAGACCCTGCCCGCTCGAACTCAGAAGCCAACGCTCTTGGTTACATGCGTACCGTGCTGCGGGCCCAGAAGGAATACAAGAAGAAGAATGATAAATTTGCACCGTCATTGTTGGCGCTGGTTCATACAGGATCATTTACTCGCCGTATGGCGGACCCGGAGCGTGGTGACTATGGCGTCGGTTACAAACCCAACAAGGATGGTTTTTGATCTGACGCTGACTCCGAAGGAGCTGAGCCGCCGACCATCGTTCGTTCTTTGCCGACGAGAGCGGCGATATCCATGCTGACGAAGAAAAAGGCGCTGACGAGCGCTCTCCTGAATCAGTCAAAATCCAGATGACAATTAAATGAAAGGTTGAGGCTGGCTAAGTATCTACAAAATCCCGAGCCGGTTTTCACCGAGATAGCACGGTCTTCGACAAATGTCACAACCAGAGGCTTCCCATTGTTTTGGTATGTGACGGTACGGTTATTGGCATCGTGTAAATTATCCGGCGCACCCATGCCGACGGAAAAATCGGCCTGTAGCTGATTCATGCCGGGCCGTACTTCATGTTTTGATATTGCGTCCCGTACGTCTGCTGGCCAGTGCTTATAGAGTTCACGCGGATTATGCACAAACAGCATATCATCGGAATAAATCGTGAAATTATCGCCCTTTACAAGACCAATGGGGAAAGCATAACCTTTACCTTCTTTTTTAAAGACCGCCATGACTTGCCGCTGGTCGGACTTCGCCCGGCGGAATGTAGGTGACTACATCGTGTGATTCCCAATTTTTCAATCGGGCCTAACGTTCCCGCGGAATGAGCAAAGTCACTGCGCTTGTTTGCAGCGGTATAAGGATAGTAGGTGAAACGGTAACCATCTCCCACCCACACCGGCTGTTTAGTCAATTCGTGCGCCGCCTTCAAATCATTGGGATGAAGTTTCTTGGGAATGACGTAATAATCCGCCTTGAGTGGCGGGGTTTCCTGTTTTACTGGCGCATTGTCCTGGCGCCGCTGGTAAAAAATGTAGCCAGTTCGTATGGCGGCAATAGCAATGCCCGCGGCAAGGGCCAACTGAATTTTTTGTTGGTTTCCGGACTCATGGCCGTACCTTACAGACTTGGTAAAATCAAACGGGAGACTTAGATGCCAGACGTGACCGAAACCGATGTAATGAGCGCGCTAAAGCAGGTGGACGATCCCGAAATCCCGGTCAATATCGTGGACTTGGGGTTGATCTACGGGGTGCGTTTTGAATCGGTCCCTGAAGACAAACAGGATGTCGCCGTGGACTTGACCCTTACATCTCAGGGTTGCCCCGCGCACGTAACCATCGGCGAACAAGTAAAGGCCCGCATTGAGCAAACGCCCGAATCCTTACCGCGCAGGTGAATATAGTTTGGGATCCGGCGTGGACCCCGGAGCGTTTAAGCCCGGACGCGCGCAAACAACTAGGATCGATAACTAATTAAGATCTGATTTCGTCCCAAACATCCCGTCCGCGGCGCTGGGCGAATTTGGCGATCCGTTCTCCAGCCCGCGATGCAAACTCCGCCAGGCGCATCCCCGGCCAAAATAATCTGGCATGGCGCGGCGTACTTTGGTGAACTGCTCGGGATATTCGGACGCGACCGTTACCAGGCTTGCCCGAGCCAGTAAAACTCCGGCGCCGGGTTTCTTTTTCAAGAACATAATTGCACTGCCTGCTGCCGAGCCGGCGATAAGCGCCTTCTTCCAGTTCTGCATGCCTTCTCCCCAAACCATTCTAAAACGCAATACAGGCGTCTGCCTTATACTGCATCAGGTTTTTATCTTAGAGGAATTGAATGTCAAACTTTGCATGTGTGGCTGTAAAGTTTTTTGCTCGCGATTTATAGCCGACAAACAGAAGCCGCCGTGCTCGTGATTTAGGAGTTCCTTTTGATGGCACACCGGGTCCATTGATGCGATCACGGACGTAAAAGGCGTTGAAGTAGGAAATACCACGCTGATTTCGGGCGATGGTCCATTGAAAGTCGGTGTGGGACCAGTGCGGACCGGGGTGACGGCTGTATTTCCTCGCGGGGAAGAATTCCGACGATGCAGTTTTTGCCGCCTGGTTCACACTCAACGGAAACGGGGAAATGACTGAACAACATGGGTGGAAATTGCGGGTTTCTCGACCGGCCCGGTGATGATCACGAATACGCACAGCGTGGGGGTGGTGCGCGACGCGGTGATTGGATGGAAAGTAAAACGAGCCAAGCCGGATATGGAAGGATATTGGTGGTCGTTGCCAGTAGTGGCTGAAACTTGGGATGGATTCTTGAACGACACCAACGGCTTTCACGTGAAGCCCGAACACGTCATGACACGCTCGACGCGGCCCATGCGGGGGCGGTAGAAAGGTAATGTCGGCGGCGGTACCGGGATGATTTGCAACGAATTTAAAGGAGGCATCGGTACGTCATCGCGTGTACTGGATGCGGGAAGATGGGCGGTTATACGGTAGGCGTC
>CAWBXL010000082.1:0-8711 GCA_963792305.1 uncultured Acidobacteriaceae bacterium | reverse complement strand
TGTCACCGCTGATTTGCGCGCGCCAGTTCCAATGATGTAGTAGGTGTCCACACCGAAAAAAGAAGCACGGGCCGCCCGTTCATCTCCATATACGCGGACGACGCCTCAACTGCGAGGCAATGTAGTCGAGATCGCTAATGACCTGCTCGGTGACATCACAATGATTGGTCACAGCAAACGCAGAGAGCGCACTCACATCCTCCGTAATCGCAAACTGAAACTTGCCATTCTGCGCTTCTGCTTCCTTGCGCAGCAGCATAGCCGTGTCATTAATCGTCGCGGATGAAGCCCCATGCAATCAAGGATCGCGCCTGCAACGCACGGCTCATCATGTCCATTACCTGGAGATGGACCTGCCCAGCATCATTCGACTGGTGAGCCGATCTGATGTGTCCCGAGCTGCCAAACCACCCCAGCAAATGCGCATAGATTTGGGTTGTCGAACCCGAATAGAGCAGAGATTGAATGGGCAACTTGCTGACATTGCCGGCCCCGGCATCGCCGTTACTCAATTGCACGAAGGAGCTGGCAGCACTGGTGTTATTGCTGGTTTGCGCAGATAAAGTTGTGGAATTGAAACCCGTAGGGACGGAAGGAGAACTCTCCCCACTACCACCGCCACAGCCGCTCAGAAAAATGCTGAGCACACATAGCAAAGAAAAAAAATTAAAGCGGACGAGTGACACTACCCACCAGGAGACTTACAAATTTTCTTCCGTTAGATTCTTATTCTACCCGAAGCAATTCTGGGTACTGGTGCAATTTGTAAAGACTAAAGTTTCGTGTTTCAGGCGGTTCGGCTTCACCATGCGCCCAGAAACCACACTGTATCGGCGCCGATAAGGCCAACCGTGGGAATCGTGCCCATTTTTCGTGTCGATTGCGCCCCATGGGCGCGTAAATCAATATTTGGAAATTGATTCCGGCATGGCTCGAGCCGATGCCCTGACACGACCCTTCTTTAGCAAACTGCACCACCACCAATTCTGCGCGTGCCTTTAGCTACGTGGATTTTGTCAGGAAAGGATTATTTTCTCGTTCTTCACCAATCGTAGTAGTCGGACCGTGTCCGGGTACCGTAGATCGTTTTATCCGGCAAAGCCAGCACCTTTTCATGCAGCGACCGGATAATCTTCTCAAACGATCCGCCGGGCAAATCCGTGCGTCCGATACTTCCGGCAAACGGCGTGCTCTCCGGCAATCAATTTCTTCTCAGCAGGGAAGTAGAGACAAACACCACTCCCCTCGGTATGCCCCGGAGTATGGATCACATCAGCAATCAGCGATCCAGCTTTGACCGTATCGGCCTGCCCCACACTCTGATCAATCTCCACTTTGCCGGGAGCAGCCATCCCGATCCAGGCCGCCTGCACATCCAGCATCTTCAGCAAACCATAGTCGTTCTGATTCAGTAGAATCGGGGCGCCAGTAGCAGCCCGCAGCTTCATCGCCCCGCCCACATGATCAATGTGCGCATGCGTAATCACAATCTGCTTAACCTGAAGTTTGTGTTTGCGGACAACAGCCAGAACATCCTCAATATCATCGCCAGGATCAATTACGATCGCCTCGTGCGAGGCAGCATCGCCAATCACCGTAGCAATTGCATTGCAGCGGGCCGACCGGAAAGATTTCGTGGATCATGGCTGCTGTTGTTCGGTATTGGTCAAGCCGTTCGCCAGACACCAGCGGCTAACGGCTCAACCACGTATTTCTTTACAGACGCCTCCGGCTGGACTCCGTAGGAGCCGGCTCGTTTTTAAAGCACTGACTTGGAGTCCGTGTTCCTCCCCCGCGGTAAGCATTGAGAGCGTGATTGAAGTCACAATCTAAAAATAATGGCTGACCAAGGTAGTAGCTTTGGTGAGCACAGTAGCAGCGCCGCGCGGTCTTAAAGCAAGTCTGGCTCTATTTTTCCCGCCGAACGCGGCAGCGATGTCGCCGCTTTTGCCACTTTGCAGTAGCACGACGCCAATCGAAAAGAGCGAAACAGCGATGTGAATAATAGTGATCAGTATAGTCATGTCAATATTTGGTGCGGAAGGGGGACTTGAACCCCCATGCCTTGCGGCGCCACCCCCTCAAGATGGTGTGTCTGCCAATTCCACCACTTCCGCAGATATTTAAGTAACCTGGTTTCAAGATTTTACAAGAATCATCCAAAACTGGATGGCCGGCGTATTCAACTTCCTGTCAAGCGTCTTCCTTATTTTTACTGGGGACGCGACCACTACAACGCCTTTGCAATGCTATCGTGTCCCGCCACATCCTGCAAGGTAGAGCTCTCATGGCAGTGGCTCACTTTGCAGTCTGAAATATGCGCGTCCTGAGCAGGGCCGTTTTTTTGAGGCGACGTGAAGGCTCCCGGCAACTAACTCTGTGGCAGTTCCTCTGTGTAACTCCGTGTTCTCTGTGGTTAGCCTTTGACTTTTCTCGGTTCGGCAACAAATCTTTAACCACAGGGTGCACAGAGGGCTTTAGTTTCAAACTGAGCCACTACCGCCCTCATCCATCCAATGTCTTCAACCTAGGTATACTTCCGCAATAGTAAAACGAAAAATTTGGGCGAGGAAGCGATGCGCGTAGCAGTAATTACAGGAGCAGCCCAGGGAATTGGCCAGTGTGTGGCCCAAACTCTGGCGGCGCGGGGTTATGCATTAGCGCTAAATGATCTGCGTCCACCTGCCGAAACCTCAGCGGCAGTAAAAAAAGCGGGGGCCCAGGTCCTTGAACTGCTCGGCGATATTTCCGACGAAAAATGCGTTACCGCTTTTGCCGATCAAGTAAAAGCGAAGTGGGGGCGCGTCGATGTGCTGGTGAACAACGCCGGCATCAGTTGCATTATGGCTGCGGAAGAGACTTCGGAGATTCAGTTTCGCCGCGTTCTTGAAGTAAACCTGCTCGCCCCGTTTTTCATGGCAAAGTCGTTCGGGGCAATCATGCTTGCGCAACGTTCGGGCAGCATCATCAATATCGCTTCCATTGCCGGCATTATCGGCATCGCCGATCGCGTTGCCTACAACGCCTCCAAGCACGGTTTGATTGGCATAACCAGAACATTAGCAGCTGAATGGGGTGGCCGCGGCGTCCGTTGCAATGCAGTGTGCCCGGGCTGGGTCAAAACTCAAATGGATGCAGTGGACCAGGCACGCGGCACTTATAGCGACCATGACATTACAAGACCGCATCCCAATGGCAAGATTTGCATCGCCAGAAGATGTCGCAAACGCCGTGGCATTTCTCGCTGATCCACAACAGAGCAGCTTTATCAATGGCCAGGCAATCGCCGTAGACGGAGGTTGGACCGCCGACGGCTCGTGGCAGAGTTTACGATTAGAGAATCGCTGATCAGCTCCAAAGCCGGTCCCATGACCGTTCCTGGTCCCACTGCGGAGTCGGCTCAAAATATCCAGTCCCGGGCGCCAGATGCTGCTTCACCACATCATCATTCAAAGTCACACCCAACCCAGGCCGCTCCGGAACATCAATCCACCCGTGATTAACCAATGGAGTACTCGCATACTCCTGCACCATGGAAGACCACCAGGGCACATCGAGAGAATGATTTTCTAAAGCCAGGAAGTTCTGAGTAGCCGCGGCGCAGTGCACATTCGCCATGCAACTCACCGGAGTCCCGGCAAAGTGCATCGCCATGGGTACCCCATACTCCTCGGCCATGTCCCCGATCTTGTGTGTCTCAAGAATGCCTCCTGAAGTCGCCAGATCAGGATGAATCTTGCTCACCGCATGTTTTTCGCACAAAACCTGAAATGGCTCCTTCAAATAAATATCCTCACCGGTAAGAATGGGTGTGGGTGATTCATCGGAAATCTGCTTAAGTAGATCTGTGTACGTCCACGGGATTACATCTTCCATCCACGACAGGTTGTATTTCTCATAAGCCTTGCCCAAGCGGATAATCGACTTCACTCCGAGATGTCCAAGATGGTCCATGGACAAAGGAATCTCCATCCCCACTGCATCCCGTACGGCAGCCACGTACTGCTCCAGCATGGCAATCCCTTTATCCGTAACCTCAGCAGCCAGAAATGGATGCATGATCTGATTCTCCTCCCATCGGCTGTGGTTTGATGGCTCAGTCAACGTGCCGGGAGTGTCCGCAACCATCTCAACACCAAGGTCCATCTTGAGCCAGGTAATCCCCATGCTCTCTTTGCGCTCCTTCATGCGCTGCGCATAGACCTTGGGATCCTTCGATTCGGTAGTGTCCGCATAAACCCGTATCTTGTCGCGAAACTTTCCTCCACCCACCATGGCGTAAACCGGTGCGTTATAAACTTTGCCGGCAATGTCCCACAATGCCATCTCAATGGCGCAAACTCCACCACCCTGCCGCGCATGACCGCCAAACTGTTTGATCTTGCGGAAAAGTTTGTCCAGTTGCAGAGGGTTTTCTCCCACAACGCGGCTTTTCAGAAAAAGCGCGTAGGTAGCGCTCGCTCCATCGCGCACTTCACCCAGTCCATACACACCTTGATTCGTATCAATGCGAATGATCGGACATGGGCTGGGCCCGGGCTTTACCACCGTGGCAACCCGCATATCAGTGATCTTGAGGGTGGAAGGGCTCGAATTCGTATTAACCGTTTTGGGATATGCCTCTACCGAATCGCCAATCAGCAAGCCACCGCCCAGCGCCAAAGCAGAAGTTTTAAGAAGGTTGCGACGATCCAATGTCTGACGGCCGTTTTTATTCATATTCTGTCTCCTAACGACTGGAAATAATTTCGCTGCCGATCACAACCGTCCAAACTTCTTCACTGCCTCCTCAATGGATTTGAGCCTTTCTATGTATCCATACATGGAGTGTTCTTTATAGTCCAGCTCCTGTGCCGCTGCCAAAACTTCGGCTGCCTTGGCGCGCGGAACAATCACCACACCATCCGAATCCGCAACCACCATATCGCCTGCTTCGACATGCACGCCATCGCAGACGACGGGAATGTTTGAACCCGCAAAGCGATAATGCCCTACGGAGGTCGAAGGCACCGTCCCCGACGAAAACACTGGAAACCCGATTTTTTGCAGATAGGAAACGTCACGTACTCCGCCATCAATCACTGCTCCGGAAAACCCCCGCGCAGCCATGGCTGTCCCCATCAATCCGCCGATGCCGGCAATATCGTTTCCATCTTCAACCACCATCACATAAACAGAGTTGGGCGGCCCCTGATCAATGGCAGTCAGCATGCCGGTCAGTGCATCAGGATCATGGTTCTCTTCTTTCTTCAATTTGACCGTAAGCGCAAACCCGGCAAACTTCGAAGTGAAGATCGGACGCATCCGATGCGAAAGATACATTCGTTGCCCGGTGACCTTCTCCAACGCATCCGAAACCGACGCCACTTCCACATGCCGGTATCCATCCAACAGCGATGCCTCGCCGGTATCTGCGGGCTGCGAGAAAGCCTGCGGTGCCGAAAAAGAATAAACCCCAAGAAAAATGGCCGCCAATACTGCGCATGCTAGTGCTACGACAATCCGGTTAAAAATGACGACACGAAATAATTTCATCATCCGCGATCTCCTGTATTCTTCTGCGGCAAAGATTGTAAGCTACTAGCGTCGTTCATGTTTGACAAATCATGTTTGATTTGAGAATTTACCAGCGATCACAACTACATCTTTTTGTCGGAGGCAAGCAATGATCAGGGCCGAGCATGGCCTCATGCGTTCAACCCTCATTTTTCTCTTAAGCATCTGCATGATAATTTCGTTCGCTCCAGCTACCAACGCGCAGCTCATAACTTTTTCCAAACAAGATTTGATTGACTACACCAGTCAAAACCCGTTCGATCGCCTTTCCGATGGTCGGCCCAAAGTGCCGGATGACCTGATCGAACGCGCTCGCGGCATCTCCTCGGAAGAAGTCTGGGCCATCCTGCAACAAAAGGGATATAACAACCAGTACGCTGACGGCTTTCAAGTCCTCCATCCGGGCAAGACCATGGTGGGACGCGCCTTCACCGTGCAGTTCATGCCAGTGCGCGCTGATGTGGACGATGTCGCCAAAGCAAAAGCCAAAGATCACGGGCTCTCCCGCCTGACCAATCAAACCGCCATTGACATGCTTCAACCCGGAGACGTCCTGGTAGTGGACATATTCGGCAAGAAAGTGAACGGAACCATCGTTGGCGACAATCTTTTCTACTATGTGATGAAGGCCACGCATGGCGGAGGCCTGGTCGTAGACGGCAGCATCCGCGATCTCGATGGTCTCTCAGAAATTGATATGCCAGGATATTTCGCGCGGCCGATCCAACGCCAATCGGAAATGTAATGCTAACCGGAATCAATGTCCCAGTCCGGATTGGAGGAGTGACCGTGATGCCCGGCGACCTAGTTGTAGGAGACCGCGAAGGTGTCTATTTTATTCCTCCCCAATTCGTGAAAGAAGTAATGGACCACGCCGACGAGCTTCACATTCACGACGAGTGGACAAAAAAGAAGTTCGACGAAGGCAAATACAAGTCGAGCGAAATCTACGGCTCTCCCAGCGATCCAAAACTACAACAGGAATACAAGGAATATCTAAAGCGGCGCCTGGACGAAATTCACAAACAAAGAGAATCCAAATAGAGAGGGAATCATGAGCAACCAAAAGAATGAAATCACTCGCCGCGGATTTATGGGCCGAGTAGGCGGAGGCTTGATCGCAGCCAACATAACCGGAACTTTTCTGAACAATGCAGTTTTCGCCCAGCGGGTCCCTGATCCGCCGGGAAAGAAATTAGGCTGGGCGATTGTGGGCTTAGGCAGCCTTTCCATCAACCAAATTCTTCCAGCATTTGCAAAATGCGAAAAATCGAAGGTCGTCGCCTTCGTGAGCGGCCATCCCGACAAAGCCAATAAGCTGGCCCTGCGCTATGGAGTCGATCCTAAAAACATATACAACTACCAGAACTATGACTCTATTAAAGACAACCCCGAGGTAGACATCATCTACATCGTGTTGCCCAACGGCATGCACGCTGAATACACAGTCCGCGGCTTACAAGCAGGAAAGCACGTACTCTCCGAAAAACCGATGGCGAATACGCCTGAAGAATGCCAACAGATGATCGATGCCGGTAAAAAAGCCGACCGCAAACTGATGGTCGCCTACCGTTGTCATTACGAACCCTTCAACCAGGAAGCCATTCGACTGGCTCATTCCAAAGAGTTAGGCGCAGTAAAAGCCATCACCGCCGATATGGGTTTCAATATCGGTGATCCTACCCAATGGCGGCTCAACAAAAAATTGGCTGGTGGAGGCTGCATGATGGATATAGGCATCTACGCTCTACAGGCGGCCCGTTACATCTCGGGAGAAGAGCCGAGCGAAATCAATGCCATGACCTATACCACATCTAGCGATCCGCGATTTAAAGAAGTGGAAGAAGCCATCAACTTCCAGTTGCGATTCCCCAGCGGTGTGTTAGCGAGTTGCACATCCAGCTATGGTTACTCCTCGCAAAATCATATCCGCGTGGTCTGCACTGACGGCTGGTACGAGTTGGATCCTGCTACCAGTTACGACGGCCTGCGGTTTTACGTTCATCGTAACAATCTTTCACAAGAAGTCCGTCTTCCGGTTCGCGATCACTTCGCGCTGGAGATGGACCACATGTCCGATTGCGTCATGAACAACAAAGGACCGCTTACCCCAGGTGAAGAAGGACTGCGTGATATGAAACTGATCTCGCAGATTTACGACGCAGCGCGGACGAATAAAACCTTAAAGGTGTGATGCCAGCTAAAATCGAAGCATGAAGCGAAATCAAAGCCACAACCTCAGCTTGAAGTTGTGGCTTTGTTTCTATTTTGCGTGTACTCCGGTGTCCGCCCAGCACGCAACTTCAAGTGCGGCGCAAATGTATCGGCAGAACTGTGCCTCATGTCATGATGCGTCCAACAATTCCCGCATCCCAAAATTTTCTGCGTTGCGCCAAATGTCCCCGGAGGCGGTTCTCCACTCTCTGGAACACGGAGCTATGAAGCCGCAAGCCGAGGGCTTGACCCCAAAACAAAAGCGTGCCCTGGCTGAATATGTGAGCGGAAAAAGCCTCCAGGCTGAAAAAAATATCTCTGTAACAGGGAAATCCTCAATACGTTTTTTTTTTTTTTTTTTTTCATCTTACTTGGCTCAGTTATGCTTAAAGGAGAAGCATAGGGACCCTTGGCGCTGGCGCATCACGGAAATTGCCAGGTTTCCAAATGTCTCGTGCAAAATCTCAGGCCTGGTGGCATATGCGGATTCACAACGATGGACTACTGGAGACCTCCAGGCCTTTTGTCAAACACGTCATCGCCGCCTTCGGCTGGGGTCGCGTCCTTTTCGGGAGCGACTGACCGTGTGTACGCTTTCCCGCCAGCTGTCGACAATGGGTGAAAGCATTGCAGGCACTCACGCACGTGGCAGGCGAGATCAATCAAAAAAGAGCTGTTCTACGACAATGCCATCCGCGTATACCGGCTACGCTAAAGCCCAAACTCCCTTGGAATCGCATCGTGCTCTCCCACTCTTGATAGTCCACCACGCTGGTCCGAAGAAATCCGTCCAAGCGAATCGGAAGTCGTGTGGTCAGGATCTGGATCCCTCGTCCGTCGGTGAGAGTTTGCACCATGGCGAGTTCCTCGAAAGTTTTGCTCGTGCAAAGCTCGAGCCGAATCCAGAACTTCGGCACACCAGATGTCAGCGGCGTTTAAAA
>CAWBXL010000081.1:0-6604 GCA_963792305.1 uncultured Acidobacteriaceae bacterium | reverse complement strand
TCTCATGAGGGCGTTCCTGATGGAAGAACTCCTTTGGTTGCCGAAATGGCTCTTTTTGCTGGCTGGTTTGTGCATCGTGATTTTCGTAACCGAAAAGTTAGGCGAACGCGGATTTGCTTTTGTCCGGATGGTTGCAACTGACAATACTGCGCAAGAAGATTCTGTAAAAAGGAATTGGTTGTGGGTACTGGGCGGGGCCGTTTTTCTAGTTTGTATGGTGATTTTGCTGGAACATCAGCGATCGTTTTTCTTCACGCAGGACGACAATTTAATGCAGTTCCTCCCCATAATTTTGCAAGGAGGCCGAAGTTTTTTCGCAGGAACTTTTCCTACCTGGAATCCCTACCAATTTATGGGTGCCCCGACCACTTCGATGGGCGTGTATTCGCTGACATACCCTATCACTTACCTTTCTTACTTTTTCAGCCGTTTCATTTTGCGCCATGAGCTTTGGACCCTGGAGGTTTACTCCATCCTTCACATTTTTGCAGGATACTTTTCGTTTTATTGGGCTGCACGGTGCTATCGAGTGCGGGCGGCACTCGCGACACTCGCGGCTTTGTGCACGGTGCTATGCGGATGGTTATTGATTGCGGCCGCTTCCTGGTTTTACGTGAGTCCTATTTTTGTCTATGTGCCGTTGATGATTGTTGCCGTTGCAAAGCTTGAGAAGAGCAATGTGGGATGGAAGTGGGTAGTTGCTCTGGCGATCGTAATTGGACTGTTTTTCCACGCTGGAAATGTACAGTTTTGGGTTTATGGAATGATGTTCTTGTGGATTACGCTATTCATTCTTAAATGGTCGGGACAAATCGACTGGAGCAAAATGTTTTACGCCACCGCGGCAACCTTGCTGGGAGTGGCCCTAGTTTGCCCGTTACTGATCCCACAGTTTTTACAAACGCGCGATTCAGTACGAGTCATGAGCCCGGAAACTGGACAGGTGGTGCGGCAATGGCAGGCCGTCCTGTTGCCGGGGCCATGGGTGAACGCAAGCTCCCCTGCAAATTCCATTGAGCCGGCGTGGAAAACCGGTGGGCTGATCGTTTATTCAGGCACAACTTTCTCATTATTTTTTATTCTGCTTCTGACCTGCTTTGTGTTCTACCGATTTGACCGAAAAGCAATCGGACAAAATACGTGGACTGTAGGTGCTGTCATTGCATGGTTCGCCTCCATGGGGCTGGGGGGGATTGTTTGGCCAATCATGGTACGGCTCCCATTGCTTTCGAAGTTTCGCATCCCCATGAAGTTTCTTGGATTTTTTGACATTTTTACTGTGCTCATTGGCGCAGTAGTTTTGCAACGCATCATGTTGCGTGTACGACGTCAGCAATTAATTGTGGGCGGAATCGCTGTGCTGACAGCTTCCCTGCTTGTTGCCGTTTGCCTGATGCCCCTGCCCACCTGGTACACATATCCGATTAAGCCGTACCCGATGGCTCAATCGGTGCTGGAGCATATTCCAAATGCGACGACACGACAGCAACGCATTCTATCGCTCGCACTGATGCGCAGCTCGTCTCCTGACTATTGGCAGGAGATTCCTCACAATCTGCCGACCATTTACCAGGTGCCTGCCTTGCTTGGGTACGATCCCCTGGTGGGTCTTTCCGCGACTTTCCGCAAAGTGGATGAAAACCTTAAAACCCATCTGCTGAGAAGTTGTCAGGAATACGGCGTCGAGTATGTCTTTCTGCCGAATGATTTTGATAATCCACGCCTGAGCGGCACGGCGTGGTATGCGCCGATGGAAAAGTATCCGCCGGTACCCAGGAGCGAAGTCCCTCCGGTCGTGGCAGCGGCTACGGTCTTATTTCATAACGATGAGCTTTCAATTTTGCACGTGCCCGATGCCAAGCCCCTCGCCTTTGCCGAGAACGCGCCTGCGACTTCTCTTCCAGTGAAACTCGGGACCAACGGTTTTGATGTGGATGTTGCTTCTGTGGCGGGGACCCGGGTCATCGCGAACTTCCTTTGGTATCCCGAGATGCGGGCTGAGCTGGATGGGCAGGTGATCAATACCAGAGCGGATTCATGGCAGCGAATTGCGATTGATGTCCCCACTGGCGCACGGAAGGTGCAAGTCAGGTTTGTTTCGGAGTGGAGAAAAGGATTTTTATGTGCAATGCTGGCAGCTTTGGCTGCAATTGCCTGTGGATTTCTTGCTTTACGCTTTAAGGGGTCTGGGGCTGCCGCCACGACAGCTTCTCCGTAAGGCATATGGCGAATAAAAGCTGGAGGCAGCCTTCAAGGCCTGCGTGAAACTGAACTTCATCTGGCAGTAAATGCGTGTGGTCGTTGATGACGCGATGGGCGATATCTGTAACAGTTTGGGCGTCGATCCTTCCTGTCATTTTTACGATTTGTTTCCGCCCTTCCAGATATTCGTGATCAACGTGCATATCTTTCAGCAGTCTCAGTTGGCCGACAATCTCTTCAAAATTAAAGCTGTTTGAAGCGAAGACTTCCAGCGATGCGGGTTCTATGCTGAGCTCTGCTGTCGCGGCCACATTCGTTCTCCAGCGGACTACGATGTCTGCGTCCTGCATTTGAGGGAGGACAAACTCTTCGCGGTCACGCTGCCTTTCGAATAATGCTTTGCGCACCTGCTCCGGTGTATACCCTCTCTCACGTCCATCACGTTCGATCTTCCATGACCAGCGCAACGATTCATCAGGATCAAGAAAGATAGTCAAATCGCACATTCTTCTCAGGGCCTCAATGGAAAGCGTGTGCAACCCCTGGAAAACAATTACATCGCGGGCCTCTGTGAGCTGCTCTTCCGTGCTGGTGCCGGTGTGATGGTCGTATTCGCTTTTCAATACTGGCTGGCCGGATGAGAACAGGACGGCATCACGATGTTGGCGATGTAGATCGTTGGCACGCATGTTCAGGTGCGTGTACTTGCCCCACATCTTGTGGCCACGCGGCCAGCGATGGTAGTCGTCTCCGGCGACGACGGTGACTTGCTCTTCGCCGATCATGTCGGTAATCAGGCGTACAAATTTGCTTTTTCCGGCGCCGCTGTCTCCGGCCACACCGATCATCACAGGAGTCGTTGGAGCATTGTGAGCGTCATTCTTTCTTACGCCCATCAGGTACATGTGCAGAACCACGCCTGCCAGTGAGGCTTGCAGAATAGTAAAACTCACGCTCCCGCTCATTGCGCCCAAGGCTGGGTTGATCCCCTTCAGATAGACATAAGGTGTGAGATGGGCGGCCAGGGATGGCAGCGTGGTTTTCCATGCGTCGAAAAGATCGGAACTTTGATCCAGCCAGAAAAAGACCAGGTACGCAACGCTGTAGACAACCAGTGGAATTGCGTCACGGCTACGCGCGCGGCAAAGAAAGTGCAGTAGAAATGGCAGCGACCACAACACGTAACCGGGCGCTGGCGGAGCCAGCAAAATAAAAATGCTGAACAAAATTCCCAAGTACAGCATGAGGAGGTCCCAGTTGCGGTAGCGGTACGCCATGAACCGGTACCACAAAACCAGAATCACACCCGGCGCGACCATGAACCACATCTGCGGGCCGATCGCGATACGCAACTCGAAGAGGCGTGCCTGCTCCTGCGTCCCAAAAACTGACAGCACAAAAGCTGGGGAGAATAGGAATGGGACAACGACTAGTGCGTACGTGAATACTACAATTAGGCCTGAACGGAGTGTCTTCTTGAAACCCAGCTCTTGCAGCAAATAAACAAACAAAAATGGCAGTGCGATAAATAAATGTGTTTTGGCGGCGAGTGATAACCCCAATACAACCATCGCCGCATTGGTCCGTTCAGTACGAATCAGTTGTAGCGCGCAAAGGAATAAGGCCGTGGGAATAATGTCCAGCTGCCCGTGCCAGTAGAGAACATAAATAGTCAGTGGTGAACACCACCAGTAAGTCAGGATCCGTTTGTGGCGGCCGGGAAACCAAGCCGCCAGTAATGCCGCGATGCCGATATCACTAGCCAGCAAAGGAATGCGCATGACCAGCAGATGCGCCCAAGTTACGGTGTCAGTTCCTCGCGGCAAGAGCCAGCCGAAAAGGACCCGGGGAATTGCCAATACGAACAGCATCACCGGCGGGTAAGGAAAGCTATTGGAGCGGCCGAGTTGCACGAAATGCTGCCAGGGATTGGCAAAGTGCGATTCGACAAAATAGTTCAGGAAAGGAACAAACAGATCGCGCATGTAGTGCGATGCCAGCATCGCACTCATGGTCACCTTCAATCCCAACACCACCCAAAACAGTTTGCTTTGGAACAGTGCGCGTACCGACAGATTGGACCCAGCCAGGCGATCCAATGCGGGGAGCCGTGTTGATCCCAGGATTTTTTCCTGAGCTGGCGGAGGCGCGGTAGTGGTGTGCTGCGTCATCTGATTTCTACGCGTGCGAAAAGCGAAGCCGGAAAATATATTTCAAAGTCGCCCACATGTGCCTGCGGCGCGAAGCCAAACTGAATGCCCACTTTGAAGTCCCATGGGCACGCTTGCCGAATACGACCGGCAGCTCGAGCACTTTCCATGACAATTTGCGCGCCGAGTACAAAATGTATAAATCGAGTTCAAAACCATTCGGCGGATCAGTCAGGTGCTCGACCAGGCTGCGCGGGAATACTTTTGGCTGAGCATTGACATCGGTCAGTGAGGTCATAAGAACGGAGGTTGCAATGGCCGCCATGCCAACGGTCACAACCGATGCTGAAAGCTCTCGTTTTTTCCGCCTTCCTTTGACGATCGCGCTTTGACTTTTGCCTTCTAGCAAAAGATCGTAGGCACGAAACAGATCAACTGGAGGACATTGCATGTCCGCGTGCGAAATTCCAATTACATCTCCCTTCGCAGCACGGATACCAGCCATCACACCGTATCCATAGCCCTGGTTCACGGGGACCAGTACTGACCTGGCAAATCTGTTTTCCGGCTTGACCAATTCTTGTTGCAAAACCTGAGCGGTGTTGTCGGTTGAACCGTTATTTACGAGAACAAGCTCGCAGGAACCGCGCCAACCTTTGCGGTAGCCTTCAAGAATCAGAGGCAGATTCTGTGCTTCGTTGTAGCAAGGCAGCACCACTGAAAATATGACCGCGCTCATGCTCCAACTCCGGCTGTCAGAGCTTTCCCTTGTGAGTGGAAGTGTTCGGCCCAATATTCATAGGTGCGCACATCGTCCGGCGTGCCGAGACAGAGATAATGCTGCACGGGAAAAATCTGTGCGCTTCTTCCTTGCTCCAGCAGGACCTTGCAACATGAATCAACGTAGAACTCGCCGTTTACGCGACGATCTTCGGCGATGAGGCGATCTGCTGCTTCCAGAAAATAGCGCGCTTTGCGGAACCAGAATGTGCCGACCACCCCCGGAGTCTGGTTTGCCAGAGTGGGCGGGGTCTGCTTGCAGAGCACATCGTTTACTTTCCCGTCTTTGGAAGCTACGACCCATCCGTACTGTTGCGGATTCCGATTGGCATGCGGATGGTTATGGAAAGTCCAAATAAGGCAATCAACACTCTCTTCGGAGGTTAAACGGGAGAGTAATTCTTCGTCATAAATCGTCGCCGAATCGCAGGGCGCAATCAGGAGCGGGGCTTGAGGATCAATGTGATCGCGCGCAACCAGGCAACTGGCCAGCTGTCCAGCAGTTAGCACTTGCACTGGAATCGTCCTGAACTTTGGCGAAACTTTGTGCAGTACTTTCGCTAATTGCCCATCGCTCAGATGCGAGCTCTGGCAGACGCCGATCCATTTTGTGCTCCGTGGCAGGCATTCGAGCGATCGCTCGACTAAAGTTTTGCCCTCTACTGGCACCAGTGGTTTTGGCTGGGTGTAGCCTTCCTTTGCGAAACGTAGGCCCGCGCCCGCCATGGGAACCAGAGTGGTGCCGGATAGCAGTGGCTTGGCAGGACGCCAATTTTCAAATTCGCGGAAGTAGCGGCCCACGCCAGATACTCTTCCAAATCTTCCGGCGTTCCCCATTGAAAAAACTTTTTGAGTTCATAGATGTAAACCGCAAGATGGTCTTCCACCAGAAGGTTGTAAGGAACACTTGCGTAAATTCACCATTCAGCTGTAGCTTGCGCTCAACCGCTTTCTGGAAATAGTGCAGACACAATTCGCCCGAGCGGAAATAGTAAGTCCCGGCGGAGGCGTACTCCTGCATTCGGTTTCCGGTGAAGCAGTGTTTTTCTGCAATTTCGAGCAGATAGTTATCGCGGTGGCGCAGGTAGGCGTAAAGATTTGGGCCCAGCGTATGAGGATGGAATCCTTTGTACGCGGGGATGCAGCCGTCGCATGCTAAGGTTTGCATCTTGCGTTTGAAATCCTGATAGTCCCACTCCACCGAAAAATCGCAGTAGTTCACAACCACCGGCTCATCACGCTGGACGTATTCGGATGCTTGCAAAACTGCGTGCACCGGACCAAGTTTGTGGGCATCAATTTCAATTTCAACGATTGGCCGGCCATTTTTTTTTTTTTTTTTTTTTTTTTTTTTTTTTTTTTTTTTTTTTTTTTTTTTTTTTTTTTTTTTTTTTTTTTTTTTTTTTTTTTTTTTTTTTTTTTTTTTTTTTTTTTTTTTTTTTTTTTTTTTTTTTTTTTTTTTTTTTTTTTTT
>CAWBXL010000080.1:0-5516 GCA_963792305.1 uncultured Acidobacteriaceae bacterium | reverse complement strand
TTCTTTGCAGCACCTTCGACGACGTATTGCTCAGGAAATCACTTCTTGCGCAGCGTCATGAAAGAGAAGAAACTCTTCGTGCTGGGCTCCGAGCATGAGCTTAAAAAACTGGCTGCAAAATAGCTGGCTCGTACAGCACACGACGTCACGCGAGGAGATCGCCAACCTACTGGCAATTTCCGACCGCGACCTTGCCGCCTGTCAAGTCAAACAGCTGCCCTCTGACTGGCGCTTCGCCATCGCTTACAATGCCGCCCTCCAAGCCGCAACGGCAGCATTAGCCGCATCGGGATATAGGGCTAGCCGTGACAATCATCATTACCGTGTGATTCGATCGCTGGAGTTCACCACCGTGCCAAGCCAGAACATCATTGATACATTCGACAGCTTCCGCAAGAAACGGAATATGAGCAATTATGACCTGGCGGGTTCTGTATCCAATAAAGAAGCCGAGGCGATGTTTCAATTAGCCAAACAGCTTCGCGCGGGGAATCTAGAGGTGTGGGTAAGAGAATCATCCTCAGCTTCTTGGTTAATTTTCGAAACAGGATGGGTGGTCCACGCAAGCCGGGTTTGGCTTGCATGGGGATTTAGCGCGACTCATCTGAAATCGGAAGCAACTCTAAATCCCCACACAACGAAAACTGCGTTGTGTAGCCACCCGTCCGGCGTTTGCCGCCGCTTATGACTTCCCCCATCCAACACGCGAATCCAGAGAACGTCGCTGCCGTGGGTGCAATCGCGCCGCCCCATCCGTGATTCGTCTCAGAGAACCCGTCCAAACCGATGGAAATTGCCAACAATTTGCGGTATAGTCTGCCCCGTTTCCCAAGGAGGACATATGCGTTCCCTACTGCTGATTGCCTTGACCGCGTTATTCGCGATCGCCGGGTTCGGTCAAGCGGCCCCTCCCGCGCTCCAAACCGAACTTGAGAACCTCCACGCTAAATGGTTTAAAGCTTACGACAATGGCGATGGTGTCACGATGGATCAAATGGAAATGGAAAATCTTGTGCTGGTCATGCCTACTGGCGAGGTATGGACGAAAACGAAACCCCGCGGCACCTCAGAGCCGAAGCTCGATCCAACAACTCGGCGCACTTTAAGTGACGTTTCAGTCAGGCAATTCGAGAATAGCGCGGTCCTGACCGGCACCATCACCAGTCAGTCAAAAGAGGAGAATACAAAGGTGGCCACAACGGTGGTGTTTGTGCGAAGTGCTGGACACTGGAAAATAGCGTCCGCACAATGGACCTCAGTATCGGGCACAAAGTAGGACGCGTGGCCCATGCAAGCCGGGCTTTGGCTTGCATGGGGATTTAACACGACTAATCTCGAGCTTGTTTAACCCAAAGCAACTCCGAATTCCCCACACCGCGAAAACCAAGTTGTGTAAGCACCCAGTTCAAATTTGCCGTTGCTCTTGGCCGGGGGTAGGAGTAAAGTTTTTTATTACTATCTAACCGGTTAGATGGTAATATTACAATCAGTAACCATGAAACCCATCAAGCAACCAAGGGCGATCAAACGCATTCAATCCCGCAACGCCGCTGAAACACTCATTCCTCGTGAGCTGATTGCACATCAGGTCGGAGGGCATCTGGCGCTTGATTTCTGCAATACCGCAGGAGAACACCTGGCGGAACGGCCCGACGAGTTGCTGCGCGACTGGGAGTCGTTTCTTCGATGGGCGGCTCAGGTCGGCCTGATCGGGCCTAAATCATATTCCGAACTGCTCAGTCATCCGGAGCAGCTCGACGGAATCATCCAACTTCGTGAGGCGATCTATCGCGTTGGGTTAGCAGTTGCCACATCACGCTCCGTCTCTAAGCATGATGTTGCCTTCATTCGTGAGTGTGGCAATGAGCCTCTACCCGAAATCGAGTTTCGTGGTAATGCCAGTCAATGGTGTCCTGCCCCGTCGCATGCTTCCAAGCAGTTATGCGCGGTCCTCGCGAGCGAAGCGCTTTCGCTGTTGTGCTCGCCCAAGGCTGCGCGGATCGGAATCTGCGATGGCGGCAAATGCGGCTGGCTTTTTCTCGATGAGAGCCGTGGGAAACGGCGGCGCTGGTGCGATATGAGCGACTGCGGCAGTAGAGCGAAAGCGCGCCGGTATTACGAGAACCACAAAGAACCGTGATGTCGAGACAGTATTCGCAATTTAATTCAGAGGAGGATCGTCCGATGAGAAATAAAGCAATTGGAAAATTAGCGGGGATGTTTTTAATGCTCTATTGCTCAACATGCCTTGCGCAGAGCAAACCAATTGATGCTGACGCGCGCCGGGGAATCGACGCAGGGAACCAGTTATGGATCGACGCCATGAAGAAAGGCGATGCCGCCATGCTTTCGCCCGGGAATACCGCCGACAGCGTCGATTGCAGCCCGGAGGGTCACTGCATCGAGGGACTTACAGCCCTTGAAGCGCACACGAAAGAAGAGATGGCAAAGCTCGGTAAGGCCGACTCGGCTTCCGTGGTCAGTATGGGTTCGATCCAGAAAGGGCGTTATGTTTATGAATGGGGCGAGGCGAAGGCGCACTTCCCGAATGGGAAGAACATTGTGGACCGCTATTTAACTGTTTGGCAGAAGCAATCGGATGGCACCTGGAAGGTTTTTCGCAATCTGGTGATGCCGGAGAAATAATCTTCCCACATCCAGTCTGCTAATCTTTCCAAGGCATATATCAAACACTTAGGAGCAACGCCGTGGAAGTCGTAGCGGGAATCGATCTCGGGGGAACCGCCATCAATTACACCTTATTGAGTGGCGACGGAAAGTTTCTTATCGAAGAGTTGCGTGAGCACCCGGCCCTTTCGAAGCAGGGCCCAGACATTTGTTTGCAGCAGATCGCTGATGGGCTCAAGATCGCCACTGACTTCGTGGGAGTGCCGCTCGATGATGTGGTGGCGGTCGGCCTGGATACGCCTGGTCCCGCAAGCGCGGCGGGGCAACTTAGCGCGCGAGGATCTACCAACTTCGTGCATCCGTTGTGGGCTGGGTTCGATATCCGCGAGGGATTGGCCCGCAAGCTTGGCAAGCCGGTGTCGTATTTGAACGATGCCAATGCGGCGGCGCTCTGGGGACACTATGCAATTTTTGGCGCTGGCAGGCAGCAAACTTCGGTTTCATCCGTCATCGGAACCGGTAACGGCGGAGGGATCATTCTCGAAGGCAACGTGGTGAAGGGCAAAAACGGCTTCGGCGGAGAACTGGGCCACGTGCTGCTTCCTTATCAGAGCATCGCCGATACTGCTGGAATGGAGCCGCGCTGCAACTGCGGACGGGTTGGTGATCTGGAGTCGCTCTGTTCCCTTACCGGCATTGAGAACACTCTGCTGCCGTATTTTCTGGGACGCTTCCCTGGGCATGATCTGGAGAAAATAGATCGGAGTAAAGCGGCCAAGCTGGTGCGGGGTCTTGCCGATAAAGGTGATCCTATGAGCAAAGAAATTTTCCGCGTGCAGGCCCACGCCTTAGGACTTTTCTTCGACGAGATGATCAACACATTCGACCCGGACGCTTTGATCGTCGGCGGTGGCGCGTTAGAGGCGAGCGTCGAGTTTCAGCGCTGGTTTTTGGCGGAGATTCGCGTGAGCATGCCGAATCAACGCGAGGAACAAATCGACATTCCGATTCACGTGATGCCAAACGGCGACACCGCTGGGGCACGAGGCGCAGCTATCGAAGCACTGAAGCTGGCACGACAGGGTGGGTTAGCCTAGAGCCCCCGAAGTGCGCACTATCCTAGGCATTCTCTTCGATTGCCTTCCACACCATCATCAGTTATAAACCTTACCCATCCGAAATCTGCAACACGCATCTTGCTTCGGAGGTAGTTTTGAACGAGACCCCTCAGTCGCTTGAGCCGGACGGCACGCCCGCTGTGCGCCGCTGGCGAGTTTCCCTTGTAGTAACCGCACTCCTGCTGGTGCTGGCCGTCGAATTGGTGGTTCCCGCGCGCCGGCAATCGGCCGCCTACGACGAAGGTTGCCATACCCTGGCCGGATACACCTACTGGACCCGCGCCGACTACGGCGTGAATCCGGAGCATCCGCCAGCAGTCAAGCTGTGGGCGACGATTCCTCTGCTGGGCATGCCGCTCAAATATCCGCCGCCTTCTCCGGTTCCGTTTTTCAAAGTCGAGTGCTTCGCTGGTGGCCGCAACTTCCTCTACGCGAATGCCCCTACTGCCGATGCGATTTTGTTTCGAGCACGCATGGCCGTGGCTACTTTGACACTGTTGGCGGCCTTGCTGACCTTCGCGGTTGCGTCCGAAATGTTTGGGAGCGTAGCAGGGCTGCTGGCCTTGCTTCTGTTTGTCTTCGAGCCCACGCTGATCGCGCACGGTTCCCTGATTACGACCGATATGGGGATTACGTTGTTCTTGCTGGCTGCCGTGTATGCTTTTTATCGCTACGCGAAGAAGCCTTCCCCGGTTAGATTGTTGCTGCTCAGCCTCGCTACCGGGCTGGCCCTTGCAGCTAAATTTTCTGCGGTACTGATCTGGCCAACGCTGGTGCTGCTGGCAATCGGCGAAGTCGTGCGCAATTCCACAGATTCAAAGCTCGCCGTAGGTGGCAGGGCAAAGCACGCCTTGCGGCTGGCCGGAGGTCTTTTGGTTGTAGCGGTGATTTCGTTTGCCGTCTTGTGGACTTTCTATGGCTACCGCTTTGCCGCCCGCCCCAATGGCAAGGCGCTTACTCCGCCGCTGAACGCGTACGTAAAAGGTCTGCACCAGCCAAGTACAGAAAAGCTGCTGCTGGGAATCGCGAGCCACCATTTGCTTCCTGAGGCCTATGTCTACGGCCTCGCCGACGTGTTCATTACGCCGAATTACATGACCTCTTACATTTTTGGCAACGTGTACCGCCACGGCCGGTGGTTCTATTTTCCCGGGGCGTTGTTGATCAAACTAACTCTGGGATTTCTAGTCCTCCTGTTGCTGATACCGGTCGCCATTGCCTTCCAGGCCCTGCGACAATGGAGAGAGTTTCTGTTTCTGCTCGTTCCTCCGGCGATCTATCTTGCGGCCGCGATGAGATCTAACTTCAATATTGGTGTGCGGCATATCCTGCCCATCTATCCTTTCCTGATTATTCTCTGCGCGTTCGCAGCCTGGAGCCTGGGGCGCTCGGGGAAAACCTGGCGCTATTCCCTCGCGGTTCTGGTTGTGCTTCATATTGTGTCCTCCGCGCGGACGTTTCCCTACTACCTGCCCTACTCCAACGAGCTTTGGGGAGGCCCATCACACACCTACAAGGTCCTGACGGACTCCAACGTTGACTGGGGACAGCAGCTCAAGCAAACTAAGGCCTACCTGGACGGGCACGGAATCAAGGACTGCTGGTTCGATTATTTGGCGCAATCGGTTGCCGATCCCGCTTACTACGGAATTCCATGCAAGCCGTTGCAGGGCGCTTACGGAGCCCCGACCCAAACGCCCGCGCACATTTCGGGCACTGTGTTAATCAGTGCCACCGATCTTTCGCCCGCGCTTTGGGGGCCCGGTGAGT
>CAWBXL010000079.1:0-18979 GCA_963792305.1 uncultured Acidobacteriaceae bacterium | reverse complement strand
TTTTTTTTTTTTTATGTTGCGTGCCTACCTGGTACCGTCGGTGTTGCTCAATTCGTGGGGTGGCCGGAGTGAGCTCTCCTGGCTCAGGGCCTGCGCGAAACGAGCTGCGCATGAGGTCACTGACGACCTCCGTGTGCACCTGGTCCCCGAACTGCTTCCGAACGACCGCGAAGGGTGCTTTTCCAGGACGGAAACCCTTCAACCGAGCCGTACGCGAAATCTGCTTGAGGCGCTGTTCGACCTGGGAGGCCACCTCGGTGGCGGGAACAGCCACCTCCAGACGTCGCTCGAGCCCGCCAGTGGCGGACAATTGAACCTGCATTTGCTTAAATCCTTGGAGTCCTGATGATCTGCGCCGCCGCCTGAGCGGCACTCTGTCTCTGTTTTAAAAGAGGGGCTCTGGTGCGAAAGGAGGGACTCGAACCCTCATGCCTTTCGCGCTGGAACCTAAATCCAGTGCGTCTACCAATCCCGCCACTTCGCATGCACCCTGCGCGCTGGAGCACGGTGCACCTGAGCCTACGAGGCTCCGAGGCAACACCTTCCGGCCATGCGTGGATGGCGGCGTTATAGCGGATGGATGTGTCTACCTACTCATTTAGCTGCCATCCGTGTTACCGCCTCAGCTGGATCTGCTCGTGCAACCGGTCTCACCCACACTGCGCTGCAGAACCGTCGCAATATCCTCATCCAGCTCACAGTTCTGCTGTCCGGAGAGCCGCCACCGCTACCGCAACCGCCGACTGGACCTGACGTAGATGCGATATCACCTGGCCGAGCTCGTTCCGTACCGACCGCGTCTTGGAGATCGACTTGCCTGCCACCATAGTGCTCCTCCACTCTCCCCCTTCGAGGGATCGGAGGCCCCGCTGCGGACTTGCGTGGCCTGACCCCGCTACGTTACTTTAGTACCGAATTCAAGGTTACTAATGTAATGATATCGCGTCGCGAAGGAGTTGTGACCCTACATTTGTGCTGCAGTGCTCCATGGCCACTGGCACAACGGACGTCCTATGACTAGAAGGCGCGAAAGACAGGAAAACAGTGGGTTCGCAGCGCGCTTGAGAGAGGTGATCGACGCCTACGGCAGCGCCAGTGGCCTGGCCAAGGCCATCGAGCGCTCCGAAGGCGCGGTGCGCAAGTGGCTGCGGGGCGAGTCGGAGCCGAATGTGACGGATCTGCGCGCGGTGTTTGCAGCAAACGGGCGCCAGCATCGAATCGCTCGTGACCGGCCGGGGCATGCGTGACGCACTGGCTCCGGGCGTACGCGACACGGCTCCCCAGCCCTACCAGGCCGGTACACGTGAGCCACTGAACGGACAGCTGCTCGAGGGCATACTGCTCGCCGTTCAGGAAGAGTTACGCAACGCTGGGTTGGAATTACCGCTCTTGAAACAGTCGATGCTGGTTGTGACCTTGTACGAGCTGTCCCATGAGCGTAAGGAAGTCGACCGTGAGGCCGTAGCACGCCCTTCGTGGGCTCGCGGGGTAGGTTGTGCGCCGATACTGGCCGGGAGACGGGCGACGTTATCTCTTCGCCTTCGCCATCATGGCGCTGGCACTGTTGGTTGCGCTCGCGGTCCGGGCTCTGACCGGCAGCGGCACCGCGCTGGCCATGGCGTTCTTCCAGCACTATTGGCAATCACCTTCTCTGGGCGCAATCCCCGCGGTGCTCGGTTGGTTATTCGCCATCTGCGCGGCGGCTTTCGCCTGGGGCGGCTCGCTCGACACACCCATCCTGACGGTCGCGGATCGCTGGGCGCTGGTGGGATTTGCGGTGTCGACAGCTCTCAGCATTGGCATCGGCGCCCGCGCCCGCCGGGCGGCGCTCGAGCAACAGATCGAGCTGCTGCTGCGCGTGGAGGAACGCGCCCAACACGATGTCAGCCTCGCGGAAGAAAACAAACACGTGGCCCTTCCAAGCTCTCGCACGATCTGCGCATTCCCCTCAGCACCATCATCGGCTGGGCACAGGTACTGCGCACACAGAATCCGCCGGAGCAGATGCTGCACGGACTGGAGGTCATCGAGCGCAACGCCCGGACCCAGACCCGGATCATCCAGGAGCTGCTGGAATTCAGGCCAGCGCCAGCCAGCCCTTCGCCGTCATGCCGGCGGCGGGACAGCACCCTTGCGACACTCCGCCCGGCGAATCCGGGAAAACCGACCCCGACGCAGCTCGCCGACGACGAGCGCCGTAGCAGAATCCGCTTCATTCGCAATGCGCCCCAGGGCTTCGAGTTATCCAACATCACGCGGCGGAATAACGGGTACCAACAAATGCGAGTCATATGCGCCACCCGTGTGAATGACGTGCGCACCCGATTACGTGTATTCTACGTCGCATGCGGCGCATTGGGAATCCCATGAACCATGATGTCGCTCCCCTGCACGACCACGCGTAGCTGTTGACCGGCTCGAAACAACGTCGACGACGGCCAGATCTCGATCTCCACGGCCACCGGCTCACCGGGGCCTGATCGTCAAAGCTTGAAGTCTATGAATATCTTCAAGCGAGTGACGATCTTGCGGATTTCTATCTCCGCATCCTTCGTTTGCCCGAGCAAATAGAGGTATCCGTCGCACTTTGTTCGGCATACTCACCAATAAAGCGGACATCATTAGTCCCTTCTTCAGTCTTTCCTTGCACGTAATGGGCGTCCGCGTCCTTGAGCTGTAGGTGAGCGGCTTTGAGATAAAGCGCCGGCTGTTGGTCTAGCGGGGCTGATTCTGCTTGCGTTGCCAACTGCGCCGCGGTTTCCTCCTGCACCGCAAATGCCGCTAGTGATGTCGCCAGCACCAGGAGCCAAATGGCATGAATGCGCATAGTTCGTCGTCCTAAATCTCCCGCCCCGCGAAGGCTACTTCTTTTTCGGTTCAATCGCGATCAGGCAGTAGCACGCCTGCCACTTCGCTGTTAAAAAAAATATTGCCGTTCGCTACCTCAAGAAAATGATGATAATTCTCCGCTGCCGCCTTGGGAATATGCAAGTCTGTCGTCGGCGGTTACCCGTAAAAAATAACTCGTCAGATCCGGCAAAAACTTGGCCCGGGCTACCCAGCGCCCGGATCGTAGATTGATCGTGCTTGTTCCATTGGCTGAAACCGCCACCCTGCCATCTGCGTCCCCGGAATCTGGTTTCAGGTGGCGGTTTCAGCCAATGGAAACAAGGACTATCAACTGACGATCCGGGCGCTGAAAGCCCGGGCCAAGTTTTTGCCGGAAATCCCCATGAGTTATTTTTTACGGGCAACCGCCTATGATAACTTGCCTATTCCCAAGGCGGCAGCGGAGAATTATCATCATTTTCTTGAGGTAGCGAACGGCAAATATTCGGAGCAGGAGTGGCAGGCGCGCCACCGCCTGATCGCGATTGAACCGAAAAAGAAGTAGCCTTCGCGGGGCGGGAGATTTAGGACGACGAACTATGCGCATTCATGCCATTTGGCTTCTGGTGCTGGCGACATCACTAGCGGCATTTGCGGTGCAGGAGGAAAACGCGGCGCAGTTGGCAACGCAAGCAGAATCAGCCCCGCTAGACCAACAGCCGCGCTTTATCTCAAAGCCGCTCACCTACAGCTTAAGGACGCAGACGCCCATTACGTGCAAGGAAAGACTGAAGAAGCCACCAATGATGTCCGCTTGATTGGTGAGTATGCGGACAAAGCGACCGATACCTCTATTCGCTCGGGCAAAAAACTGAAAGATGCGGAGATAGAAATCCGCAAGATCGTCACTCGCTTGAAAGACATTCAGCACACTTTAAGCTTTGACGATCAGGCCCCGGTCAAGGCGGCAACCGAACACCTCGAGGAACTGCGCACGAAGCTGCTGGCACGCATGTTTTCCAAGGACAAGAAAAAATGAAGCGGACACACTGGCGGTCCCTGGTGTTGTTGTTTTCTTCGCTCCTGATGACCCTGCCGGGTCTGGCGCAAAAACGTTATGACCCTCTCAATCAGAAAGAAATCGATGATCTGCGCGAAGCCAACATGGAGCCGGATAAGCGGTTGAAGTTGTTCATCGCATATGCGCGGGCACGCCTGGTTTCCATGGAAGAGGCGCGCGCCAATCCTAAAACAACCAATCGTGGCGAAATCACGCATGACTGGCTGACCGATTTTTTGGATATCTATGACGAACTCGACGACAATGTTGATATGTACGTGCAGCGAAAGGATGATTTTCGTAAGGCCATGGAGGCGGTGATTGAGGCGGACGCTGAGTTCCAGTCCAAGCTGTTGGCTTTGCGTGATGCTGCGGGCGTCCCGCTCGAGGAATACAAGCAGTACGAATTTGCGCTGAAGAACGCGCTGGAAACTGTGGACAACGCGGTGGATGACCACAAACAGACATTGAAGAATCTGGAAGAAGAAGCCAAGAAGAAGAAAAAGAAGAAGTGAGTGTAGTTTACTGACAATTCCCCTTTTGCGAATCCCTTGGTCTAATCTCGTTTAAGTTTGTTTACACGGCCTTGAGATTTCTTTTCTTTTTCTCCGGTAACGTGATGGCTGCATCCAGTCTCGCGGCAGGGTTTACGTTCTTTCTTTTGCAGACACAGGCGCACCTCGAAAAAGATTTGCAGCTATTCCATCCTATAGAGTCTTCAAGTACTCGATAATCTCCATTCGTTCTTCTTCCGACAGCTTGCGGCCGATCACGCCCTTGACTTTTGGCCCGTCGTTGAACTCATGACCGGCATTGGAATTCCCCGGTAGATCAGTGTGAAACTCTGAAGCTCCCAGAAGTGGATCAGTATTCAAGCCCAATTTCACCGGGTCGTATTGCTTATTTCCCAGGTAAAAAACTTTCGGCCTCTCAGATACTGGGGACAGCAGGGCATACAAGTTTGGTACTGAGCCATTGTGCAGATAAGGCGGCGTGGCCCAGATGCCATTGTGCGGGCGGGCTTTGTAAGCAAGCGGCGCCAGCAATTCATTTTTGCGGTAGCCATTCCAATCCTGCACTTCCGCCGCTGTCAACTTCAGGTCCTCGTAGGACTGATCAATTAATTTTTGCGTGATGTATTTGAGGCCGTCCTTAGCGGAGATAACTCCCTTTCCTAGCGGCCCACTGTCGGCCGTGCGATTGGCGAAATTTGTGGCTTCATTCGGGTCGGTACCGATTTCCTCCAGTGGAATCATCGTTACTTTGAAAAATTGCCGGCCTGCACTATCGGTAAAATTTGTCCAATATTTCGGGCTCTTGCCCTCTGCGGACGACATTGGCGGTTGATGGCAGTGCAGGCAGAGTTGGTTGTACAGTTTCTCGCCCTTGGCTGCCTTGTCCGGATCAATCTTCCCAAAAATATCGGACGGCCATTTCGGTGACCAGACGCCATCTCCGGGGGCCTTACCGCCTAGTAATAGTTCGATCTCATGAAGGTTGTCCACGTGAATGGTGTTCTCGAATTGCACTCCGGGATAACCGATCAAATTGATGCGCGAACGCACGCCGAGTGCTTCGCCCACATTTCTTCCCATCGGCTGCTGGATCGAGCCGTTGTACTGCACCCAGTCCATCCAGGATGCGTCCCATACCGGCGGATAGTTCACTGGGCCGTCGCCGACTTGCAAGTTTTTGTTGTTATTCAACTCGGTGCCGAAGACGAAGTTGCCGATCCGCGCCAGGGCATCGGTGCGTCCATAGCCTTCGGGAGTTGGAAACAGGTGCATCGTGGATTTGAATTCGGTGAAGCTGGTGTCAAGGTAGTACTTGAGCGCTCGCTTCAGCAGGACTGCGTCGGCATGGGAGTGGTCGGGCCCGAGCACTCTCTTGGCGAAGCGGCTAAATCGAAGCGGATCGTAGTAGGTCCAAGTGATGGAAAGACCGAGCGCCTCGGTGAATTTTTGCAGGTCAATGAGCGAGGGGCCGGCTTCAAGGCGTATGGCCTTCCCGCCATAAAATAATTCGCCAGTGTGGCAGGCTGCACAGGTGATGCCCAGCACAACCGTTTTTTGACCGGTGTAGGGATCGACAAAACGCTCATCGCGGGCAAAACCGACGGGCAAAGCATCTGGATTGTGATCAAACGAACGGTCGGGAATAAAACCGAAGCCTTCCATATAGCTATCTTCACGAAATAGCGGCGCGCCCTTTACGGTGAACTTCGGCTGCTCCATCGCAAGGAACCAGGCATAGGGCAACAGATCACTTCCCTGCGCTGTGTGGTAATAGCGTTGACGCTGGTCTTCGGTCCAGTTTTGCGGGAGCCATGCGACTTCCGCGGGCCTTTCGATCTTTGGCACTTCAAGGCTGTTGTGTATGGTGAAAATCACAATCACTGCGGCAAAGAAGACGACAAGACTAACCAGCGTAAACACGCTATAACGCTTGAGCTTCGACGGAGAATTCGCAGACACGGTCACAATCCTTCTTGGGGGTCGGCTATGTTGGAGGGAAACTGCGACTGATTTTACATCGGAGAAATTAGAAAGCAAGTGATGAAATGTCTTCTCCGCGGCCTCCGCGTGGGCTCTGCGTATTTTGCATTTTAAGGTTTTTGTTTACCTGCCCAGGAAATCAAAATCTTAAAACGCAGAGATCGCTGAGGAGCGCAGAGGACACTGAGAAAACCAAGCAGCGCGTGCTAGTCTTTTAGAGAATGAAGGAGCGCCTCCTCAATATTGTTCAGCAAAGCTACCGCGAACTGCGGCCGCATTCTGCCCTGCCGGAAATTAAAGTTGAGTTTTACGCCTTTGCCAATATCAACAACACTATTCGTCTGCGCGAAGGCAGGTTGCTGGTGAGAGTGTCCGATTTGCTGGAAGGTGCGCCCGAGCCGGTTTTGCGGGCGATTGCTCACATTCTTCTGGCTAAGATGTACCGCAAACCGATTGAGCGGGAGCATTCGACGCGCTACCGGCGGCATATTTCCGGGCATGACTTGAGCCGCAAAGCTCACCTGGTGCAGCAGATCCGCGGACGTAAACATCTAGATTCTGCTCGAGGACATACGTATGACTTGGAAAATATTTTCGAGGATTTGAATACGCGCTTTTTCCACGGACTGTTGGCTCGTCCACGCATGACCTGGAGCCGGGGGCGTGCCCGCAATCGTCTGGGACACTATGATCCGGCGCACAATGCGATTGTGATCAGCCGGGTGTTTGATCATCCGCGGGTACCGCATTTTGTGACCGAGTACATCGTGTATCACGAAATGTTGCACTTGAAGCATCCCGTGAAGTTGCGAGGCAGCCGCAGATGTGTTCATTCGGCGGAGTTTCAGGCAGAGGAGAAGTTGTTCCCGCGCTTATCCGAGGCGCAGAAGTTTTTGCACTTACTGTGACCCGTTGTCTTTTTTAGATTGACCGTCAAATGAATGTTTTAACGAAGGGAATAATTCGCTTGTTCTGTGGTTATACCTGCATTGACGCACTCTCATAGAAGGAATATTCTTAGTTTAGCCATCTTGTTGCAATCCAGTTGCAACTAGATGCAACTACCGTCCAATCATGCTTGAAGCTTTTATTATCACTCTCCGGGAAGGGGTGGAAGCAGCCCTTATCGTCGGGATCACCCTCGCTTATCTGTCCAAGATCGGCCGGGCCGATCTGCGTAAATCCGTTTATTTGGCTTTAACAACCGCGTTTTTGGGGAGTATCGGAGTGGCGGTCCTGCTCTCCCGCACACAGTGGAACCAGGACATTTTTGAAGGCTGGATCATGCTGGCCGCTGCCGTCTTCGTGGCGAGCATGGTCCTCTTCATGATGCGCACCGGACGTAAACTCAAGGGCCAGATTGAAGGCAAGCTGGAAACGCTGGCCGGGCAGAGTTCTCAGTTCGGGATATTCGCGTTTATCTTCCTGATGGTGCTGCGCGAAGGGGTGGAAACAGTACTGATTCTTGGCGCAGTGTCGTTGAATACCAGTGCGTTACTCAGCTTTCTGGGGACGCTGCTTGGTGTAGGCATCGCCATTTTGTTTGGCGTGATGTTTGTAAAAGGCAGTGTGCGGGTGAATTTGCAGAAGTTCTTCCGGGTCACGACAGTTATTTTGTTTTTCGTTGCGGTACAGCTGCTTGTCTCAGGGCTACACGAGCTTTCTGAAAATGGAGTACTTCCCTCCTCCAAACGAGAGATGGCAATCATTGGGCCGATCGTACGAAATGATCTGTTCTTCTTCATTACTATTTTTGCCCTGGCTGCGCTGATGATTCTGTTTGAAATGAAGCGGCGACAACCCGCGCCGGCGGAAGACTCCGCTGCGGCGCGCCGGAAAGCTGCCTGGAGTGTGCGTCGCGAACGGCTTTGGATGGCTTCTGTCTATGGAAGTTCCTTTGTCTTCATTTTGCTGGTGACGGCGCAGTTCATCTACGCCAAGACCACCAGCCAACTTTCTCCGGCGGCCAGCATTACGTTTGTCGGTGGGAGAGCTCGTATTCCCTTATCACAAGTTTCAGACGGTGACCTGCATCGATTTTCCGCGGTTGAGAATGGGGTCGAGATACGTTTCTGGCTTTACCAGAAACCGGATGGAAAGATTGCCACGGTCTTTGACGCGTGCGAAATCTGCGGTGCGGTTGGCTTCTACAAGACCTCTACTGGCGTGGTTTGCAAGAACTGCTCTGCGCCCATCAATCCACAATCCGTTGGAACCGGCGGCGGGTGCAATCCTGTGCCGCTGACCGCGCAAGTGACCTCCGACGCGGTTATCATTCAAGAAGCCGACCTGGCGGCCAAGACCGCACTCTTCCAGAAATAATCATGTTTGTACGCTTGGTCTACGAATCATTCCGGCGACAGAAACGCCGCAAGCTGCTGGCGGGCGCGGCCATCACTCTGGGTGTGGGCGTGGCCACGGCGATGATTGGGGTGGCCACCGACATCGGTGACAAAATCAGCCGGGAGTTGCGCAGCTATGGCGCGAATCTGGTAGTTACGCCGCAGGAAGATTCACTGGATGTGGTGATTGGCGGCATCAATCTTAAACCGCCGAGTGATGGCGGATATCTGAACGAAGCTGACATTCCCAAAATCAAAGGCATGTTCTGGCGAAACAATATTGTGGGGATTGCGCCCATGCTGCCGGTGAGCGTGCAGCTTGAGAACGCTAACAAAGTCACATTGCTAGGGACATATTTTTCCAAACGCCTGACATACGGAAAGGAAAGTTTCACCGCTGGCGTGCGTGGGACGCATCCGTGGTGGAAAGTTCAGGGCGCTTGGCCTGACGATGATTCGCAGGATGTCCTGGTGGGCGACGCTTTGGCGGCAACGGCTGGTTATAAGGTCGGAGAAACAGTTGAACTTGCTGGCGAGTCTCACCACATCGCGGGCATTCTTTCCACCGGTGGAAATGAAGATCGGCAGGTCGTCGCTCCTATCTCGCTGGCGCAACATCTTCTGGGACGGAACGGTGCTGTACGCCAGATTTATGTGAGCGCTCTTACTAAGCCGGAAGACGAGCTGGCCCGTCGCGATCCCAAATCGCTGAGCCCGGCCATGTACGATCGCTGGTATTGTTCGCCTTACGTTCAGTCCATCGCTTATCAACTGCAAGAGGCAATTCCAAACTCACATGCGGAGATGATTCGGCAGGTGGCGCAGAGCGAAGGTACGGTGCTATCGCGGATCAAAGGGCTGATGCTGCTGATCACGCTGGCTGCGCTGGTTGCGTCGGCGCTGGCTGTGTCATCCGCCATGGCCACTGCGATTTTTGAACGCCGCGCCGAAGTCGGATTGATGAAGGCTTTAGGCGCCGGCAAACTGACGATTGCCGTATTGTTTTTTGTGGAAGCGACTCTACTGGCGTTGATCGCCGGAGCTGTTGGTTTTGCTGGGGGCGCAATGTTGGCCCACAAAATTGGGTACACCATTTTCGGATCAAACATTTCCATTCAGCCAGTGCTGTTGCCACTTATCTTGGCGATTGCCGTGATTGTTACTTTTGCAGGAAGCGCGGCTGCAATCCTGCGGGCTATGAATTTCGATCCTGTCTATGCATTGCGAGGTGAAGCGTGAGTTCCCTTCCCCTGGCGGAGCGGCGGGCGGGACGTCCACACAGCTCTATGTTCCTGCGCATGCTGGTTCGGGCCGCGGTGCGGCGGCGCGGACGTGCCACGTCGGCCCTGTTAGCAATGGTTGTTGCTGCGGCTACAGCTACGGCGATGTTGAATCTATATGGCGACGTGCAAAGCAAACTGCAAAAAGAATTCCGCAGCTACGGCGCGAACATCGTTCTACTGGCAAAAAATGGAAAAACTTTGCCTGCTGATGCTCTGGCTGCGGTCAATACTGCCGTCGCGGGACATGGTGTGGCCGTCCCATTTGGCTATGTCGTGGCGCACACTGCGTCAGGACAGCCTGTCGTGGTGGCGGGGACCGATTTCGCCAAAGCGCGCACACTGAATAGCTGGTGGCAGGTCAGCAAATGGCCTGGGGCTCCGCGACAAGGTTTGGTAGGTTTACGGGCGCAAACTGCTATCGGCACGCAGCCGGTTGATCTGACATTTCAGGGGCGCACGATCCACATTATTCCTTCCGGAACTTTGCAGACCGGGGCGGATGAAGACAGCCGCATTTATATCGCGTTAACAGATTTTGCGAGCTGGACGGGGATGCAGCCTTCCACAATTGAGATCGCGGTATCGGGCAGCGCAAAAGAAATTGAAGACGCGCTACAAAAGCTGAGTGCCGCGATTCCCGACGCAGACGTGCGTCCGGTACGCAGAATCGTCGAAGGCGAAGCGCGAGTCATGGGCAAAACACGAGCAACACTATTAAGTTCGGCAGTACTGATTGTGCTGACGTCGTCATTATGTGTGCTGGCAACTCTGATTGGCTGGGTGGTTGACCGGCGGCGTGACTTCGCCATCATGAAGGCGCTCGGGGCATCAGAACGCCTCTTGACCGGATTTTTTGCGGCTGAGGCGGCTGCTTTAGGGGCAGTAGGCGCCATAGCAGGATTTGCCATTGGAGTCGGCATCGCCGCGTGGATTGGGCGTACTAATTTCAATGCTCCAGTCGCCCCAAGATTAGAGATACTACCGGTCGTTCTGATTGGTGCAATCGGCGTTGCCTTGCTGGCCGCCATCGCCCCAATTTCAGTGCTGCGGCGGGTGCAACCTGCTACGATCTTACGAGGGGAGTAATGATCAGGCTCGAACATGTCAGCCGGCTCTATCCTGCGCGGGCGCAAGCTCCGGGCGGCAGCATTCGTGCGCTTGACGACTTTTCGCTTCATCTGGAAAAGGGCGAGTGGGTTGCGGTCATGGGCCCTTCCGGCTCAGGGAAATCTACGCTGGTGAATTTAATCGGCTGCCTGGATCGTCCGGACTCGGGAGAGATCTGGCTGGATGACGTGAATGTTGCCAACATGTCCACCGCGGAATTAAACCGGGTGCGTGCCGACAAGATTGGATTTGTGTTCCAGCAGTTTCACCTGATTCCCTACCTGACGGCTTTAGAAAATGTCATGCTGGCGCAGTACTTCCACAGCATGACCGATGAGCAGGAAGCGTTGGATGCGCTGCAAAAAGTTGGGCTAAAGGAACGGGCACATCATCTCCCCTCACAACTTTCGGGTGGCGAGCAGCAGCGGGTTTGCATAGCCCGCGCTTTAATCAACGATCCCAAGATTGTGCTGGCGGACGAGCCTACCGGGAATCTGGACGCCAAGAATGAAGAAATCGTGCTCCACCTTTTGCGGGAGTTGCATGCGCAGGGACGGACCATTGTGATGGTCACGCATGACCCGGTTGTGGCCCGTCTAGCCGACCGGCGGATTGAACTGCATCATGGCAAGATCGCTGCACAGGAAGTTTTTGCCATGGCGGATGAGGAACAGTTTGATGAAGTACTCGAGGAGCTTTGGGCGCTCGAAGAAAACGGCGAGATCGCCGAGTTGGAGCACATGCAAGTGCACGGTGCTTTGCCAGTGAGTCTGGCGGTCGAGAAGATGACTGCGCTGGGACTGCTGCGCACGCAGCCCCATCCGCCTGAACCACATCATCACAAAATATTTGTAAATCCCTGTCATGACGCGCTTAAGCCGGACGGAGTTTCAATCGGCGATGGCAGCTTGATCGTTGAGTTCACCGAGCGGGGACGCAAGAAGGCGGCGGATATCATTCGGCGCCACCGGCTGGCTGAACGGTTATTCACCGACAGTCTCGCCATGGATAGTGAGACGGAAATCGAGCAGCAGGCTTGCAAGTTTGAGCATATCTTGTCGCCTGAAGCGACCGACAAGATTTGCAGCTTCCTCGGGCATCCGCGGACTTGCCCGCATGGTGCGCCCATACCGATGGGGGCATGCTGCAAAAGCACACAAGACGCCGGCCGCGAGCACAACGCTCAAGTCGTGAGCCGACTTCCCCGCTAATTTTCAGTTCTCGTAAAAAATTTACACCTCACAACAAACCTGTCATCTCGACCGGAGCAGATCATCGCCAATGCGATGATCCGCGGAGTGGAGAGACCTTGCGTTTTGATCCACACCTATACCATGATCATCAAGAGTGCTATCAGCAAGATTTGAAAGTTTACTTTTCGTTTCGAGAGTAATAGTTTGATAAAGAAGTGGGCCACCCGCCAAGTCCACATCTTGCCGAGCTTTGCGCTTCTAAGCCCCAGACAGTGTATTTGTTAATGAGCACCGTACCGAGAGGACTCATCCATGAGCAGCGTAGAGATCGAACACAAGAGCTATGAAATGCCCCCACGAGAGGGGATCAGCATCGCGCATTTTCTCACCGTCACCGACATTCAACGATCGGCCCGCTACTACGAAAAGGTCTTCGGCGCTCGTATTTTGAGCATGGGTGATGGCAACGCGCCTGCCTACCTTCAGCTTGCGAATATCTGGATGATTTTAAACGTTGGAGGTGGGCCGACCCCGGACAAGCCGACGGTAACGCTAAGCGTCCCTGACCCGAATCACATCAACAGCTTTATGAATTTCCGCGTTGCGGATATTCAAGCCTGCTATCAATCTTGGAAAAGTCGAGGGGCCGAATTCATCACGGAACCAATCCCCAAATACGGCGAGATCCGTTGCTACATCCGCGACCCCGACGGTTACATCATCGAAGTCGGACAAAGCACCGATCAAATTTACGGTTGACGGGGTGACGACTTCCCTAGTTTTCCCCAAGGATATAGATGAGAAACCTCAGTTATTCAGGAAGTCGAACTCTAGGGGCTTCAGTGCGGCAACAAACGCCATAGCTTTTCCACAGCCGGAACCAGGGGCTTGATGCGAGGGCTTCATCGTGCCTTCGATTTGCAGCAAAGATGTCGGCTTCCCTGAATGGTCTAATGTCGGGACTCTCAAACATCTCCTCAAGCTGCTCGATGTCATTGATGATGCGCTCAATATCCATCCGAAACAGTATAGCGGAACGCGGCCCTGCCGCGTGTATACCCAGAGCTGAAGAGATTGTGTTTCGATTTGCTGCGAGTAAGGGAACTTCGGCGGCAGATTGAAGTCCTCGCAAGAACTTCCCAAGCATGGCTTCCGTCAGGGCCGGGCGGCGCATTCAAAGCTTGCCCTGAGCCTGTCGAAGGGCCCGGTTTTGGCTTGAGTGGGGATTTGAGAATAAGTCCTCTAGCTAATTTTCCACACGACAACCGCGCTGAAGCTTTGCAAATCTTAATGGTCGCGTACGGAGCCGTCGACTCCATCCCACATCTCTGGAAACTTCCATTCCGGAATACCGCGCTCGTTATCGATGAGGTTTTCATCGAGCTCGATGCCGAGCCCTGGCCCGTCCAGATTGCCCTTCAGGATAATGTTGCCCTCGGTCATCACGAACGGCTTCTTGATGTAGCTCTTTCCCATGGGGCTGCGCTGCACATTGGGCGAGCCTCCTTTCACCGCCTGCAGCGACGGCACCTCGTGCGCAAGGAAGTTCGTAATCGACGCCGCAACGTGCATGGAGGCGGCGAAGCCCACCACTCCTTCCTTGGAGTGCGGCAGCATATCTGCATAGAAGGCTTCCGCGAGCGTGGCCACCGCTTTCAACTCGGTGATGCCGCCCACGTGCGTGACATCCGGCTGCAGCAATTGCGCCGCGCCCGCCGTCAGCAGGTCGCGAAACTGCCACTTGGTCACCATGCGCTCGCCGGTCGCGAAGGGGAACGTCGTTTTCTTCGCCATCTCCGCCATCAAAGGCAGGTTCTGGAACTGGATCGGCTCCTCATAGAACCAGGGCCGGAAAGGCTCGAGCGCCTTGATGATCTCCATCGCGGCGGGCGGCTCATGCTCGCCGTGCATCTCAATCCCTAAGTCGAAGTCGGGACCGACCAGCTCGCGAATCGCCTTAACTTTTTCGACAAAGCCGTCAATGTAGTACGGGCTCTCGGACGAGCGCGACAGCCGGCCTCGTGTGGTCGAGACGCTAGTCTTCATCGAGCGATAGCCTTCGGCAAGAACATGGGACCGAGTTTCTTCGACGCTCTCGGCCTGCCCGTATAACTTGATGCGATCGCGCGTTGGGCCTCCCAAAAGATCATAGATTGGAACCCCGAGTGCTTTACCCTTGATGTCCCACATTGCAATATCAACCGCGCCTAGCGCGGATGTGAGAACGATGTCGCCGCGATAGAACGCGTGCCTGTAAATTGCCTGCCAGTGGTGTGCCGGCCGGCGTGCGTCCTTGCCGATGAGGTAAGGTTTGATCTCCTTGATGGCCGCCATCACGGTGGGAATGCGTCCTTCGACAGTGCCCTCGCCGATGCCAGTGATTCCGGCTTCTGTGTGCATCTTGACGAAGATGCTGCGCAGCGAGTGGACCGGGAATGATCTCAAGTCCGGTTATCTTGATCTCGTCGCGCGGGTCGGCCAAAGCGGAGCCGTGGTTCATCGGCTGCGCGGCAAGATTGCGCTCGCTCGCGAGCAATCCGCCCAAGCCCATGGCGGCGGTTTTCATCCAGGTGCGGCGTGAGTGAGCCATCGAAGAACCCCCAAGTGGAATTGTCGGGAAAGGCTACCACCTGAAAGGCGACGATGTCATTTTGCAATTTACTAGAAGCGGTAGCCCATTAAGCCCGGTCTTAGCTTGAATGGGTTTAAGTGTGATCGTGTTTAGATCTCAAAATACTCGACACAACGAATACCGCGTTGTGTCGGCCACCGCCCAGCTATCTAATGATGATTCATTGATGAGGTGTCTTCGCATTTAACATCGGGATTCCAAACTGAAAAAAGACCGCTCGGACTGCGCTTCCATATCCAGACATGCAGAAACCAGAAGCCCAGGCCAGGTGCCGTCTTGAGTTCTTGCCCCATAATGCGCGGGGGCGCAGCAGACGTCCACGAGGATGCTGGCACGTAGAATTCAACTCCATTCAACTGAAAGGTGCCGTCCGGCCGCTTCTCGTAAACCAGCACTTCCGGATGTTCGACGTCGAGTGTCGCGTCGAATAGTGCCTGGTTGTTAAAGTGGTAGCCCATCGCGCCCGCCGGTTGATGTTGGACACAACCAGTTGCCAGCTTATACCCGGCCTCTTCGGCTGCTTTGCTCGTCTGAAACTTGGCCGTCGCCTCACGAATTTTCACCACGTCACGGTCAACGGCGTCGCCCAGCCCGCTTGGGAGAATGCCCGGCACCTGACTTGCTTCCATGTCACGTGTTTCTGCCACGCTTATGAACGTAAACGCAAACATCATTACCAACACTCCCGCGATCCACATATTCAATCGAGCCATTGTTACCATCCTCCTGAGATCAGTGCTTGTTTTCGGCACAGAGCGGATGCTAGCCCAGTCGCAGAGGAAGACGACACCAGTTTTTGACCGACTGTCCTGTCACCGTGCCAAACTGGACTGAGGCTGCGGCGAGTGCGGTTGGTCATCGCGGCGAGCCACTTCGTCAAAAGCTGGCCCGGCTGAAGCTAGCCCGTGGCAGAATGAAACAGTGATGTCACCTCGAGTACGCAAGCAGATCCGGCTGATGGCAGGACTTTGGCTGGCGTGGACTGCCGTCGGGCTTTTCTACATCACCCAGGACTCGGTGCCGCGACTCTATCGCGGCCAACCGGTGGCTTGGAAGTATGTGTTTGTCGGTTGGATGGCGGGCATGTACGTCTGTGCGGCCCTTACACCAGCAGTCTTATGGCTCGGCAATAGGTGGCCCGTGGAGCGACGAGTTGCCAGTGCAGCATTGCATCTCGTTTTCAGCGCCGTGTTCTCGGTCCTGGCAACAGTGATCGAAGTGCCAGTTCTGCTGATGCTCGGCGTCTTTCCTGCGGCAACACAGCCCTCCGTTATCACGGGCATCAGAGTGTTTTTGTCGTACGGCATTCAGGGTGGCGTTCTGCGCTATTGGGCCGTAATCGCACTTCAGGCTGTGTATCGGTCACAAAAGAACGCCAAGAGTCGTGAGCGGGAAGCATTCGAGCTGAGGGTACAGACGTCTGAGCTGGCAAAACAGCTGGCAACGGCGCAGCTGAGCGCCCTTAAGATGCAGCTTCAGCCGCACTTTCTCTTCAACACACTCGGCGCGATTATCGTCTTGATCCAACAGCAAAAAACTGCGCAAGCTGAAGTTATGGTAGCGAGGCTTAGCGACCTTCTTCGTCTTACGCTCGAAGATGTGGAGGCGCAGGAAGTGCCACTTTGGCGCGAGTTGGAATTCTTGCGGCTGTACCTTTCAATCGAGCAGGTCCGGTTCGAGGACCGGCTGAAAATACATATTGCGTCAGCCCCCGCACTGTCAGACGTACTCGTGCCGCACATGGTTTTACAGCCGATCGTCGAGAACGCTGTTCGCCATGGCCTTGGCCAGAGTGAGGAAGCAGTGACCATCGAAGTGGGAGCGAGCAGCGCGAACGGCTCACTCGCACTTGTCGTGTCGGATGATGGGCCCGGACTTGTGTCTCCCAAACCTGGCCACTCCGGCATCGGGTTGGCGAATACACGAACGCGCCTGGCTCGGTTATACGGCGATAGTGCGCGTCTTGACGTCGAGCCTGCAACGGCTCGCGGCGTACGCGTCACGATCACGTTGCCCATCCGAACCGCTCCGACCGAAGGGCCACAATGAAGTTGCGCGTCCTGGTCGTAGATGATGAGCCACTCGCGCGCGAGGGGTTGAGGCTGCTGCTCAGCCGTCATCCCCAGGTTGAGTCCATTACGGAAGCGCGAAATGGACGAGAGGCGGTCGCGCTCATTCGCGAGCAAAAGCCGGGCTTGGTGTTTCTCGACGTGCAGATGCCGCGAACCGACGGCTTTGCGGTCGTCAATACCATTGGAGCCGAGCGCATGCCGCCGGTGATCTTTGTGACCGCACACGACCAGTATGCGATCCGGGCGTTTGAGATCGCGGCGATTGACTATCTACTCAAGCCCATCACTGAGGAGCGTTTTGCCCTCTCATTTAAGCGGGCCATCGGCAGTCTGCGAGGCGTGCCGCACGAGGACGTCACGCGCCAGGTGGTGGCGATGCTCGATGCCGTCGCGAATCCTCCACGGCCCCTCGAACGATTTGCAGTTCGATCCGGCGAGCGCACCATCTTTGTGCCCGTCGACGAAGTAGATTGGATCGAAGCATTCCAGAATTACATCCGCCTGCACGCGGGCCCAGCAACCCATCTGCTGCATGTACCCATGAACACAATCGAGGCCGTGCTCGATTCGCGTCTCTTTCTACGCATTCATCGATCACATATCGTGAACGTCCGCCGCATCGCCCAGCTGTGGTCCATCACGCACGGTCAATTTGTGATCGAGCTTCAGTCGGGACAGCGTCTGCAATCAGGCCGCACTTACAGTGAGCGCATCCGCAGTGCGCTTACAAATCCATTCTAACTATTCCATTCGTCCAGTTCGTCATAGCATTTCACCACTTCGTCAAGATTTGCTTCTCGCTTTCATTCCGTACGTCGCAGACTGTCTCGAGATGGAGGCGAAGATGAAGATCACTGTGTTGCTGTTGTTAACAGCATTATTTGCTTGCAGTTTTTCTCTCTGGGCGCAGTCCGATGATGCAGCTTTATTTCCTAAAGAATTCCGTAAGTGGGCCCACGTTAAGAGCGTGCTGGTCGGACCCCAAAGTGCCGCCTTTGCCACTGAAGGGGGAATCCACCATATTTATGCGAACGACAAAGCGCTTGAGGGCTATGAAAGCGGTAGGTTCCCCGAAGGCTCCATCATTGTTTATGACCTGCTTGAGACCAAGGAGATTGCAGGCAACACGATAGAAGGGCCAACGCGACGCGTTGATGTCATGGTGAAACAGAGCGAGCACAATTCCGCGACTGGCGGTTGGCAATTTATGAGTTTCCCCGGTGGAAATCAAGCTGATGGAAAATTAACTGCCGAACGACAAGCAATGTGCTCGGGCTGCCATGCGAAAAGAAAAGACCATGATTCCGTTTTTAGTGAATTTCGCAAGTGAGGCACGAGTGAACATGCGACGGGCGGCATCGACAAATTATTATTCTTTGGGGCCCGTTTCATCGCTGCTTGAGGACGCCTGACGAGGCCAAGCCGATGCAGCGCAGCGGAAACCAATATCCCGATGACGGAGATCGGGCGGCGCACTCAGCCGACCGGAAACGCGCAGGTCCCGCGCAATGTTATAGAACGAGCCGCCCTTCAGAATATGTTCACCGGGCCCCTTCCCGGTATCCTGAACCCACTCCCAGACATTTCCATACATATCCCACAGCCCATACCCGTTCGGCAACTTTGTAGCCACCGAGTGGGTACTGTCGTTGCTGTTCGCGTCGTACCAGGCAATGGATGCCAGAGGCTCCTTGGCAGAGCTTCCCGTTCCCCCATAGGCTGCCCATTGCCACTCCGACTCAGTGGGCAGTCGCATGCCGATCCGACTGCAATAAGCCGTCGCATCCTCCACCCGATTCGCTCCGCTGGCAGTGTCGGTCCTTTATAGAAGAAGGGAGCGACACTCATCACTCGCGTGTAGGCTGCCTGCGACACTTCGGTGCGACCGATCCAGAATCCCTCAGCAATGATGACTTTCTTTCGCGGCCGCTCCCGGCCATAGCAATCCGCATCTTGAGGCAGGCAG
>CAWBXL010000078.1:0-5643 GCA_963792305.1 uncultured Acidobacteriaceae bacterium | reverse complement strand
CGGTCCTAAATGGCGGGCTCCGCGGGACAAGACGGTGGTTGGGTTTATGCTCTGGCGCCTTTGCTGGGCATTGCGGCGGGCTGGCTGCAAGTTAAGTTTGGGGATTTGCTGCTGACGGCATTGGTGGTGATGAGCTTCACCATGCTGTTGGGAATTTTGCGCCCGCAACGTCCATGGCGATGGATGCTGCTTGTGGCAACTTTCGTTTTACTCCTGCAAGGCGCGGCATTTCTTTTTCACCGAGCGTTCATCGCGAGAACAGATTTTCGAATCCACCCTGGGATTTCTCACCGGCACAGTAGGGGCTTACGCTGGTTCTATGTTCCGTCGTGCTTTCCGCGTGCTGACCGAAAAACAGTGAGCTGTTAACCCAAAAGTCTCGGGCGGTCAAAAAGTTATTCTTTTTCCACAGCTGGGAAGGTATGCTTCGCCCATGGGTGTCTCTTTAACAGTGCTGGCTAGCGGCAGCCGCGGCAACACCGCGCTGGTCAGCAGCTCACGCACGCGCGTGCTGGTGGACGCCGGCATTTCCTGCCGCGAGACTTTCAAGCGCATGAAGGCCCTGGGAGAAGACCCGCATTCCCTTAGCGGCATTCTGATTACCCATGAACATTCGGACCATGTCTATGGGCTGGCAGTGCTGGCGCGCAAGCTGAATATTCCGGTTTTCATGACTGAGGCCACTCACCATGCCTGGGCACGATCGCCGGCGCGATGACGCCGGCGAACTCCCCCAACCGGGCGAGCTGGAAGTTTTTTTCCTCGGGACGATGCTTTCAAATCGGAGACATTGCGGTACTGCCGTTTACCATCCCGCATGATGCCGCCGATCCGGTGGGATTCACCTTCAAAGCGGAAGGTGTCAAACTGGGATTCGCGACTGATTTGGGCTACGTGCCGGTCAGTATCAGCGATCACCTGCGCGGCTGCGATGTGCTGGTGATGGAATCGAATCATGATGTTGAGATGCTGCGGGGAGGGCCTTATCCCTGGTCGGTTAAACAGCGGGTTATGAGCCGGGTCGGGCATCTTTCGAATGACGCTCTCGCTGATTTCTTTCGCTCCGATTATGATGGGAGATGCATCTTACGTGGTGCTAGCGCATCTTTCCGAGCAGAACAACCATCCTGAGCTGGCACGGAGACGCGGCGGAAAATGCCCTGGGTTCCCGCCAGACGCTGCTGCGGAATCGGGTATCTGCTGGCGACGCAATCGGAGCCGCTGCAGCCGATCCAGCTGTAGCCACTATGAATCAGTGTGTGGATCCGGTTGTAGGAAAAATTCTGGCGGGCTGGCGATATGACATTTCCGGCCTGGCGCCAGAGATGCGCGGCGACTACGAACAGCACTTTCCGAGTTGCGAACTCTGCCAGTCCCGGCAGACCATTCATCGCGCGATCGATGTGTCCCTGATTGCTTTGGCCTCGGTTTCTGCCGCAGTCTTTCTGTTGGCTTTGGAGTGATTCGCCATTTGGGCCGCGCCACACTTTTTGGTTGGAGCTGGGCGCATCTGGCGGGGTTTGCTTTTTCGGCGCTGATCTGGCTGGTGGTGGCGGTGGCGACTCCGGCGCCGATGGCTTTGGTCGATGCGGCCAAGATTGGGGCGCGTCATGTGCATGACCGGCTGCCTCCAGAGATCAAGAAACGGGTGCCGGAAGAGTTACGGATGAAGATTACCGGATCGTAGATTCTTCACGTTGATTTTAAGCGAAACTATAGACATGAAGTCTTCATTGCGGATGCTGCGCACGGTTCATCTGGCGATGTTGGCTGCTTTAGTAATGTATGTATATCTGCCGGAATGGCTGCATCCACATTCTGCGGCTACACTTAATCGAGTCTTTTTTAATGCGATAGCAATTTTAGCAATGACAGAGGCTGTAATCATCTTTGTAATACGCCGTAAATTTATCCTGCGTTCTGAAGTGACGTTGGCGCAGGACTCTGAGAACAAACCAACGTTGGCGCGTTGGCGGTTTGGATATGTGCTGGTTTTTATGTTTTGCCTCGCCGTAGGCCTCCACGGCTTTGTGTTGCGGTTTATCGGTTTCACCCTGCAACAGGTAATTCCATTTTACCTTTCGAGCATCGCACTAATGTTGTATAACTTTCCGCGCGATCCATCCGGCAAGGCAATAAAGAACGACATTTCCACCACTTAAATGTGGCAGCTGCTCAGCCCACGCTTTTCCAGATACTGCTGGTGATAATCCTCCGCTTCGTAGAACGTCACTGCTGGAACAATCTGCGTCACAACCGGTTTGCTGAATCGGTGTGACTTCTCCAGCTTTTCCTTCGAAGCTTTGGCTTCAGCTTCCTGTTCGGGTGAATGGTAAAAGATCGCGGTGCGATACTGTGTGCCCCAGTCCGGTCCCTGGCGGTTAAGCTGCGTGGGATCGTGGTTCTCCCAGAAAACATCCAGTAACTTATCGTAGGAAATCTTCGCGGGATCGTAGTCCACTTCTACCGCCTCGGCGTGGCCGGTACGGTCCGTGCAGACCTCTTTGTAAGTAGGGTTTTCAGTTTTCCCGCCGATGTAACCTACGCGGGTGGCAGTTACGCCGGGAAGCTGGCGGAACGTGGCTTCGACTCCCCAGAAACAGCCTGCGGCAAATGTGGCTTTGGCCATGGTTAGACTCCAGTCTGTATTTTATTTGATTAGATGGAATTTGCCGAAAAAGGTGGCAGAGCCGGTTCAATAGGTTACAAAGGCTTAACTTCGCGGGGCCTCCATCTTGAAGAGGCTTTCCTGCATCCATAAACTAAAGACAGTGCATGTCCACGCCCATCACGGCAGTAGTCCAATGCGGGTCCTGCGTATATCTCTGCTGGTGACGGCTGCTTACATTGTGCTGCTGGTGGTGGCAGGGATTCGGGCGCATTCATTGGCGTTGCTGTCTGAAGCCGGGCATAACCTTTCAGACTTTTTGGCTTTGCTGCTTTCACTCGTGGCGGTTTATTTCCAGGGCCGTCCACCAAACTCCACTAAGACATTTGGCTATCACCGCGCGGGTGTGGTGGCAGCACTGATCAATGCACTCTCTTTAGTCGTCCTTTCCTTCCTGATCTTTTACGAGGCCATTAAACGGCTGCGGGCTCCTGAGGATGTTCATGCTGGGACCATGATGATCGTAGCGGCCGCTGGTGTGGTTATGAACGGCGCAATTGCGCTGATGCTGTACAAGTCCAGCCACGACGTGAATCTGCGCAGCGTTTTACTGCACGAGATTGGGGACACGGTTTCTACTGCGGCGGTGATTGTCGGCGGCTGGGCCATCATGGCAACCGGCCAGTGGTGGATCGATTCTGCTCTTTCTCTCGCGATTGGCGCGGTGATTCTGTGGTCGGCGTTTGGCATCATCCGCGAGACGCTGAACATTCTTCTGGAAGGCACGCCGCGCGGTATGGACCTGAATCGTATTCGTACCGAGATTTGTGGAATTGATGGCGTGAATGATGTCCACGATCTGCATGTGTGGAGCATTGGTTCGGAGACACATGCGCTGTCGGCACATATTTCCATTGCTGACATTCCACCTTCGGTGAGTGAGCGGATTTTACGGGATGTGAAAGACCGGTTGCTCCACCAGTTTCGCATCAGCCATACCACCATTCAGTTTGAGAATGTGGCATGTGAAGTGGCGCACGGGTGCGTGATTCCCGTGGCTGAGCAGCATGAGCATAGCCATTGATGTTCCCAAAATGGGAATGGAAATTTTCCGATTGTGATGCACATCACAGAGGTCTCAGTTAGCTTCCAGTACAACACTTAGGGCAGGACGTAGCTTTGGAGGACACTCCCAGTGTGGGTACTGAGCTACGCTTGCCAAGCGTTGGACGGCTGTTCGCAGCCTTAGGGGTTCGATTCCCCTGTCCTCCACACTGCCGTCCAGTAACAACATTCGATATCTTGACTTCAATCTTGGAGCAGCATAGCCTGATGATGCTTGGCAAGCGTGCCCAGTAATCTCAGGCACTGAGAGTTCCACAAAGCCCCGCTCGTGCGGGGCTTTTTATTTAGTTTGGTTCTCGTAAATCTCCCGCGCTCGCCCAACCGTATCTGCATCCTCGGGTAATTTATCCGGCCTCAATCGCACAATTCTCGGAAACCGCAGCGCGTAGCCACTTTCATGTCGTTCTGATCGCATCATGTTATTGAAGGCCACTTCAAGCACAATTTTGGGTTCCACGATGCGGCGGAAGCCTTGATCTTCGAGGGTGTGCTCTAAAAACCATTTGGTCATTTCTGCGATCTCGACGTCGGTCAATCCTGAATAGGCTTTGCCAATATTTACCAACCTGTCGCCATCTCGCACCGCGAAGGTGTAATCACTGAGGACACCGATACGCTTTCCGTGTCCATATTCAGCCGCCGTGACGACCACATCCAAAGTTGCCAGCTCGCGCTTTAACTTGAGCCATGATTTGCCGCGGCGGCCAGGCGTATATGGCGACTCAGGATCTTTGATCATCAAGCCTTCATTGCCGCGCGCTTGCGCAGCTTCGAAGAGTTGGTCGAGTTCGCCGGGTGAGGAGACATTGAACACAGGGGCTCGAAGAGCTTGGGCCAACGACTCGTCATCTGTATCGAAGACGAGCGCGTGCTGCGCCTGGCGTGAGCGCTTTTGCATCGGCTGCCGCGCGGACAGCAGTTGTTCCAAAATTTTGCCTCGCTGCTTCATGGGGCGATCAAGCAGTAGCTGCCCCCCGGCATAGAGAACATCAAATGCCACGTAGGCGACTGGAACCTTGCGCATCAGTTCTTCACTGACTTTCTTGCGGCCCAGCCGTTGTTGCAGGGCGCTGAAGGGAAGCGCGCGGCCCGACCCTTCGGATTCTGGGGACAGATAGCTCCAGGCCACGATTTCGCCGTCGAGGATTGCATCTTGCGGCAGACCGGTCAGCGTGTCTGGGAGTTCGGGGAATGATTCGGTAATCTCGTCTCGCGTGCGCGAGAAAAAACGGACCGTTTCTCCCGAGCAATGCGCTTGCGCTCGGACACCGTCGTATTTGTCTTCGACCGATGCGTTTTCGAAATAGCTGAGCGCATCTTCGGAGGTTTCGGCGGGGCTGGCCAGCATGAAGCCGAACGGGTGGAACAGACGCATGCGCGCTTCATTCAGTTTTCCCGCTGCGGCCAGCCTTAATGTTCCGCCGATGTCTCCCAGCAACATGTTGGCGCGTTGCACTTCCGGCAAAGTCGTGCCGTAGGCTTTGGCGATGGCTTCTTCCACCAGGCTTTCTTTCAGGCCGATGCGCAGGTCGCCAGTCATGATTTTTACGATGTATTTGGCTTCTAGCGGAGTGGCGCGGGTTAGTAATTCGTGGACCAGTTTTCCTTTCTCGGATGGGCCGCGGACCGCGGCGATTTTGCGAAAGAATTCTTCTACGTCGGCGATCTTCAGGGTCGCTTTTCGTTCGGGGAGAACTGCTCCTGCGACGGCCCCCAAGTCACCTAGTTTTCTGTAGGAGGCCGACAAATCTTTGTCGTCTTTTCCTGCTAGTTCGGCTACAGTACGCCATAACATCGTTCCGCCGACTTGGAGAGTGGTTTCTTCCCAGATGGGAAAGGGGCGGCCGGAGAGGAATACACTCGCAATTGCGGCTTCTTCGAGCGCACATGATTTTAAGTAGCAATACATC
>CAWBXL010000077.1:0-10670 GCA_963792305.1 uncultured Acidobacteriaceae bacterium | reverse complement strand
GGTCAAACAACAAGCGCATGCACCTCGGTGAAATGCACAAAAAATAAAAATTTCCTTGTGATGCGGTTGCGACAAATGGAATAAGAATGCTGACACTAGATTGACGTCCAGCGCCAGGACTCCGGCTACAAGAAAAATTGCTAGCAGGTTGGCCAGAAAAATAGTCCGCGTGGAAATCGGCAGAGGCATAGTTTCGCGTAGTCACGGCGATCAGGGAAAATGCTGTCCCATCGCCATACCGCCACAACACCGTCACCATCATAGAGAGGCATGATCAGAAAATATTCGTCCGGCAATGCGATTGCGAGCACGTCGAAGCGATTGTGCCTGCTCATCCATTGCAGGAATGACCCGTATTTATCGAACATCAAAATCGAAGTAAAAAGCGCCCGGCAGGGCCAGCAAAGACAGAATCAGTCCGGAGCTGAAATCCAGTTCTTCGTTTTCTCTATCACCGGCGCCATGGAAGGCGCGCCCAACGAACAGATTGACCAGCCGGAAGAAAGGCCGCTGCGATTGCTCCCTCCATTTCTTCTTCAGGAAATGGAATGAAATGGTCACGCCTCACCCATGACACTGAGAATGTCGCGCGCAGTTTTCTCCGTATCTCCAGCCTCCACCAGGTGCATGAATCGGCTCTCCAGGGTTGAGCGGTCATTCTGAATTGCGCTGGTTGCGTCATAGGCAACGACTTCTCCTTTGCGGAGAATCAGCAGATGGGAACAAACTTGTTCCACTACTTCCAGTACGTGCGAGCAATAAAAGATCGCCCTTCCCTGCTGGCCCATGGCTTTTATCAGGTTTTTCAAAATCAAAGCTGAAGTTACATCCAATCCAGAAAGTGGCTCATCGAAAATGAGGATTTTCGGGTCATCCATGAGGGCAGAGATCAATAGTATGCGTTGCCGCATTCCTTTTGAGTACGACGACATGGAAGCGTGACGGCTGGAATGGAGACTAAACAACTCGAGCATGGCCTCCATTCTTTTCCGGATTCGCTTTGCCGGCATGCCACGCAACAGACCCACCATCTCCAGGTATTCGTATCCGCTCAGATAGGGATATAGGTTCGGCTCCTCAGGCACATATCCCAGACATTTTCGGTAGCCCACCAAATCCTCGTGAATGTCCTTATTCGCAAACAAAACCCGACCGCGAGTAGGTTGGAGCAATCCGGCAAGCATTTTTACTGTGGTGCTTTTGCCGATCCATTCGGGCCAAGACATCCCAGGATTTGTCCTGGAGACAAATTGAAAGTGATGTTTTCTACCGCCGGCACGGATGCGTAGGTCTTGGTGAGTGCGCAGGCTTCAAGCATGGATCTTCCTTAAGTTGGCAACACCCTATTGGGCAAAGACACCCCACAACCCGCAAAGGTTCCACGAGAAATTAATGCCAGCTTCACAATTCTGCTATTGAACGCCGGTAAACAGTGGTGCGGGACGGTGATTTTGGATACAATGGCAAAGCAATGTTAGTTTCCCACCAGCGATGTAACTGTTGTTGTCCCCGATGCTGTTGTTGTCTCTAGAGTAGTGTTCTGGCCACGATTGTGGCGGGTTTCCAAGTCTCTTCCGAAGTTTAAGCGTAATCGCCTACCCGGCCAGAAGCTCCACATAACATCTCAAAATCTTTGGAGGAATAAGGAATTGACTGTGTCCACTAGCCATTTGGTTTCACCGCACGGCGGAGAATTAGTAAACCTTATAGTCCAACCTGAGCATGCGGAACAACTGAAGTCCCAGTCCCGCGAATGGCTGTCCTGGGACCTGACTCCCCGGCAGATATGTGATGTCGAACTGCTACTGAGTGGAGGTTTTTCTCCCCTGCGCGGCTTTATGAACAAAGCCGACTACGAAGGCGTCAGCCACAACATGAAACTGGCCAGCGGCCTTTTGTGGCCCATGCCGATCACACTGGATGTAACCGAAGACTTCGCGAAAAAACTTACTTCCGGATCGAGCAAAGTTGCCCTGCGTGACGCTGAAGGCGTAATGCTGGCAGTCCTGCATGTAGAAGATATCTGGCAGCCCGATCGCGTGGCCGAAGCAAAGGCGGTTTTCGGGACCACCAGCAAATCGCACCCCGGCGCGATTACGCGCAGAACAAAGCCAATCCGTGGTACATTGGCGGAAAGTTCGAAGGACCCAACTTCCCTCTCACTATGACTTCCGCGCTCTTCGTCTGACGCCCGCGGAATTGCGCAGTGATTCGCACGGCTGGGCTGGCGAAAAGTTGTCGCTTTCCAGACTCGTAACCCTATGCACCGTGCCCATGCTGAACTGGCACTTCGCGCCGGAAAAACTGTCGAAGCCAATCTTTTAATTCATCCCGTGGTCGGCATGACCAAGCCCGGCGATGTGGACTACTTCACCCGCGTACGCTGTTATCAGTTACTGCTGCCAAAGTTCCCGCGGGCACAGCGAAGCTTTCATTGCTGCCGCTCGCCATGCGCATGGGCGGACCGCGCGAAGCCATCTGGCACGCGCTGATCCGCAAAAACCACGGATGCAGCCATCTCATCGTTGGACGCGACCATGCCGGCCCGGGCAAGGACGAAATGGCAAACCTTTCTACGGCCCCTACGAAGCCCAGGAAACTTTCAAAAAGCACGAAGCCGAAATCGGCGTCACCATGGTCCCCTTCAGCATGATGGTTTATCTGGAAGACAAAGACCAGTATGTTCCCGACACCGACGTACCCAAGGATGCGCAAAGTACTCAATATCTCTGGCACCGAACTTCGCGACCGCTTAAATAACGGACGCGAAATTCCCAGCTGGTTCACTTATCCCGAAGTCGCAAAGGAACTGCGCAAGAGCTATCCGCCGCGCGCACAAGCAGGGCGTGACGATTTTCTTTACCGGACTTTCCGGCTCCGGAAAATCCACCATCGCCAACATCCTGATGACCAAGTTCCTGGAAACCGGCGGACGTCCGGTCACGATTTCTCGACGGAGATTTGGTCCGCAAGAACCTTTCCTCGGAACTCGGCTTCTCCAAAGAACACCGCGACATCAACATCCGCCGCATCGGCTATGTCGCCTCAGAGATCACCAAGAATGGCGGGATTGCAATTTGCGCTCCCATCGCTCCTTATGACTCCGTCCCGCAAATCAGTGCGGCAGGCGATTGAGCCGCATGGCGGATTTATCCTGGTGCATATTTCCACGCCGATCGAAACCTGCGAAAGCCGCGACCGCAAAGGCCTGTATGCCAAAGCGCGCGCCGGTATCGTCAAGGAGTTCACGGAGTTTCCGATCCGTACGAAGAACCCAAGGATGCGGAAGTCACCATCAACACTGCCGAACTGACCCAGGAAGAAGCGGCCCAGGAAATTATTCTGCATCTGGAACGCGAAGGCTTCATCGGAGTAAATGGAGACGCAGCCTAGTCCATGGATTTTGTTTTAAAAGTCTTGATCGGCTTTGTAGTCGGCACCCTGATTGGCATGACCGGCGTGGGCGGCGGTGTGTTGCTGCTGCCTGTTCTGATCTTCGGCCTCAGGGTGCCGCCGATTTTGGCTGTGGGCTCGGACGCGCTGTTCAACTTCTTCACCAAGATCGGTTCCGGCTGGATGCACTTCACCCATGGCACCGTACGGCCGCGGATTGTGGGCGCGCTCGCAGTAGGCAGTATTCCAGGCTCGATCCTGGGAGTAAGCCTGCTGGTGCACCTGCGTACTATCTACGGAACCGGCGTCAACCATTTCATTACGATCGCGGTAGGGATCTTGTTGGTCTGCGTTCCAATTTTTTTATTTTTTCAAAGAGAAATTGAAGATCACGTCGCGCATCGCCCGCCCACGATGAAATCTTTTGTCGGCATGTCCGCGATCGGCTTACTGGCAGGTTTTTTAGTCGGCATGACCTCGGTTGGCTCGGGCAGTATCATCATGATGTTGCTACTTCTGTTTTACAGCTATACGCCGAAAGTCATGGTGGGGACTGATATTATCCACGCGGTTCTGCTGACGGGCATGACAAGCCTGCTGCATTTTCGTTTGGGAAATGTAGATGTGCCGCTGGTTTTGGCTTTACTAGTCGGCTCTATCCCCGGCGGACTGCTTGGGTCCTACCTGAGCACGCGTGTTCCGGTTCCCTGGCTGCGGCGTATGCTCTGTACCATCCTGGTAGCAACGGGCGCTCGCATGTTATGGGCGTCCTGAAGGCCTTCGACAAGATTTCCATGAATGCTTCCTCATACGACGAAATTTTGCAGCGCATCCAATCCGCACTGGACGCTACCAGGCCGGTCTTTGCGCGCTTTACACCGGGTGAAATCGCGACAGAGTACAAGACTGGACACGATCCAGTCACCGAAGCCGACAAGGCGCTCGATGTGGTGTTGCGCAAAGAATTGCTTCGTGAAGGAGAAGGCTGGCTTTCTGAAGAGAGTGCGGACGACTCTGATACGTCTCGAGAAAAAACAGGTTTGGGTGGTCGACCCTCTCGACGGCACGCGAGAATTCGTTGCTGGCATCCCGGAGTTTTGCGTCTCCATCGCTTACGTCGAGAATGGCCGCGCAGTCGCGGGAGGAATTTTTAATCCTGCAACCAACGAGGTATTTCTCGGCTCCTGGGCTGACGGCGTCACTTACAACGGGCAATCTGTTCAAGCCAGCCAGCATACGAACTTAAAAGGCGCGGTAATTCTCGCCAGCCGCAGTGAAACCAAACGTGGCGAATGGGCCCAGTTCGCACACACAGAGTTTACGGTCCGGCAAATGGGATCGGTGGCATACAAATTGGCGCTGGTTTCAGCCGGATTAGCAGACGCCACCTTCACTCTCACTCCCAAGCATGAATGGGACGTGGCCGCTGGCGCCGCGCTGGTTGAGAGTGCCGGCGGCTTTGTAGCCACACTGCAAGACACTCCTTTATGCTGCAACAATAAATTTCCCAAGATTACCGGGCTGGTGGCAGGCGGGCCATTTCTCAAAGATGACCTGACTGCTTTGATTCGCCGGTCACAGAATCCTTCTCCATCCGCTACACTTCGATAGTGGGCAAGCCACGTCCTTCCGAGGTACGTGGGTAACTTCTCCGCGGAAGTCATTTGCCGTAACTTTGATAGAAGTGTGCATGTGCAGATAGTTTTGTGTTTTAAGGAGATTGGAAACAATGCGGCGTTTTTCTGTTTTGCGTTTGGTCCTGGTTGTAGGAACGATTTCGCTTTTATTCTCCGCGTGTCACCGCGATCCCAATGTGCGCAAGCAGAAATTCTTCAAAAGCGGACAGGACTACTTCGAACAAGGGAAATACCGTGAGGCTGCGATCCAATTTCAGAATGCCACCCAGATTGATCCACATTTTGCCGCGGCACACTACTCGCTGGCGCAATCGTACTTAAAACTTCAGCAATGGCCCGGCGCTTATGCCGAACTCGCGCGGACCATCGATATTGAGCCCAATAATTTTTCCGCTCGTCTGGAACTAGCCAACCTGCTGATTGCCGCGAACCAGCTGAAACAAGCGCATGAACAAGTTGACCTGCTTTTAGAAAAGCAACCCAACGACTTTAAGGTGCACAACGCAGCGGCGACCCTGTTAGGGGCCGAGGGCGACATCAAAGGGGCCAGCGATGAAGCACAAAAAGCTATCGCGCTTGCGCCGCAGGAATATCAGCCATACATGACCCTGGCTTTGCTGCAAATCCGGTCGGGCCAGCCAGACGCAGGCGGGCAAAATTTGAAGAAAGCGGCAGAGTTGGCCCCAACCGCTCCTCAAGCCCAGTTGGCCCTTGCCAGCTTCTATCAATCGCGTGGGCAATTCGCGGAGTCTGAGCAGCAACTCAAGCTGGCAATTGCTGCCATCCCAAAAAGTCCGGAACTGCGCGCAGCCTTAGTCAAACTATATGTAGGTCAAGGAAAAAAAGCCGAAGCCGAACAAGTCACGCAGGCAGCCAAGCGCGATCTGGCAGACAACTCCGCCGGTTACCGCATGCCGGGCGACTATTATTTTGCTATCGGAGACATTGATCGCGCAACGACCGAATATACGTCCTTGTATCACGACCATCCTCAGGACATGCAGGTCAAGAAGAACTATATTCAGCTGCTCATCCTGAAAAACCAGCTGGATGAGGCTGGAAAGCTCAATGATGAAATCCTGAAGTTGAATGGGAACGATCCCCAGGCTCTTGTCTATCGTGGACAGATTCTGTTGCGCCAGGACAAACCCGGCGAGGCCATCAACGCCCTACAGAATGCCATCAAGAACGATCCAAGCAGTGGGGTTGCTCACTATCACCTTGGAATTGCCTTCGGTCAGCAGGGCAGTTTAGTACAGGCAGAAGGTGAATGGCGCGAGGCTGTGCGGTTGCGCCCTGATTTAGTTGAGGCCTATCGCGCATTGGCCGAGGCTTCCTTGCGACGCGGTGACATGGCTTCTCTCGAGGACAGTGCAAATCAAATTATCAAACTCCAGCAAACCTCACCCGACGGATACCTGCTCCGCGCGGCCACGTATATCAAACGCAGTCAATTTCCCAGGGCCGAACAAGACATTCGTAAGGCGATGAGCGTAGCTCCTCAGAGCACAGCACCGCTTGTACAGATGGGCAATCTTAATTTGGTCCAGAAAAATTACGCTGAAGCGGGTAAGTGGTATCAGCAAGGGTTGGACCGCGATCCCCACTCAACCGATGCATTGAGCGGCTTGATGAATACCTATCTCATACAGAAGCAGTATGACAAGGCAATAGCCGCCGCCACCGCACAAATTGCAAAAGCGCCAGATAGTAGCGCGTTCTACGATCTGCTGGGTACTGTTCTGTTCAACAATAAGAAAGATCCTGTAGCAGCTGAAGCCGCATTCAAGAAATCGCTGGAGCTCAACCAGAACAATACCGATGCGCTGGCCAAACTTGGCCAGGTCCTGGTAAGCAAGGGATCTACGGATGAAGCAATCGCCCGCTATAAACAAGCGGCGCAGCAAAATCCTCGTGAAGCTGGATTTTATGTTTTGCTGGGAGAGCTTTACGAAACCAGACAAGATTGGACCGATGCCAAGCAGATGTATCAAAAAGCGCTGGATATTCGCGCCAATAATCCTCTTGCTGCCAATAACCTTGCCTATCTGATGGTGCAAACCGGCGATAATCTGGACGCCGCCCTTGCCCTGGCGCAAATAGCACGCCGGGGCATGTCAGAATCTTCCAACGCTGCCGACACCCTGGGCTGGATTTACTACCAAAAAGGCGTATATCGGTCGGCGATTGATCTTTTAGAAGAGTCGCTGAAATTAGCAGAAAAAGCGAAGGAACCCGACAATCCGACCGTGCACTACCATCTTGGATTGGCTTATAACAAGACGGGTGAGTTCGATCTCGCCAAGCAGCACTTACAGCATGTGCTGAAGATCAATCCTCAATATCGCGACGCAGAGGAAGTAAAAAAACTGTTAGCCCAGATCGGATGAGTGAAATCCTGCCGCTCCGTGAGAAGCGGCAGGATATTCGCAGGAAAACAGTGCTTAGTACCTTCCAGGTTTAGACAACAAATTGCTTCCGGTATTTCCGGCGTATTGCTCCCAGCAATCCGACCAGACCTGTTCCCATGAACGCCAGTGAACTGGGCTCTGGGACTTGTACTGCGGTGGCGTCTATGTCGACCTTACTGAGTGAGATCGGCGTGACAAAAACGCGGGTGACTGTGTCAACCGTGAATTGGATGAGCACTTGAGCGGCTGTCCCGTCTGCGAGTTGCCCTGTAGCCAATCCACTAAAAGTGTAAAGGAATGTGCCGGTTTGTCTGCTCCATACCGGCGCTTGAGTAAATGTGCCGGAAAACAGTACACCGCTAGGTGCACCCGGAACACTTCCATTGCCGGTGATGGTTACAGTTCCGCCTAAAAGGAAAGTAGCCCCATCGATCACATTACCGCCGGGATGCATCAACCCGGTGGAAAATACAAGGCTGCCCAGGTCTGCGCCTGTGTAAGTTCCGCTCAGGTCAGTGATACTGACCAACGTGGAACCGGTAAGGCTCATCCCAAAACTGCTCCCGTTCAGCGTACCGCCAGTACTTGTAAAGCCGATGCTGCTGTCTGCGTAGGCTGCCATAGGCAAAACTAGCGCGAGAGCCAACATCAGCAGGATTTTCTTGCCCATATGCTTAACTGCCTCCTGCGTAAAACTATTGTGATTTCAGCAATGCTCTGGGGAGGGCATTACTTACCACACTGGTAAGTAAGCATGCGGCATGCCAAAGGTAACCGCTGGTAATGGTTCTTATAAATCAACTACATCTACGATTGATATGGCACATAAGGGGGAGAAGCCAATCTGCAACCGGATGCACATGTTGGAAATAGATCGAAGGAATGTTGACTAGACACACGAATGCAATGTCAGTGAAACACTGTATATGTGGAACTGAGTATTAGTCCGCGGCCGGCTGACTTCCCGTGACCAGCGCGGGTTGTGGAGGTTTGCGGGACCGGTTAGGTGGCAGGCCAGCTTCGCGGATCTTGTACAACAGAGCGCGATAGCTGATGCCGAGAGTGCGCGCGGCTTGCTTGCGGTTCCAGTGGTGATTTTGCAGGACTTTCAGAATTACTTTCTTCTCCAACTCATGCACCGCTTGCCGTGTAATCTTCTTCAGAGAAATTGGGCCATCGAAATTGATCTCGGGAGTCAGATATTGTGGCTCGCGTGCCACCAGATCGTTGGTAATGGCGTCTTCGTTGCCTAAAATCACATATCGCTTGATCAGGTTTTCCAGCTCGCGAATGTTGCCCGGCCAGTGATACTTTTCCAGAACCGCCATCAGCTCGGGAGACAACGCCTTGGCCCGGCAGTTGTACTTGCGGTTGTAGAAGTCGAGGAAATAGTTTGCCAAATCGGGAATGTCGCCACGACGTTCGCGCAACGGCGGCAGAGAAATATTTACGACATTGATGCGGTAAAACAAATCCTCACGAAAAGTTCCGTTTTGCATTTCTTTTCCAGCTTGCGGTTGGTCGCGCAGACGACCCGAACTTCAACTTTCTTGTCTTCCTGCGCGCCGATGCGGCAGAATTGCCCGTCCTGCAGCAGTTGCAGCAGTTTGGATTGCAGTGCAAGCATCCAGCTCAGAAATTTCATCCAGGAACAGTGTACCGCGATGTGCCATCTCGACGCGGCCCGGCTTTGACCCATAGGCTCCGGTAAATGCGCCCTTCTCATATCCGAACAGTTCGCTCTCCAGCAGCGTCCCCGGAATCGCGCGGACAATTCACTTTCACGTACGGCCCCGTTTTCCACGGGGAGAGTCCATGCACCATCCGGGCAATGATGTCTTTGCCAGTACCGCTTTCGCCCTGAATCAATACCGGAACGTTGGCGCCAGCGACTTTGGTCAAACGGTCGCGGACCGCGCGCATGGTGTCGGAACGTCCGAAAACTACGCTCTGGCGGAATGTCTCCCAGCGATTGGGTGAAAGTACTGACCGGATTGGCTGTTAGGGTTGGCATGAAAGTAACCTGACTCCTATATGTGCACGGTTTTTATGTCCGCCCAGAAAGCCAAATGGGGAATGGCTATTTAATCGGGGGACAAAGTGCAGCTAAGCTACTATTCATCAATAGCTTATATTGCTCCCAATGAGGGGAGAATGGCACTTACGGGGGATAGGTTTTGGCCCCAAAACTGACAAATCTTGTAGGAAAAACTTTTCACATTGTGGCAGGTGCTTTCTTTCGTGAGGAAGGGCGGTCCGCCACGCGTTTTGATAACGGCCTGGTAAATCTCTGGCCCACCAGCTGATACCCATCGGCATGTTCGACGCGGACCGCGCGTGCCCGCATATTGCGCGAAGTCTGGGATTGGCCTTTTGCCGCTAAAAACGGAGCCGTGGGAATCTCGAGTGAAACCTGCGTGGAATGCGGCAAAGAGCGTCGCACCGCAACCAAAGCGCCCCCTGCGGAAACATTCATAGCAGTGGCAAACTCGAGAAAATCTTTCCCGTTTTCATCCCGGCTACGAACGAAAATTGGAATTGCCAGAGGCAATCGCGGAAATTGTCGACGTTCCTGCACGTTCTGTTCGGTCAAGGATCGTATCCTCACCAGGGGAGTAACACCGGTCTCTATCGCACCTCATGGGCCAAACCACAAAATGCGCCTGCAAAACACCCAATGAACCCCATAAAACCACCAGAAAACACGGTAAATCCGTGCAAAAGACGGCACTAACCAGAGATAGGGGCAAACCGGATTCTCTCGATGTATTACCGTATTGTCATGCTTTTCAGAGGGTTACAAGTGCAAAGTTTTTACCATCTTTGACAAAGTCATGGCCTTTTTCGTTGACAGTGGGTAAATGAATGGATACGATTCGTTAGCGTCACTTGTCTATTGGATCGGCTGTCCCCTCCCCAATTGCTAGACCCGAAACACGGGTTTTCCTAAGACTATGGCTTTGAACCCAGAAGGTGCCTACATGTCTGAAGCAGCGGAGGCTGAGACTAAAACTGCCAAAACGGCTGAGCCTGTATCTGATGCTCCCGACGCCAATATGTCGGAGCAGTACTCCCGTTTGCGTGACCGCTACGCCAGGACCACAACCGCACTAAGCTCCGCCGCGCATGATCTCAAAACGCCGCTTTCCATTCTCAATGGATATATCGAATTGCTGCGCAGCGAAAAACTGGGTGGACTCAACGACCGGCAACGCGAAATTCTGCGCGC
>CAWBXL010000076.1:0-16247 GCA_963792305.1 uncultured Acidobacteriaceae bacterium | reverse complement strand
CCAGTGTTCTTTACCTGGTGCAGGAACGCAGCCTGAAATCCAAAAGTCCGGGAGTGCTCTCTCGCCTGCCCGCGCTCGAAGTCATGGACAACCTCGGCTACCGCGCCCTGCTAATCGGTTTTCTCCCTGCATGACAGTGGGGTTGATTCTGGGTATTGTTTTGGCCCAGGCGACGTACCACACGATTGATATTCCCCTGATGATCCTTCCTGTCCATCTTGATGTGGTTTGTCTATTTGCTTTTGGTCTACACCCGCGGAACTCAGGCTGGCGCGGACGCCGCGTTGCCTATCTCGCCGCAGGAGCATTCATAGTCGCAGTGTTGGCGTGGTGTGCCAACTATTTCAGCACCATTCACAGGCTGGTCCGCTCATGAAGTTCCAGCCCATCGGCGTGAATCACACCACGGCCCCTGTGGACGTGCGTGAGCCGTCTAGCCCATCCCCGAGTCAAAACTCGCGGAGGCGATGAAACGTTTGATCGAGCACCCGGGCGTGGAATGAAGGATTGAATCCTTCGTTGTCGCGGTAAAATCCTGGCACAAACTAAAAACGGCAGCGGGGATCTGCGGTCTTTCTCCACAACGATTCCAAGTCGCTTAGCCGGGAAGATTTGAACCCCATCTCTACGAGTACCAGGGAGAAGGAGGCCATTCTCCATCTGTTTCGCGTAGCCAGCAGCCTCGATTCGACGGTCGGTGGTGGAGAACCGCAGATCCTGGAACAGGTCAAGGAAGCATGACGCCACCGCCCGTGCCGTGGGAGCCGTGAACTCTCAACTCGATCTCCTGCTGACCAGAGCTTTCGCCGTCGCCAAACGAGTGCGCACCGAAACCGCGGTCGGATCTTCGGCAGTGTCGGTTGCATCGGTTGCAGTAGAACTAGCCAAAAAGATTTTTGGCACCCTCAAGGGCAAGCACGTCTGTCTGGTCGGGGCAGGCAAGATGAGCGAACTAGCTGCGCGCCACCTCCAGGCCCACGGCGCAGCTTCAATATTTGTCGCCAACCGCACCTACGAACGTGCCCAACAGTTGGCCGCAAAATTTAATGGTGAAGCCATCCACTTCAACGATCTCTACGACAGCTGCGACCGCGCCGATATCGTCATCACCTCCACTGGAGCACCGGTCACCATCTTCAAACGCGAACACGGAGAGCGCTTCCTCGCCCGCCGCGGTTACAACTCGCGCTGTGGCAGGCCAACCACATCAAGACCCTGTTGCAGCAGCAGGGTCATGAAGTGGAAATTGAGATCATCCATACCACCGGCGACAAAATTACCGATGTTCCCCTGGCCAGGCTCTGGCACCAAGGGCATGTTCACCAAAGAAATTGAAGAAGCCCTGGCCGGAGGCCGCGTTGATCTGGCTGTACACAGCCTAAAAGATTTGCCCACTGAGTTATCTCCCGGATTTTCCATCGCCGCCGTCACCCAACGCGAAGACCCGCGCGATGTGTTTTGCTCACTCAAATTTCAAAGCATCGAGGAATTGCCGCAAGCAGCCAGGGTCGGCACCAGCAGCCTCAGACGTCAGGCTCAATTCGAAAGCCTTGCGCCTTGATCTTGAAGTTCATCCTTTACGCGGCAACGTAGACACTCGCCTCCGTAAATTAGAAGCTGGAGAATATGACGCAATCATTCTGGCGGCGGCCGGAGTCCGACGCCTGGGCAAGACCGCATCAATTCGCCAGACAATCCCGGCAGAGATCATGTGTCCGGCAGCCGGACAGGGAGCACTAGCCATAGAAATTCGTGCGGGAGACAACGCGACCAACAAGCTCCTGGAATTCCTGGACTACGCTCTAGCACGGGCCACCACCAGCTGTGAACGTGCCTTGCTCAATAAACTAGGAGGCGGTTGCCAGGTCCCAATCGGCGCCTTGGCCGAGATGCGCGATGGCCAACTATATCTTGATGCCATTGTCGCCCGTCCCGACGGGACCAAAGTCCTGCATGAATCGCGAAGCGGTGACGACCCCGTCCAACTAGGCGAAGCGGTAGGCGAAACACTTTTGCAGCAAGGCGGAGCCGAAATTCTAGAAGAGGTCTACGGTCAAAATGTTATCGCTCCTTAAAGATTAAGCTCACGCCGCATGAATTGATTTCGATGAAGGGAATTTCGAGGACTTGCGCTCCCTTAGCACGGAGACCAGAGGAGAGGGCGCTGGCTTGATGGCGGGCGCGGCCTACCAGGACGCGGAGGTTGGATAACGAGCGCGGCATTAGTTCAGGAATACCTCAAGCTAAAAATCCCTTTATCTTTTAAAGCTAAATCGCAGAGCGGAAACCACTGCGCCATCCAAATCAATTCATGCGGCGTGAGCTTAATCTTTAAGGTTGCGACGGAGCGATAACATTTTGACCGTAGACCTCTTCTAGAATTTCGGCTCCGCCTTGCTGCAAAAGTGTTTCGCCTACCGCTTCGCCTAGTTGGACGGGGTCGTCACCGCTTCGCGATTCATGCAGGACTTTGGTCCCGTCGGGACGGGCGACAATGGCATCAAGATATAGTTGGCCATCGCGCATCTCGGCCAAGGCGCCGATTGGGACCTGGCAACCGCCTCCTAGTTTATTGAGCAAGGCACGTTCACAGCTGGTGGTGGCCCGTGCTGAAGCGTCGTCCAGGAATTCCAGGAGCTTGTTGGTCGCGTTGTCTCCCGCACGAATTTCTATGGCTAGTGCTCCCTGTCCGGCTGCCGGACACATGATCTCTGCCGGGATTGTCTGGCGAATTGATGCGGTCTTGCCCAGGCGTCGGACTCCGGCCGCCGCCAGAATGATTGCGTCATATTCTCCAGCTTCTAATTTACGGAGGCGAGTGTCTACGTTGCCGCGTAAAGGATGAACTTCAAGATCAAGGCGCAAGGCTTTCAATTGAGCCTGACGTCTGAGGCTGCTGGTACCGACCCTGGCTGCTTGCGGCAATTCCTCGATGCTTTGAAATTTGAGTGAGCAAAACACATCGCGCGGGTCTTCGCGTTGGGTGACGGCGGCGATGGAAAATCCGGGAGATAACTCAGTGGGCAAATCTTTTAGGCTGTGTACAGCCAGATCAACGCGGCCTCCGGCCAGGGCTTCTTCAATTTCTTTGGTGAACATGCCCTTGGTGCCGACCTTGGCCAGGGGAACATCGGTAATTTTGTCGCCGGTGGTATGGATGATCTCAATTTCCACTTCATGACCCTGCTGCTGCAACAGGGTCTTAATGTGGTTGGCCTGCCACAGCGCGAGTTGTGACCCGCGCGAGCCAATGCGAAGACGTGCCATTAATCGCTGTCCCCGTTCCCTGCGCTGGATTTCGCTTTTGACTCTGTGCGTTGCTTCTCTTGCAAATTGAACAGACGGCGGACCACATCCACGACCGTCGTGGCTTCGGATTCCCGGGCGGCGGTTTTCAATGTATGGATGGGCGTGTGCATGATCTTGCTGACGATGCCACGAGTAAGCGTTTCAATCGCCATTTCCTGATCGGGCGACAACGGGCCGAGGCGTCCGCGTACACGGTCAATTTCCGCCTGGCGGATGGTTTCCAGATGATCCTGCAAGGAGACGATAGTTGGGACTACGTCCAAATCTGTAGCCGCGCCATGAAACGGTCAACTTCAGATTGCACGATGGCTTCGGCGCGTTCGGCTTCTTTTTTGCGATCGGCGACGTGCGAGGTCACCGCCTGTTGCAGGTCGTCGATGTCATAGACGAAGATGCCATCCAGTTTGTTCATTTCAGGATCAACGTCGCGGGGCACGGCGATATCAATGAAGAACATGGGACGGTTCTTGCGGCGGGCGAGGAAGCGCTCTCCGTGTTCGCGTTTGAAGATGGTGACCGGTGCTCCAGTGGAGGTGATGACGATATCGGCGCGGTCGCAGCTGTCGTAGAGATCGTTGAAGTGGATGGCTTCACCATTAAATTTTGCGGCCAACTGTTGGGCACGTTCGTAGGTGCGGTTGGCGACAAATATTGAAGCGCGCCGTGGGCCTGGAGGTGGCGCGCAGCCAGTTCGCTCATCTTGCCTGCCCCGACCAGACAGACGTGCTTGCCCTTGAGGGTGCCGAAAATCTTTTTGGCTAGTTCTACTGCAACCGATGCAACCGACACTGCCGAAGATCCGACCGCGGTTTCGGTGCGCACTCGTTTGGCGACGGCGAAAGCTCTGGTCAGCAGGAGATCGAGTTGAGAGTTCACGGCTCCCACGGCACGGGCGGTGGCGTAGGCTTCCTTGACCTGTCCCAGGATCTGCGGTTCTCCCACAACCATGGAATCCAGGCTGCTGGCTACGCGAAACAGATGGAGAATGGCCTCCTTCTCCTGGTACTCGTAGAGATGGGGTTCAAATCTTCCCGGCTCGACTTTGAAATAGTTGTGGAGAAAAGCGCGCAGATCCCCGCTGCCGTTTTTAGTTTGTGCCAGGATTTCTACACGGTTACAAGTAGAAAGAATCAACCTTCATCCACGCCCGGGTGCTCGATCAAACGCTTCATCGCCTCCGCGAGTTTTGACTCGGGGATGGCTAGACGCTCACGCACGTCCACAGGGGCCGTGGTGTGATTCACGCCGATGAGCTGGAACTTCATGAGCGGACCAGCCTGTGAATGGTGCTGAAATAGTTGGCACACCACGCCAACACTGCGACTATGAATGCTCCTGCGGCGAGATAGGCAACGCGGCGTCCGCGCCAGCCTGCGTTCCAGCGGGTGTAGACCAAAAGCAAATAGACAAACCACATCAAGATGGACAGGAAAAATATGGGGTCGAGAAAATCAATCGTGTGGTACGTCGCCTGGGCCAAAACAATACCCAGAATCAACCCCACTGTCATGCAGGGAAAACCGATTAGCAGGGCGCGGTAGCCGAGGTTGTCCATGACTTCGAGCGCGGGCAGGCGAGAGAGCACTCCCGGACTTTTGGATTTCAGGCTGCGTTCCTGCACCAGGTAAAGAACACTGGCACTGAAGCTGATGAACAAGCTGGCATATCCGATAAAAATAAGAAGAATATGGGCGAAGAGCCAGCCTTTGGCTACGACCTGCGAGGTCAGCAGAATTGGCTGCTGGCCTGAGGCTGCGGTCAATGTCAATAGGAATACCAGTGGAAATACCACAATGCCGGGCGAGCTGGTGCGGTAGACCAGATAGACGATCAGAAACCCGGCCATGATAAGCAGTGACAGAAACGACTCCGCGCTATGCACAGAGGCCATGGTCAGCTGGCCGGAGAGCAACACCGATTCCGTTAAAGACACGAACTGGAAGACCATGCCCAGCGCCATGGCGGGGACGGCAATGCGGTTCAGCAGGCCGTCGCGCCGGCTGAGCGAAAACAACGCATAGAGCAGACCGAGCGCATAGAAGCCGAGCGCTACCCGTAACCAAAGAATGGGCATAGTGGAAGCTGGAGAGTGGCTGGATTGCCCTATTTCTCCGCCTGCGTGATTATAGTCTGCCTTTTGGGTGGTGCAGTAGCGGTCGTTAGGACATTCCAACTACATCTGAATGGACCACGATAGGAGAGATAATTTCAGTTCTCAGTTCTCGGATGTCAGTTCCCGGTTATTGCACGTTCAACGTAGCCAGCACATTCTGCAAGACATCTGAGGTAACCAGCAACCGGCGGCCTTGGGCCATCATGTCTTCGACTTCGTCGAAAGCCTGGAACAAGCGCATTTTTACCGCGCCGTATTGCTCGGCTTCGTTCAGCGCACGTCCGTGGGTAGAGGCCCATTGCTTTAGGCTTTCTTCCGGTAACAAGACGCTGACCGAGAATGTAGTCTTGCGGTCGGAGGTCACGTCGAAAATAAATTCCTCCGCCGGTGCGCTGGAATCGCTGGCCAAGGCCGCGCGCTTACCTACGAAATAGTATTGATACACGTATCCCTGGCCGCCGGTGTAGGTCTTCATGCGGCGCAGGGTCATGACGAAATTTTCGCTTCCCGCAGGCGTTTGACTGCGGTTTCTGAACTTACCGGTGAGAAATAAACTTCTTTAAAGGTATAGGACTTTGCTTTCGCCGAAACAATGGGCAGGATTTCAATGTGCCAGTGGTAGTCCTCATCAATTGTCTTCCAATATCCCATGGTGGCTGAAGGGTGCTGGGTGTTGGGAGAGGTATGAAGGACCAGGTGAAAGGCTTCCGCGATAGTGCGTATTCGTTGCAAGGTGCGCCGCAACAAAGCGCCGAGATCGCGCATGGTGTTAGGACGGTTCAGGCCGAAGCGTTCGAAGGCGGCTTCGTGGACTCGCGGGAGGATCCACGTCTCATAGGGGACGCGCGGAGCGTAGGGACATAGGGCGAGGAAATCTCCCTGCGCTTCGAGGATCCGCAGGCCCTGTTGGGTTTCCTGGGCGATGATGTCGCAGAAAACGCAACGTTCCTTGTTCAGGAAATATTCGCGCGCGGCGCGAAGCTCGTAGAGCACGCGGCGCGGGACAAACGTAGTCGCGGTGAGCTGGAAGTTGGGGTGCTCAAATTCCTGCCCGGCGCTGGCCCCGTAATTTTTGAATACGCTGATGTATTTGAAGCGCCCGTCGCGTTTCAGGTCCTGTATACGCTGTGCAATCAGTAAAAGTGCTTGGGCAATTTCGGCATCAGTGGCATTCCAGATGTGGCCGTCATGGCGGGGATTTTCCAGCAGAACTTCGTGCGCTCCGACTGGGCGCATGCGGTCGTAGAGGCCATCTCCGCGACGCGAGGGATCGCCTTCGATCCGGTATAGAGGAGTGGGATGGACCACCGCTCGCGCAGACCATGGCGCGCCGGATGTCTCTTGCAGAATGGCGGTTTGCTGCACGGGCGCGGTTGAGGTGGGGCAGAAACGGCAGACCGGATCAGGACGTGGTGTGGACTCGGGAATGTCGTCTCCCGTGATGACCCAGGAGCGGGTGATTGGGTCTTTGCGAAGTTCCATGCGTCATTAGGGTACCCCGTTTTGCACAGGAGGCAAAGTGCTGTCACCTTGAGTCTTTTGGTGTGATTGGCACAGAGAGTTTGTTGCTATAATCCGCGCACGAAAACAGAAATGACTTCCGAGCCGTCCACGCCGCTGATGCGGCAGTACACCGCCATTAAGAAAGCCATCCCAGCGCTTTGCTGTTTTTCCGCCTGGGGGATTTCTACGAGCTTTTCTTTGATGATGCGGTGACGGCGGCGCGGGAGCTCCAGATCACGCTGACTTCCCGCAATAAAGAAAAAGGCATGGCCATTCCCATGTGCGGGGTGCCCTTTCATGCTGCTGAGGGGTACATCGCCAAGCTTATCCGTAAGGGGTTCAAAGTTGCCATCTGCGATCAGATGGAGGATGCGCGGCTGGCCAAAAAACTTGTGCGGCGCGAGGTGACCCGGGTGGTGACGCCGGGGACGGCGGCCGATTCTTCGCTGAGTTCTGAGGAAAATAACTTTCTGGCGGCCGTGGCCTGCAACGGTGATCGTGTCGGATTTGCCGCTTTGGATCTTTCTACCGGGGAGTTTCGCGCCACCGAGTTTACTGGAGAGGACGCTGCACGGCGTATTCAAGAAGAACTTCAACAGTTGCGTCCAAAAGAGTTGTTGTATGGATCTTCTGCGCCGTTATTAGACAGAACACATACGGCGAGCCTGCTCGTGGTGCCGGGTCAGAGACCCGGCCCTACACGGGCTCTGGATGGGCTGAGACGCCTTTGGATGATTGGATTTTCGCTCCCGACCACGCCATACCTTTAGTCGAAAACCACTTTGGGGTTTTGTCTTTAGAAGGCTTTGGACTGGCGGGAAAACCTGCCGCCGCTTCGGCTGCGGGGCGCCATTCTTTACTACGTCCGCTCGACCCAGCGCGGCACTTTGGACCACGTGGACCGTATCGGTTTCTACGAACGGCAAAACTGTCTGGTGCTCGATACGGTCACGGTGCGGAACCTTGAACTGATCGAGCCGCTGTTTGCCAATGCCGATGCCGGGACATACCCTGTTTCGCGCTATTGATTCCACGGTCACTCCCATGGGCAAGCGGCTGCTGCGTTCCTGGCTGCTGCGGCCTTCAATTGATTTGATCGAGATCAATGCGCGGCTGGATTCGGTAGAAGTTCAAGTCAAGAGCACGGTCAACCGCGAGGAGTTGCGGCGGTCGCTCGATGGAATTTTAGATCTGGAACGGCTTTTGAGCCGGGTCACTTTGGAAACCGCCAATCCCCGCGATGTGCTGGCGCTGTCCGCTTCCCTGGCGAAGATTCCTGCGGTACGCACTGCGCTTGGCCATTTTGCTTCACCACGGCTGCGAACTTTGCATGGGGCCATCGATGAACTGGGCGATTTGCGGGGGCGGATCGAAAAATCCATTGTGGCCGAACCGCCCATTTCGCTGAGCGACGGCGGGGTGATTCAGGCGGGAGTAGACAAGGAACTCGACGAACTGCGCGATCTTAGCCGTAACAGCAAACAGTATGTGGCGCAGATCGAACAGAGGGAGCGGCAGCGGACCGGTATCTCCTCGCTCAAGGTAAAGTTCAACAATATTTTTGGTTATTACATTGAGATCACCAACCCCAATCTGCACCTGGCTCCCACGGATTATGAGCGCAAGCAGACTTTGGTCAATGCCGAGCGATTTACTACTCCTGAGTTAAAGGAATACGAGTCGAAAATTCTCGACGCCCAGGAAAAGATAGTCGAGATCGAGCGGCGGCTATTTGCCGAGTTGCGCTCTGCCATTGCCGGAGAAGCGCGGCGTATCCGGCAGACGGCATTGGCCCTGGCTGAAGTGGACGTGCTGGCGTCGCTGGCCCACATTGCAGCCCTGCGAAATTACTGCCGGCCTAAATTTGATGACTCTTCCGACATTGAAATCATCGAAGGGCGGCATCCGGTCATTGAGCAGATGGAGATGGCCTCATCCGAGCGCTTTGTGCCCAATGATCTTTATCTGAACTCAACGACGCACACCGTGCTGGTTTTGACTGGGCCCAACATGGGCGGCAAATCCACCTATTTACGGCAGGCGGCGTTGACCGTCATTCTGGCGCAGATGGGGGCATTTGTTCCGGCGCGGTCGGCGCGGCTGGGAGTTGTGGACAGGGTTTTCACCCGCATTGGCGCGAGCGATAATCTGGCGCGCGGGCGTTCCACGTTCATGGTGGAGATGACTGAGACTGCGGCCATCCTGAATACGGCGACTCCACGGTCTCTGGTACTGCTTGATGAAGTGGGCCGCGGTACCGCGACCTATGATGGGCTGGCTATCGCCTGGGCGGCGGTTGAGTACATTCATTCGCGCACCCGGGCCAAAACTTTGTTTGCCACGCACTACTTTGAATTGACGGAGTTGGCAGAGCTGCTCTCTGGTGTGAAGAACTACCATGTCTCAGTAAAAGAAACCGGTGGTGGGATTGTGTTTTTGCGTAAGGTCGAACAAGGCGCGGCTGACCGCAGTTATGGGATTGAAGTCGCCAAGCTGGCAGGGCTTCCGGCTGAGGTGATTGAACGGGCGCGGGAAGTTTTGGCAGAGCATGAGAGCGCAGAACAGCGGGTAACCGGGCAGCTTTCTCCTGGGGCCGCACCACCGCGCGCAGTTGACGATCTTTACTCCTTTATCGCAGCCGGTTTTGGACAAGCTGCGGGAAGTGGACCTGAACCGGTTGACACCGCTTGAGGCTCTGAACTTGCTGGCAGAGTTGAAGAAGGAAATCTGAAAATCTCAGGGGCTAAAGCACAGATTGTTTGCTGCTGATTTACGGCCCGAGTAGAACTTGTGCCCTTCCCTTACCCCTTCCTACCCCCTGGATTGGCGCGGGTATCAAGTTTGATCTCCCTGCCAACACGTCAGAAGGCATAACCTACTATCAGTCCCCTTGAATTCCATCCGAGAACAAATCGGTCAGTTGCTAATTACCGGCTTCGAGCCCGCCGAGATGACGCCACAGCTGCGCTCCCTGCTGGTGCACATGCAGCCCGGAGGGGTCATTCTTTTTGCGCGGAACATTACCGGGCCTGAGCAGACTTACAAACTGTTGAGTGAGTGTCAGGCTGGCATTTCTTCCCGGCTGTTCACCTGTGTGGATCTGGAAGGGGGCCGTGTGGACCGCTTTCGCAATGCGCTCGGCCCTGCGCCCTCGGCGGCGGATGTTTTTGCTACTGGCGATCGTCGCGTTTTCCGCAAGCACGGACGCATCATCGGAGACGCCTGCCGGTTGCTGGGATTTAATACCGACTTTGCTCCGGTAGTTGATCTGGCGCTCGCGGCTTCGCGGACGGTAATGAGTTCGCGCGCGGTTTCGCCGGAACCAAAAGAAGTTATTGTGTATGCACGCGAGTTTCTAGTTGGACTGCGGACCGCGGGGGTCATCGGCGCGGGCAAGCATTTTCCCGGGCTGGGCGAGGCCAATCTGGATACTCATCATGAGTTGCCTGCGGTGAATAAATCACTGCGGCGGATGTGGGAAGAGGACCTGGTTCCCTATCGCACCATGCGGCGGGAGTTGCCGATGGTGCTGGTGGGACATGCAAATTATCCTGCGGTCACAAAAGATGGGTTGCCGGCGTCGTTATCGAAAAAATGGATCACTGACATCCTGCGCAAGAAGATCGGCTGCCGCGGCTTGATCGTCTCCGATGATATGGAGATGGGCGCGGTGCTGAAGGTTGCTCCCATTGAGCAGGTGGCGGTGGAATTTGTGCGTGCTGGAGGCGATCTGTGCCTGATTTGCCGGCAGGAGGAGTTGGTAATCCGGGCCCACGAAGCCTTGACGAAAGAAGCCGAGCGCGACCGGCGATTTGCCCGGCGGGTGGCTGAATCTGCGGCGCGAGTACTGGCTTTCAAGAAAAAATCGGCTGAGTTGAAACGTAAGATGAGGCCGCCAACGGCTGAGAAAATCCAGAAATTATCGCGCCAACTCTGGGAATTTGGGGAACAAGTGCGCATTGAAACCATCAAGCGGCAGGGGCTGGCATGATTGTGGCGGGGGTGATGAGTGGGACTTCGGCGGATGGAATTAATGTTGCGCTGGTGGAGATCGTCACTGACAAACAGGCTACCCATCGATTCAAACTGCGCGGTCACTCGGAATATTCCTATCCCAGGCGGGTACGGACTGCTGTACTGGAGGCGATGAATGCACAGCGCGCCACCGTGGCTGATCTCGCACGACTGAATTTCTTGCTGGCGGAGTTATATGCCGAGGCTGTGCTCGCGGCCCAGAAAAAATTTCGTATTCGAGCCGAACTGGTTGGGTGTCACGGGCAGACGCTTTATCACCAGGGCGATGCGGCCCTATTCCTTGGGCGCAAGATCGCTGCCACATGGCAGACCGGGGAAGGCGCAATCATCGCCGCCCGGGTTGGAGTGCCTGTCATCTCCGATTTCCGCCCAGCTGACATGGCTGTCGGCGGCAAGGGTGCGCCGCTGGTACCCTTTCTCGACTATCTGCTTTATCGGAATGAGCTGATAGGGCGCATCGTGCAGAACATCGGGGGGATTGCGAACCTGACGGCGATCCCAGCTGCGGCGTCGGTTGACGAGTTAATGGCGTTTGATACCGGGCCGGGAAACATGGTGATTGACGCAGTGATGATGCGGCTGTTTCACAAGCCTTACGATCGTGGCGGGCGTATTGCGGCCTCTGGTCTGGTGCTGGACAAACTTGTGGATGATTTGCGGCTGGCGCCGTATTTTCGCCGTCAGCCCCCAAAGACCGCGGGGAGAGAGGAATTTGGACGGGAATTTGTGGACCGGTTTATGAAGCTATGTGGACGTGCCCGGAAACAGGACATCGTGGCCACAGCGACCGCGCTCAGCGCGCATTCTATCGCGGATGCAGTGCGAAAATTTGTCCTGCCTCGCGGCAAATTTGCTGAATTTATTGTCTCGGGAGGCGGGGCCAAAAATTCCACGCTGATGATTATGTTAAAGCAGGAATTTCAGCCACATGGGTTGGCAGTGCGCTCTTCCGATGAATTTGGGCTGCCTTCCCAGGCGAAAGAGGCGGTCGCCTTCGCCCTGCTGGCCCATGAAACCTGGTACCGGCGGCCGTCCAATGTGCCCTCCGCGACTGGCGCGAAGCGGGGTGCAGTTCTGGGCAAGGTCTCTTATCCCTAATAATTATGCCGGTCTATATCGCCATGCTTCGTGGGAATGGGAGAGTGCTGCGCGGTTTCTTGTGCGCGGTGGCTTTGCTTTCCCTGTTTTCCTGTTCTCCTGCCGCCGACCCCAATACCCTGACCATGATCATCGAGAGCAGTCCCACAAACCTCGATCCTCGTGTAGGGCAGGACGCGCAGTCAGAGCGAATTGCCGGCCTGATCTTCGACAACCTGCTTACCCGTGACGAGCATTTAAATGCTGCGCCGGGCATTGCCACCAGTTGGGACATTCCCAATCCACTGACTTACATTTTTCATTTACGCAGTGGAGTGAAATTTCATGATGGAAACCCTCTGACATCTCGCGATGTGAAGTGGAGCTTTGACAGCCTGATGCAGGGAAAAGTGCGCAGCGCCAAGGGAGCTACATTTCGCTTCGTTGATCGAATTGACACGCCGGATGACTCAACCGTGGTGTTTCATTTGAAAGAGCCATCCTCAACCTTGCTGTGGAACCTGGCAGGTGAGGCCATGGGAATTGTGCCGTTTGGTAGTGGCGAAGAGGTCAGCCGTCATCCTGTTGGCTCAGGGCCATTTCGTTTTGTGAGTGCGGAATTGGACAAGGAAGTCGTGCTCGAGGGGAATCCGGAATACTGGGGAGACAAACCACACTTGTCGCGAGTGCGCTTGATGGTAGTTCCGGATGTAACTACGCGCGCGCTGGAGTTGCGCAAAGGCAGCGCTGATATCTCCCCTTCAAACTCGCTTACCTCGGATATGGTGCTGGCTTTACAACATGAACCATCACTTGAAGTATTGAGTCCTCCCGGGACGGTTCTGGCCTACATGGGGTTCAATTTGCGCGATCCCATTCTGAAAGACCGCCGCGTGCGCCAAGCTTTGGCTTATGCGTTGGACCGGCGGCCATTGATCCATTATTTGTGGCGGGATTTTGCCCGGCCTGCCAATAGCGTTTTGCCGCCGGAGAGTTGGGCTTATAACGACCAGGCAACAACTTACGATCACGACCCGGAGCGGGCGCGCAGGCTGCTCGATGAGGCTGGATACGCTGCACATGACGGCGTGCGCTTTCACCTCACGATGAAGACTTCGACAGAGGAGAGTTCGCGGTTGATGGCGGCGGTGTTTCAGCAACAATTGCGCGATGTAGGTATTGTGCTCGATATCCGCACTTTTGAGTTCGCGACTTTTTTCGCCGATGTGACTCACGGGGAATTCCAGGTGTATTCGTTGCGCTGGGTCGGAGGAAATGAAGATCCCGATATCTTCGAACTGGTGTTTCATTCTTCACGCTTCCCTCCCAATGGCAGCAACCGGGGATTTTATTCGAACCCGCAGGTGGATGCTCTGATTGACCAGGCACGGAGAGAACTCGATCAAGGCAAGCGGAAGAAATTATATGCAGAGTTGCAGCAGGTCCTGGCCGAGGATTTGCCTTATATCAACCTTTGGTATTTCGATAATGTGCTGGTGCACTCGAAGCGAGTGCATGGCATGAAGCTGAATCCGTCCGGGAATTATGATTTTCTAAAAACCGCTACATTGCAGTGACTTGCAGTCAAAAGTCGCATTCTCTACGCGTGTTACCATCGAGTAACTCATGCGAATTCTCTTTATTGGCGACATTTTTGGCCGCCCGGGGCGGACGATTGTACAGGAACGTCTACGCGGATTGGTGCGGGAACACTCTATCGGCTTGATCATCGCCAATGGTGAGAACTCTGCGGCTGGGTTTGGCATTACCCCCTCTTTGGCAGAAGACCTGTTTGAGCTGGGAGTGGATGTCATTACTACCGGCAATCACGTCTGGGACAAACGGGAAATTCTGGATTACTTTGAAATTGCCAATGGCAATCATCATGACCAAGCGCGACGGCTGCTGCGTCCGGCGAATTATCCGCCTGATATGCCCGGCTGGGGGATGTATGAGGGCAAAAAAGATGGCGTTGCCTACGCTGTGATTAATCTGCAAGGGCGGATTTTCATGGCTTCGAATGATGATCCGTTCCGTACGGCGGATCTGTTACTGAAGCAAATCCAAGCCAAAGTGATTTTTGTGGACCTTCACGCTGAGGCCACCTCGGAAAAAGTAGCTATGGGGTGGTATTTGGATGGACGAGTCACGGCCATGGTCGGTACTCATACTCACATTCCTACCGCCGATGAACGAGTTCTGCCCAAGGGCACGGCATACATTACCGATGTGGGTATGACCGGACCTTACGATAGCGTGATCGGCGTCCAGAAGGAATTAGTCGTAGGAAAGTTCTTGAGCAATATGCCAGTGCGGTTCGAACCCGCTACTGGGGATGTGCGGTTGTGTGCGGTGATTGTGGATTGTGACGAGAACACTGGGCGCGCACAGAGCATTCAGCGTTTGATGATCAGTTAGTTCTTAGTAATTTCTGCAATGTTGCTGTATTACGCACTGGCAAATGGAGCAGGGCCGATCTGGCCAGCGCAATATAAGTTTCGTGCGCTTCGGGAATTTTCTTCAAAACAGTCAAATGTTCGCGAACGGTGGCAACGTCACCGCGAACCAGAGGGCCGCTGAACGATTGCGAGGGGCCGATCGTCACATAGTTAGATAATGTTTGCCTGGCAATCGGAAGCATTTTTTTGCGCGCCTCTTTGGCGGAGATTCCCGTGGCCCGCGCTGCTTGTTCCGCCGTCACCATGAAAGCGAGTAATAGGGGGGAGAGGAATGTCGCCCATGCGTGATACAGCGCTTTGTCCTGCTTTTTTACTAAGAACGCTTCCGCGCGCAAGTTTTGGACGATCTGGCGGGCCGCTCGCAGCGCTGCCGTGTCCCCTTCCAAAGCGAAAGGGAGACCTTTAAGAACTGGTTGCGAACCATGAACAAATGTCATGAGGGGATGCACGGAGGCCACCGAGCTCCCTAAATCTCGCAATACATCACTGGGAAGCGCGCCGCTGGAATGAAAGGCCACTTTAATTTTCCTGTTTGTGATTAATTGCAGGCGACGGACAACAGGCTGAATCTGACCATCGGGCACACAAAGCCAAACTATATCGGCATCAAAATGCGCCAGATTCCAGTGAGTCGCGCGAGCTTGCAGAATACGCGGCAGACCTCGCGCGCCTTTTTGCAAACTTTTGGCAGTCGGGAAAACAATTTCGCGGATGGGATATCCAGCCTTCACCAGATTTTCCGCCAGGGATTTTCCCAATCTTCCCGGGCCGATTATGGTGATACTGGGTTTTGAGGCCATGCGGCAGGATAGCAGGGAGATTCACCTTGGCGAAATTTGCTCTTGCGGTTCGAAACGGGTGAATTTTAGTTTGCAGTTCTCCGTTCTCAGTTTTGCTTCCTGTCGCTTATATTGTTTTTATGGCTAAAACTTCTCGCAGCAAAAAAGCTCGCGTGCTTTCATCCAAGGTTGCTTATAAAGGGCCCGCTTTCTCGGTCACGGCCGACGTCGTGCTGGAACCTTCGGGAGTTCAGGCACGTCGCGATATTGTGCGTCATTCGGGATCAGTTGTGATTCTGGCAGTGAAAGAAACGTCCTCAGGTCCGATGGTTTTATTGGAACACCAGTATCGCCATGCGGCCTCACAATACTTGTGGGAGCTGCCCGCAGGCCGCATTGATCATGGGGAAAAACCTTTGGCTGCGGCCAAGCGTGAATTGATCGAAGAAACCGGCTACCGCGCCAAGAAATGGAAACGCATACTTTACTTTTTTGCCACTCCAGGATTTGTCGCAGAACCGATGTCGCTATTTTTGGCAGAAGATCTGACCGAAGGCCAGGCCGAACCGGAAGATGACGAAGTAATCGATATCGAGATGGTGCCGCTCGCCAAAGCAGTAAAAATGGTAATTAGCGGGAAAATTTGTGATGCCAAAACCATCTCTGGGGTTTTATGGCTGGCCCAACAAAGGAAGGTTTCCAAAACTGCATAAATAAAGCTGTTTTCTGTGACCGATAACCTTGACTCTCTCCCATAAATAGCATCACAATGCAGGGAAAACGGGGCATGTGCCCGTAGCAAGAGAGCCCTGCCCGAGGGGGATGCTAGTGGAACGAATGAAAGGTACGGTCAAGTGGTTCAATAATGCGAAGGGATACGGCTTCATTGGACGCGATGATGGGCCCGATGTTTTCGTACATTACAGCGCCATCACTGCGGAAGGCTACAAGAGCCTGCAAGAAGGCGACAAA
>CAWBXL010000075.1:0-9761 GCA_963792305.1 uncultured Acidobacteriaceae bacterium | reverse complement strand
TTATCCTTCGGTACTTCGTTCAGTTACATACTTTACAACTAGGACACTCGCGTTTCCATATCCGTCCCCGAAGATTGATTGCGGTTCTTTTCGCCGAGCATAGACTCTTTGCACGACCCTTCGAAACTCGGAGAACAAGCCTTTCGCGCTATGAAAACGATCACTTCCCGTTCACGTATCTCTACTCAAACCCGAAAAGCGTCACGCGCTCGTAACGGAAACGGTTCCGGTAACACCGAAACGAGGATCAGTCCGAGCATTGCCGCCTGGCTGAAAAAACCAAAACAAAATTTGATCGGCGGCGAATGGTCTCCCGCCGCGTCCGGAAAACTGTTCGACGTATTCAATCCCGCCGATGCATCGGTCATTGCCCGCGTTCCTGACAGCGACAAGGAAGACATCAATCGCGCGGTAACTGCGGCGCGGCGCGCCTTGAATCGGGCCCCTGGCGTCGTCTCACGGCAAGCGAGCGCGGCAAACTCGTTTGGAGAATCGGCGATCTCATTCTCGAGAACGCGGACGAACTCGCTGAACTCGAATCGCTCGACAATGGCAAACCGCGCACCATCGCTCGCGTCGCCGATGTTCCGCTTGCGGCGGACATGTTTCATTACATGGCGGGCTGGGCGACCAAGATTGAGGGCAACACCATCCCCATCAGTGTTCCTTACGCGCCCGGAGCAAATTTCCACGCGTTCACTTTGCGCGAGCCGGTCGGCGTGGTCGGCCAGATCATTCCGTGGAATTTTCCGCTGCTCATGGCGGCGTGGAAACTGGCGCCTGCGCTCGCCGCGGGAAATTGCGTTGTCCTCAAACCGGCCGAACAAACGCCGCTGACCGCGCTTCGCCTCGGCGAAATTCTTCTCGACGCCGGAATTCCTGAAGGCGTCGTCAACATCGTCACCGGTTTCGGCGAAACGGCCGGTGCAGCTCTCGCCGCCCACGACGACGTGGACAAAATCGCGTTCACCGGCTCGACTGAAGTTGGGAAAATCATCGTTCGCGCCGCGGCGGGAAATTTGAAAAAAGTCAGCCTCGAACTCGGCGGCAAATCGCCCAACATCATTTTCAAAGATGTTGGCGATCTCGACGCCGCCATCGCGGGCGCGGCCAACGCCATCTTCTTCAATCACGGTCAATGCTGTTGCGCCGGTTCGCGCCTGATGGTCGAGCGCGATATTTTTGATGAAGTGGTCGAGGGCGTCGCCAATCACGCCAGGAAAATCAAGCTCGGCCCCGGCCTCGATGATTCGACCGAAATGGGCCCGGGCCGAGCTTGATTTTCTTGGCGTGGCCGGCGACGCCTTCCGCAAGACCTGATCAAAAATATGCGCGGGAACACAAAAGTCGGCGAGATCACCATCGAAAAATACTTGCTGCATCATAGCGGCGAACTGGTGATGCCTCTGTTGCATATTTATCGGACTGGAGCGAAAAGTCACAATATGCTTCTGTGGTTTTCCGGCAATGGCAAAGCGAGCGTTGAAAACTGGCAGGCACTCACAAAATATTTAGACGCTGGTTACGAGGTTATTTCTTTTGATTTCCGCGGACTCGGCGAAACGCGCATGCCCTATAAAGCCGTGTCACCAGATGATCCGCTGCTCGGTCAACTCAACTTCGACGCTGCGTATGTGAATCCTATTTCGGGCGTTCTTGGTGACTACGTGTATAACTCTCTTCTGATCGGACGCCCTTATTTCTTTCAGATGATCGAAGATGTGGAAATTGCATCTCGTTTCGTACAGTTGCATTCGAAAGCTAGCCAGATTTCTGTCGTCGGTGAAGCAGAAGCGGCGAGTTTGGCGACTTCAGCGGCTCAAGTCATTCCTGAACTAACGACCCCTCCAGACTCTAAAGCGGCAAAAGTCCCTTGGTCCGAGATCGTGGATGAAAAAAGAGAGATATGGCCCATCCAATACCTTCTTCCTGATGGGGCAAGGATTCGGCAGTAGTTAATTAGGCTGTCAAAACTACGCCATGTCACCGATGATTGCGGGGGAAGGTAAGTTTTTCAAGCAGCGTGAAAAATCATTTAACGCAATAAAAAGAAAGTAAACAAAAACAATTTCACCCTTAATTGCTGTGATGTTAAAAGGCAGTGTAAGTCCGCAGTAGTCATTAACTTCGGCCGCAAGGGACATAATGTTTCCTTCCTCGATCCTTTCGTTTGTTTTCTTCTGTTGTGGCGTATAAAATCTCTTTACTCGGCCGCGTCGAAGCCGTGCAAGGACAAGAAAATGGCGTTCAAAGATTCGCGTCTTTTAGCTGAACAGCGCAGGCGAAAGGTCCTCGACCTGATCGAGCAAAAGGGCCAGATCACGGTCCGCGAATTGGCCTCGCGATTTGCAGTCTCTGCGGTCACCGCCCGCGCCGACCTTGATGCTTTATGTTCCGAAGGTCTAGCCATTCGATCGCACGGCGGCGCTGTGCGCAAGCTGGAAGGAAGCCACAACGGCGCCATTACACGAGACCCTAAACGATATGCAGACGTCGCACGGCGAGCAAAAGTTAGTTTAAATACTGTTTCCCGTATTGCCCAAGGAAATCCAAACATCGCGCCCTCGGTACAGGCTTCGGTGGTTGCAGCAGCTAACGATCTGGGGATCAATCTGACGTCTGGGCCAAGTAATCGGACCATCACGTTTGTCCTGGGGAATCGCGACACCATAAACGAATTTCAGTCCAAAGTTATTCTTGGAGCAGAGGGATTCTGCACCCGCCACGACTGGGCCCTGCATTTTGTTTCATTTCGTTCCGATCTGAGCGCGCCGTCGGGCAATGTAATTCTTCCTGATGTCCTGACGCAAGCAAGCCGGACCGCAGGTGTCATTCTAAGCGGCACACATTCCGCCAATATTCTGGCCGCGCTTACAGAAAGGAAAATCCCTTTCTCATTAGTAGGAAACAACATTGTAGGAGACTGGCAGCCGGAACAATTCGATTGTGTCTTTACCGATGATGTGCGCGGGTCCGCCGAAATTACCCGTTATCTGATTTCTCAGGGCCACCGGAATATCTGGTATATCGGCAACCAGCGCTTGCCATGGTTTGCGCGCTGCGCCCGCGGTTACCTGCAAGCAATGAAGGAAGCTGATCTCGAACCGCGTTTTAGCGAGATCGGTTCTGAAGACCGTGAACTCGGTTACTTGGCAGTCAAGTCCCTGCTCACCAGTGGCGAGCGGCCTACTGCTCTTTTTGTTGGTACCGATCAAGCTGCTTCCGGCGTTTACCAGGCATTGCAGGAATCGGGAATCCGGATCCCCGATGACATCAGCGTCGCTGGCTTCAATGACACTATCGGAGAAGTATTGCATCCAGGGCTTACAACTGTGCGTGAATTTCCCAGGGAGCTAGGAGTTCACCTGGCGGAATTTACGATTCGCAGAATCAATGAACCTGACCTGCCGCCGCAGCAACTCGTCATGCCCACAGAACTCATTCGTCGAGAAAGCGTGCGGCAGACTGCTTCCGGACACTCGCAGATACCTCCTGCTCCGCTGCAAGAACACGTACTGTGATGTGATGACAGCCAATCAAGGCTGTCATTGATCGTTCACAAGGCAATGGCCCTATAAAAGAAACAGGTCTGCCAAGCGAACCCGGACTTGCTGCCATCACCTCATCTAAGAAATCACAAAGTGGACATGTATTGAATTGCCGGCTTTTGCGGCGGCGGTTTCCCGATAAAAACTTCTAATGGTTTCTATTACTTTTTATTACTTTACATTAAGTCGCCGACTGCATTTACTTTACTTTCGTTTTATGTTCTAATCCTTTCTATTTTATAAGCGCCTTGCCAACGAAACCCAGGGGGAAGCCAGTATGACGCGACGAATCTGGTTGTTCTGTTTGCTGTTGTCAGCGATAAGTACCACAGTCTCTGCACAGGTTGATACCGGAACTATTGCCGGCAGTGTTCGCGATAGCCAGGGCGCAGCAGTCGCATCAGCCACCGTCACCTTTGTAGACGTCAACACCAACGCCACTTTGAAGACGCAAGCTGACGGATCGGGAGAGTTCGTGTCTCCACCGATGCGACCGGGCGAATATAAAGTGATTGCTGAAGCGCAAGGCTTCAAGACGCAGACGCGCAGCACAATCACTCTCAGAGTGCAGGATCGCCTGCGTATCGATTTCGATATGGCTGTCGGTGCGGTTTCAGAAAATGTTGTGGTGACCGCCGATACCCCTGTCGTTCAAACGGAAACGTCGTCCCTGGGCCAGGTCATCGCCGCGACCCAGATTACCGAGTTACCTCTCAATGGCCGCGACTACGTTCAGCTTGCCACTTTGAGCACCGGCGTTGTCCGTACCAGCTCAGGGACCAACGGCAATTCCGGCGGCAGCAGCACGGGAGGCGTAAACAGTTTTGTTGCCAACGGCACTCGCGGAACGCTGAACAATTTCCTGCTCGACGGAATTGACAATAACTCCAACGACAACGGCGGCGTGGTGCTGCGTACCAATGTGGATGCGATCCAGGAATTCAAACTGCAAACCAACAGTTACTCCGCGGAATTTGGACGCAGCGGCGGCGCTGTGGTCAACGCCATTACCAAGTCGGGGACCAACCGGTATCGCGGAAATGTGTTTGAGTTTTTCAGAAATTCCGCCCTGGATGCACGCGATTATTTTGAAATTCCGGGCACAGCGAAGGCATCTTTCAAACAGAATCAATTTGGCGGCACGCTGGGTGGTCCGATTGTGAAAGACAAGCTTTTCTGGTTCGGCGACTATCAGGGAACGCGTATTCGCAACCCGCTCAATTTCAATTCCAAGGTTCCTACGGCAGCCGAACGCGCAGGAAATTTTTCCGCTGATCCAGAAATTGACGATCCCGAGACCGGCAATCCTTTTCCCGGAAATATGATCCCAGGCGGCAGCATTGATCTCATTGCCCAGGCCTATATGAATCTCTACCCAGACGCTAATCAGCCAAATGGCCACTTTGTCATTTTTCCCATTGAACGGGACACCATCGACCAAGGCGATGGCCGAGTTGACTACAACCCTTCACAGCATAATCAGTTTTTTCTGCGCTACTCGATGAGCAGGCGTACTGATATTCGCCCAGCTCCGTTGCCCGGATTGGCAAATGGTGGCGGCTCCAGCACAGGCGTGGGCCAGGAAGATACCTACGGCACTTCGTTCGGATTCACACACATATTTACGCCAACTACCGTCAACGAAGCGCGCATCGGCTTCAATCACGTGCACATTGACCGTGGTGTGCCGGAGGGCGGCACCGTTCTTCCACCGGCTGACCTTCAGGTTCCCGGTGTACCTCAGGATGATCGCGTCAACGGTCTCACTTTGTTTGCTCCAAGTTCGTTTGCACGCGTGGGAGATCCCCGGTTTGCGCCGACGATTCTCACCAGCCAGGAACGTCAGATTACCGATGTGCTCAGTTGGGTACGCAACTCACACACCATCAAGATTGGTGGGGAACTCCGCTGGAGCCAGTTCAATATTTCGCAGGAAGCCGCTCCGCGCGGGCAGTTCTCGTTTAACGGACAGTACAGCGGCAATGCATTAGCTGACATGTTGCTGGGATTGCCGAGCCGCGCCAACATTTCGACCATCATTGGCCTTTACAACCGGCAGCATGTACCGTCGTTGTTTATTCAGGACGATTGGAAAGTCACTCCCCGCCTCACCCTTAATCTGGGATTGCGGTACGACTACTTCTCTCCAACCGTCGAGGCCAACAACCGTCAAAGTAATTTCGATTACACAACCGGAACGTTGATTACGGCCGGGACAAACGGTAACTCTGACAGTCTGGTCGAGGGCGACAAAAAGAACTTCGCACCGCGCATTGGTTTTGCATGGACTCCAACCGCCAGCGGCAATACCGCAATTCGTGGCGCCTATGGCATATTCTTCAGCGGCCAGGAAATCCGCACCGCAGCTCCGTTACAGCTGGCGTATAACCTGCCATTTTTCTTTGAGCCTCTGTTTATCAACGATCCAGCAGCCGCGCCAGCATTCACGGTTTCGCAGGGCTTTCCAGTATTGGATCCCAGCCAGGCAGGCAACGCGGGTGTGACCAGTGTGGACGCGCATCTGGACACTCCTTACTATCAAAGCTGGAACCTCGCTGTGCAGCGTTCGTTGCCAGCAGCGATTAGCGTTGAGCTGGCCTATGCAGGTTCCAAGGGCACTCACCTGCAATCGGTAACCGATCCCAATCAGGTTCGCGTGCCCGGGCCCGGCGATGTGCAGCTCCCGCAGGCCATTCCCACAATTCGGAGGATTTACTGCGATTCAAAGTGTCGGCAACTCAAACTACAATTCGCTACAGTTAAAAGTGGAAAAACATGCAAGTCATGGCCTCTACTTCCTGAGCGCGTTCACCTACAGCAAAGCGATCAACGATCTTCCTGAAATCTGCTGCAACGCGCCTTTTGCGGAGAACAGCTATAACCTGGCTGCCGAGCGGGGCGTAGCTGATTTCGACCAGAAACTACGCTGGGTGTTGAGCTTTGATTACGAGATACCGTTTGGTGGCAGTCATTCCCATATTGACAATCGTGTGATGAATGCTGTGCTGGGAGGATGGCACTTAGGCGGAATTTATACGCTGGCCAGCGGCTTTCCCTTCTCCGCATATCAAAACGACGACCAGTCCGGCACTGGCACCCAAGGCGTACCGCGCCCCGATCAGCTAAGGGATGGCAATCTGCCACGAGGCCAGCGCACTCCTGATCATTGGTTCGATATTGATGCATTTCACGTGATTGACAATACAGTGGATGGATTCAAGTTCGGCAATGCACCGCGTAACAGTTTGATCGGGCCGGGGCAAAATGTAATCGATTGGGAGCTTCGCAAAGAATTCAAACTGACGGAATCGCAGCGTCTGGAATTCCGTACAGAATTCTTCAACGCTTTCAATCATCCGAACTTCGCGCAGCCGGACAACTTTATTGATGATGGTCCTGGATCTGCGGGAGTAATTACATCTATCGCCATCCCGATGCGCCAGATCCAGTTTGGATTGAAATACAGCTTCTAAACTTAATCCCCATCGCATGGGCGCACAAATGTCACAGTATATTGTGAACGTTTGTGCGCCGTTTGAAAATCACAAACCACACGGTTGAAATAGCGACTAATGCGGCCGCTGCTGCGTAGTTACATGAATCTGTCCTTCGCTGTACCACCCATCCGCATCGCGCCCCATGATTCCAAAACGCACCACAGGTTTCCCACTCCGCGGATCAAGCATGCCGACTCGGAAATCGTAAATCCCCTCAGGCAGGGCCTCAGGAACATAAAGACTTCCATCGAACACCGCATCACCCGGAAGCCATTTCCGCACGTCCACCGGAATATTGATGATGGCGTTGTCATTCGCAGAGCGCAGTTGCACCGCCAGCGGGTAATTGGTGTAAGGCGGGGCCACTCCGGCATTCAGCCACCACATGTGGATTGGCATCATTGAGCCGGCAGCAACAGTCTTGGGATATTCCAGCCGCCGTAGCAGGAAGCGGTATCCAATTTTTTTCTGGAAAGTATCGAAACCCCCTTGCCAGTCTTCGGGAATCGGTGACGATTTCAGATTCACCGACGTCACATGCCAGCGCAGAGCCTGCTCCAGAATGTAGTTCAGGTCGAAGTGGTCTCGTTTCCACTCTGAAACCGTGCCACACACTTCCAAGGATACCGGCCGCTTTTGCCAGACATCCTGAATTCCTGCACGCACCACCTGCTGCGGATAGACGTCCAACATCTCCGGTTGAAAATTTGGGTTGTCAGATTTCACCCGCAGGTCGCCGAGACAATCGAGCCTCCAACCAGCGCCGCGGCTGGTCCCGTAAGTCAGGGCCTGCGGCTCGTCAAAATTCATCAACAGAGTTGTGTTAGGAAAGGCGTCGAACCAAATGTCGATCAAAGCTTTCTGGTATTGGAAGGCAGGCATATATGGGCTCCAGCCTTCTCCCCAATACCCAACTGACGAAATGTCCACGCTGTCGAGGGAAGGGTTACCGTCATAGCGGCGTCCAGCCTCGGCCACCAGTTCACTCCACAACTTTAAATAAATAGGATCAGAAAAATCCGGCTGCCAGATGGCGCCGTCTTTGTCAGTCGGCTTGTTGGCGCGCCGCGCTCCAGTGGATGCGTACCAGGCGGGCAACGGATCCTTATTGGAATAAGGCATAAGGCGAATGGCCAGGGTCTGTCCATGGGCCCGTGCCTCTTGCAGCGCGAGGTCAATGATGTCCCAGCGATATTTCCCACGCTCAGGCTCCAGCGCATTCCAGTACCAGCGGAGATAGGCGATCGTGGTACCGGGAAAATCAGGCTTGCTGGCGGCCTGTGGGAGTTTTTCGACTGGTCCAACTTCCGACCACTCCAGCGCAGGGTTCAGAGCTTGCCCATTGAAGCGGTTGAAGGTTGTGATGCCCATATTCGGATTTTGCAGGACGTCGTCGATAGGCTTCGGACGGATGATTACCGTGTCATGCTGCCCATAACAGAGTGCGGTAAATAGCGTGAGTAGCGGGAGCCACAGGCTTCTGTTCAAGAGGTCCTCGTAAGTTAGGTGCTTATACTAGACAAATAAAAGATAGCAAAAGAAAGGAAATGACGATAGAGGTAAGGCTTTGACCTTCAAATCTACGCCAAAAGCGATTATGCCGTGGGGGCGATTCTGATAATTAATATGGTGGGGATTCCGTGGGGTCGTCACTAACAATGCCCACGGAATGACTTGAAATAGGGATGCGACACTTAAAGACTTCATTCCACTCTCACCCCGTACTGCCAAACATTCTTCAGAAGTGACCTCATTTCGATAGCTCCCCTCGGGCCATTCCGCTGGAATTTGTATGGCTGTGTCCTGCCACATTTCCGGGTTACCAATCGGGGTCTCTTTTTCAGTCAATTGCGCCCATAAACGAGGGACCGCAAGGATGGCCGTCGAATCGCCAGCCCTTCGTGCAAAGGCCAAAATGTGTTTAGCCTTCTCCCCTTCGACCGTCAACGGTATATATTCGCCCGATTGAAAGAGAAATGTGTGCTGCTGCCGTGCCTTAAGCCCTCTCCATGTCAGAAAGAGTTTCATACGCCCTTGATCGTCGTGGTTTTGTGCGAGGTCCTGTGCAATCTGTCCCATCTTCTTTTTGTATTCACAACACGGTAATGACATCCATTCGCATAGGAGCTTTTGGCGAAGCGTATAGTCCACTGGCTGCCGGTTATCAGGATCAACCAGCCTGAATTCGTATAGCTCATTCCCCTGATAGATATCGGGCACGCCCGGAGAAGCCAGCTTGATTAGAGTTTGCGACAAGCTGTTCAGCGCACCGACCGCTGCTATTCGACGCTGAAAGTCCAGAAAGTCTGCGATGAACTCCCGGTTGATGGTGGCATCAAGCACACTTTCGATGAAAGAGCCCAATGCATTTTCATATTCCTGGTTTTGGTTCGCCCAACTGGTAAATTCTTTTGTTTCGCGGGCCGCTTTGAGCATGTAATTTTTCAGGCGCTCACGCAATTCCGCAGTGGGAGTTTTCTCTCCCGGCGGCCATATGCCAATCAGGACCTGGTAAAACAGATATTCATCATTTCTAGTTGGAGCCTCGAAACCATCTATGCTGAGTTTCTTTCTTTGGTTCAATAAGCGCCATTGCCGGACTTTCAATCTCCACTGCGCAGGAACTTCTGAGAGAACATTGATACGGGCGCGGACATCTTCTGAAAGTTTGCTGTCATGCGTGGAGGTGGCCAGCATGGAATGTGGCCAATTCTAC
>CAWBXL010000074.1:0-3295 GCA_963792305.1 uncultured Acidobacteriaceae bacterium | reverse complement strand
TACTGACGAGCCAGTGGTGTCGAGCGCAATTGCTGCTACCTGATCGCCTGCAACACCAGCCTTTTTGACCGCCTCACGCGTCGCCGCTACCAGCGCCCGCATGTGGTCATCGTGGGACTGCGTCGCATACTCAGGATCTTCGCGTTTGCGATGTAGTGGATATTCCGCAACCGCCGAAGCCAGCAAGCCACGTTCGCTGTCCACAATGGACACGCGAACACTCAAAGTTCCAAAATCGACTCCCGCAACAATCGCCATTAGCAGGCTCCATCATGGCCGTGCCAGTACATGTCCCAGCCCAAATAACGCGTGCTGGCTTCATGCACAGCAGAGGCCACGGTTGAGAGATTTGCCGCTACATGGTGCTCAAATCCGTTTTTGCAAATTAAATGCAGCAGCTTTTGCAGGTCGAGAATTTCGACCACGCCCGCACCACCGAAAGTATTTAGGGGATCGTCCGTAAATCTGCCTTCGCCAACGTAGCCGCGGATTTTGCCGTTGACATCGTCAGTGGAGTAACGCGTGAAGGTCATCTTCTCCGGACGGATCAAGCCGACGCAGGTACCAAAAGTATTTTCCTTACCCACGGTACCAGCAATGATTTCTTGAAAATCCATCTTTACCGATTTAAAGAAATGCTTGGGTAGATTAGAGCAGTGAAAACAAACCGCCTTATTTGGATCAGGGCCGTAATTGTTGTTCCAATCAAGCAATGCGGAAGGAGTACCTGAAGCAAGGCGCATCGCATGCATCCCCAGCACGCCACAGATATCCACCTCGCAGGCGCTGGACAGTAGTTCGTTGCTCATCATGCTCATGACAGTGCATGGCACCACGCCCAGATTTTCTTCAATCGATGTCCAGCACTGTACCGCGCTGATCGTTACTTCCGTCGCCGCCATCCAGTGGTCCACTACAGCGCCGAGTTTGGCCATCTTCATCAATGCTGGCGCTGGAACATTGCTCGAATCTACATATTTCTTGATGGAGGCAAGTTTTGCCTGGGCTGTATCGTCGGTGTCTTTCATCCGGTCAATACGGCCGAGCACCTCAGAGAGATCCAGAGTTTCAATCGAAATACCATTCGGCTTCCAAAATTTTCTCGCTGTAACGTACGGTGTTGAATGCCGTAGGACGCGCTCCAATGGCGCCTACGCGGAGGTTCCGAAAACCTTTCACAACACGGCAGACAGCGGCAAACCATTGCAAATCACTTTTGAACTCTGGTGAATCCGGTGCTTCTGTGTGCAAAGTAGTGAGTGAATATGGAATTCCGTACTGGCGAAGATTGTTACAGGCAGACATCTTGCCGCAGAAGCTGTCACGGCGGGATGCGATGGTCATCTTCTTGGGATCATCGGGGGTCGCCTGGATCAGTACAGGAACACGCAGATCGGCCCAGCGTAATGCGTCAGCAATAGCACGCTCTTCCCCAAAATTTGGCAATGTAACAATCACACCATCAATACGGTCACGGTTCGCTTTGAACAAGTCAGCGCAGCGATGCGATTCCTCGCGGATCTCAACTGCTCCATACTTGCTCTGTTCCGGCGTAAGTGCGACCACGTCCATGTCCGCGGCCTGCAATGCGCTTAGTATTTCTTCGCGGCCACTTTTGGCCAGATGGTCGGGAAAGAACCCACGGTTCCCCACAATCAGCCCCATAGTCATTTTTCGATTTGCCATATCACTCCTCAGTAAAGTTCGCTGAAACTATTAGCGTCTGCGTAATTGGACACCGCGCTCATTTGGGTTGGTTGGTCTGGCCGTAGTACGCCTTAGATCCGTGTTTCCTCAAGTAATGCTTATCGTGCAGTTCTCTGGCAATGGGCGGCGCATTGGAATTGATCCCGATGGTGTAGTACGCCATTCGCGCTACCGATTCGAGAATGACCGCGTTATGTGCGGCATCGGCTGCGGTTTCTCCCCAGCAAAACGGAGCATGCCCCGCCACCAGAACTCCTGGGATGCTGTCTGTACCTAACTCATCGAACCGGCGGCAGATGGCCAGCCCGGTATTTTTTTCGTAGGCGGTTGCAATCTCCTCAGGCGTCAAATTGGCCGTGACGGGGACTGCTCCGTAAAAATAGTCGGCATGCGTGGTGCCGAAACATGGAATAGGCCGGCAAGCCTGGGCCCACGCCGTGGCAAATTCCGAATGAGTGTGTGCAACTCCGCCGATTGCGGGAAATCGCTTGTAAAGTTCAACATGTGTCGGCAAATCGGACGAAGGGCGGAGCTTGCTTTCGACAACCCGGCCCTCAAGATCAGTAACTACAATATCCGCCGCGGACATGGTTTCGTAAGGCACCCCGCTGGGCTTAATCGCAATCAAACCATCAGCGCGGGAAATTCCGCTTACGTTGCCGAAGGTATAGAGGACCAATCCCCTGCGAACCAGCTCGAGGTTTGCCTCCAACACTTTTTCCCGTAAATCTTTCAATAACATGGGGCTTTCCTATCGCTGGCTGGTTTCAGCCCTAAACTGAAGGTGGGTAAACGTTTACTAGATTATCTATATTCCCTACCAGCGTCAATGTGTGCGGGAACGCTAGATGAGAGTTTATCTCTTAGCGTTTTGGACGCGTAAACCGTAATTAAAGGCAAATTAGGCAGCAAAAATGCTGCGTATCCTAAGGGTCGAAGTGTCTGTTGGGGTACGAGGAGCAAATGGCTGCGCCGAAGCTGGGGCTTTCGATGATTGTCAGGGATGGAGCAGACACGCTCCGGAACTGTCTGGAGAGTGTCCGCGGCCTGGTGGACGAAATGATTGTGGTGGACACTGGTTCCACCGATTCCAGTCCTGAGATTGCCCGGCAGGGCGGTGCGATTTGTATTTCGATTCCCTGGGCGAATGATTTTGCGCAGGCACGAAATGCGGCGTTAGCACATTCGACTACCGACTGGGTCCTGTCGTTGGACGCCGATGAGGAACTGGACAGCGAAGCTGCACGGATCATCCCATCATTGCTTTCACGGACGGCAATCGGAGGCTACATCGTGCCAGTCCGCAATTATCTGCCTGCACGGCATGGCAGCGTAAACGGTAATCGGGCAACGGCAAATGACGGCCGATGCAAAAGTGCGGCCAACGCTCCCGCCTATGCTCAACACCTGGTCGTGCGCCTGTTTCGTCGACATCCGAATATTCTGTATAAGGGATGCGTCCACGAAAATATCGCCCCGCAAATTACGGCAGCAGGCTTCAGACTGGCCCACGCTGATTTCTGCATTCACCACCTTGGATTTCTGGCCCACTCACGCTACGGCAAAAAAGCGGAAATAGCAATACATC
>CAWBXL010000073.1:0-15096 GCA_963792305.1 uncultured Acidobacteriaceae bacterium | reverse complement strand
GATATCGGCGGCGGCACGACAGACATCGCAGTAATTTCTTTGAGCGGCATCGTTTACTCTCGTTCAGTCCGCATGGCCGGCAATCAGATGGATGAAGCCATCATGAATTATTTGAAGTGGGAATATAACCTCTGGTCTGGCAGCGCACTGCGGAACAAATCAAAATCGAAATCGGCTCGGCATATCCTCTGGACAAACCACTCACCATGGAAATTAAAGGCCGCAATTTGATCGAAGGCGTGCCGAAGACGATCACGGTTGATGACAGCGAAATTCGTGAAGCGTTGAGCGAGTGCATCTCCACGATCATGAATGCGGTTCGCGTTGCACTCGAGCGCACACCACCGGAACTTTCTGCTGACATCAGCGATCGCGGAATTGTTCTCACCGGCGGCGGCGCGTTAATTAAAAATCTGGACAAGCGGATCCGCGAAGAAACCGGGCTTCCAGTTTCCATCGCGACGATCCACTTTGCAGCGTGGTGCTGGGCACAGGAAAAATGCTGAGCGACTTTAATCTGCTGCGCAAAATCTCGATCGAATAAAAACAGTGGCTAGTGGTCAGTGACTAGCCGCTAATCACTAGCCACTGACCACTGTTGTTCTATGGAAAACCTGTTACACCGCTATCGCAACGTAAGCATCCTGGTGGCAGTCCTGTTTGCCCAGGTGCTGGGCCTCGCTATTCAAGTTCGCCGCACCAATGGGGATGAATCCAGCCGCTTGATCCGTGTGTGGGCGGTTGGGATTATCACTCCACTCGAAAAAACCATCGTCTGGATGCAACACGGCACAGGGAATATTTGGCGCGAGTACGTTTACCTGCGCGGAGTTCGCCAAGAAAATCGCGATTTAAAGATGGAAATTGAACGCCTGCGTCTGGAGCAGGTCCGCCTGTCCGAAGATGCTGGACAGGCCCGCCGCCTGCAAAACTTGCTTGCGTTCAAGGAACAGTTTGTAGCTAAAACAGTGCCTGCCCAGGTGATCGGCGGTAGCGGCAGTGAGCAATCGCGCTCGGTCTTTATTGATAAAGGTTCCAACGACGGTATCACTACAGACATGGCGGTAATCACGGCCGATGGAATTGTCGGCAAGGTGCTGCATGCCTACGGCTCAACCTCGCAAGTATTGCTGATTAACGATCAGTCCAGCGGAGTAGGCGCTATCCTCGAAACCTCGCGATTGCAAGGAGTGCTGAGAGGGACTACGGTCGGCGAGATAGTTCTGGAAAGGGTCATGTCGGACGAAGCGGTGGCCGCCGGAGAGATGGTCCGCACCAGTGGCGGCGATGCAATTTTCCCCAAAGGCTTGCCTGTGGGCACAGTCACCAGGGTCAACCGTACGCCCGAGTCTTTCTTAAGCATTCAAATCAAGCCAGCCGTGAACCTTAGCAAGCTGGAAGAAGTCTTAGTCGTGACACAAAAACAAGAGCGGGCCCCGGCAATGGCGGACAAGCCGTCCGAGCGCGCAGTTGATATCCTGGCGCGGCGCTTGCCGTCAGTTCCGGACAAGCCGGTAGACCCCAAAACACAGCTGCATACGGCCACTCCGGCTCAGCCCAATAGCGCGACCAAGCCAAATACGGTAACCCCGAAGCCGCAGGGAGTTTCCGCAGCTGAAGGCACAACTGCGGCAGGAACGGTTCCGAAAAAAGCCGAACCCGCCCGGAAGCCGGCCCAGTCAGTGATTGAAGTTTCTGACGGCGTGAAGAAGAACCCAACTCCTCCTGCACCCAAGCCAGCAGTAGTAGAGCCAAAGCCTCCGGCGGAACAGGACCAGCCGCAATAACGTGCAGATAACCTACACATCCGGAGAACAGACGGAGGTCTACCGCTTTAGCCTTCCAGTGGCCATTTTGATCCCGTTGGGGGCGGTATTCCTACAGGCATTTCTGCCTATCAGAATGCCGTTTTTCTCGCTATTTGATCTGCCATTGCTGGTCACCATTTTCTTTGCTGTAGCCCGCAGAAGCCAGGTTTCCGGGATGTTGACCGGTGCGTTAATCGGACTATTGCAGGACTCGTTGGCCCACCAACCCATTGGTTTATATGGCATTTCCAAGACGGTAGTCGGTTACGGCGCGTCGTCGTTGGGCGTGAAGTTGGACGTAGAGAATGCTGGAACCCGCCTACTGCTAACTTTCGTCTTCTATTGTGTGCACCAGGTGGTTTACTTCGGCGTAGCCCGTGGACTGGTTGGCTTGAGCCTGACGTGGAGTTGGCCCCATGAGATCGGTGCAGCTTCGGCTAACGCGATCCTGTCAATGATTCTGTTCATGCTGATGGATCGGCTGAAGCAAAGAGCCTAAAAATCAGGTTACGCAGATGGCAGTGTCCCTCCGTCACCAGCAAGCCAATGCTCTCAAGAGCGTAAAGGGATTTACAATAAAGTTAATCCTTCTGGCCAAAACCAAAGAGGAACAAACACAAGCAGATTATGTTTGGCCGCGATGAAAAAATTTCGTCGGGCCGCCTGACCGCGGTCCAGTACATCATCCTGGCAATTTTTTTGCTGTTGACCTACGGCCTCTGGCGCCTGCAAGTTTCGCAAAGCGATTTATATTCCACGCTGGCGGAAAAAAATAGAATCAGAGAAGTCCCAATCCTGGCTCCGCGAGGAAAAATACTCGACCGCGAAGGCCGCACCATCGTAGACAACTACCCGTCCTTCAGCGCGTTGTTATTGCGCGATTCATCACGCGACATAGTCGCTGACGCAGAAATGATCGCCGACGGCCTGCACCTGGACCGCAAAGAAGTAAAAGATCGAATCAGGAAATTCGCGGCCACACCGCAATACCAACCAATTTATTTGAAGGACGACATCACTCCGGACGAACTTGCTTTCATTGAGGCCCACCACAATGAATTGCCGGAGCTCGACACCATCATGGCGCATCGCCGCCTCTATCCGCGCAACGGTTTCATGGCGCATCTGATCGGATACGTCGGTGAAGTCAGTGATGAAATGCTGAACCGTCCGGCATTTGAACTCTACAATCCCGGAGACGTTGTTGGGCAGTCAGGCATCGAGCTTGAATACAACAATATTCTGATGGGGCAAAATGGCTCCAAGCAGGTTGTGGTGAACAGCAAGGGCAAGGAAGTTGGACAGTTGGACGAGAAGCCTGCCGAGGCTGGGAAATCTTTGAAACTTACTGTTGATATCGACTTGCAGATTGCGGCTGAGCAGGCGTTGGCTGATCGCAATGGTGCGGTAGTTGCGATGGATCCACGTACCGGAGAAATTCTGGCGATGGCCAGCCGGCCTACTTTTGATCCGAACGATTTTGCCGTGCGCATCTCACGCAATGAGTGGAACAAGCTGGTTAACGATGACGACCATCCACTTTTGAATAAAGCCATTCAAGCTCAGCTTGCGCCCGGTTCAACTTTTAAGATCATCATGGCGACTGCGGGAATGCAGGAAGGCATCGCGCAGGACATGAAAGTAAACTGCAATGGCGGTGCAGATTTTTACGGACGATATTTTAAATGTTGGGTTGTGGCTGAACATCGTGTACATGGCATTACGGACATCAGCAAAGCTATTTATCAATCCTGCGACGTCTTCTTCTATACGCTGGCGGAAAAACTCGGGATTGAAAAAATCGCCAAGTACGCGACTGCATTTGGACTCGGCCAGAAAACTGGAATTGATCTACCGCAGGAAGCCACCGGCATCATGCCTTCGGAAGAGTGGAAGCTCCACAACTATAGACAGAAGTGGTTTGCCGGCGAAACGATTTCCGTTGGCATCGGGCAGGGTGCCGTAGCGGCCACTCCCATTCAGATGATGCGTGCCATTAGTGCGATTGCCAGCGGTGGACGGCTGGTTCGTCCGCACCTGACCAATCCTACCGATCTACCCCCGGGTGTGATTCCGGCTTCTAATGTGCCCGATGAAACCAAAATCCCGATTGACCCGAAGAATTGGGAAATCATCACCGACGCCATGGCTGGTGTGGTAAATCCTGGTGGGACTGCGGCGCTTTCGCATCTGCAAGGCATCGACTTTGCGGGAAAGACCGGTAGCGCGCAAACCATCAGCAACGCGCTTAAAGCCAAACTCGGAGCTGAGGGTAAAGCTAATTTCAAAGACAACGGTTGGTTTGTGGGCGTTGAGCCGCGCCGCAATCCTGAGATTGTCGTTTGCACATTGCTGGAAGAAGGTGAGCATGGTTATCTCGCTGCCCGGGCTGCGGCGCAAGTGATCAAAGCCTACGTCGAGAAGCAGCGGCGGCAGCCCAGCAAACTGGCGAAGTCAGACAGCAAGGCTGATATTGCTGCGGTTTGGAATGCTTCTGGTGAAGGGAAGAGCGATGATTTTCAGGGCGGACACTTTACCGTGAAGCTTTCTGACAAGAAGGCGCCGTTGGCGGTGGCTGCACCGGGGGTTCATTAATCAATTTGTAGTTTCATTGTTCTAACTTTATGGCGCGTTACGTTTCATTCCGTGATTTTGACTGGCTGCTGCTGACATTTGTTTTTATTATCTGCTGCCTGGGTGTGCTGGAAATTCGCAGCGCTACTGCGCACACCAAATTTGCCGGCGCTCATATCAAGCAGCTTTATTGGATTGCCGGCGGCATCGCGGTGATGTTCATCGTCAGCCTGCTGAACTACCACACGCTGCTCGACCAGATTCACTGGGTCTACATTGCGGCGTTGGCATCATTGATGATTGTTTTGGTCTTTGGGCAGCGGTATCTGGGGGCGAAGCGTTGGGTGAAATTTCCGATGGGCATTCACTTTCAACCTTCGGAGTGGGTCAAGCTCATATTAATTTTGGCGGTGGCCAAGTATTTTGTGGATTTGTAGCCAAAGAGATCTCTCTTGTTCGGATTTCATCAAGGCGGGAGCCATAGTGCTGGTTCCCATGCTGATGGTATTGCGCCAGCCTGATCTTGGTACCGCGCTGACCTATCTGCCTATCGCAGTTATGGGTTTGTTTCTGGGTGGCCTGCGCCGGAAACAGGCGGCAATTGTGATCCTTTTGGGCGGACTGATGATGCCCCTGGCATGGCACGTCCTGAAACCTTATCAGACGGAACGTCTGATCAGTTTCAGGGAGCCGGAAGCCGATTCTCAGGGCACTGGGTACCAAATTATACAATCCCTGATCGCCGTCGGATCGGGAGGAATTTGGGGCAGCCAGGGCGGCTCCCAGACGCATTTGGCTTTCCTGCCCGTCCCTCAAACAGACTTTATCTTCGCGGCTTTTTCCGAAGAACATGGATTTGTGGGTGCCCTAGGTTTGCTGCTGCTATACTTCATGGTGCTGATGCGTCTGACGCAGAACGCGCAAACAGCTCCCGACCGAGCTGGCACGTTTATCGTCATGGGTGTGGTGGCTGTACTCAGCTTTCATATCCTGGTAAACGTTGGCATGGTGGTCGGTTTTATGCCGGTCACTGGAATTCCCCTGCCACTGATGAGTTATGGCGGGTCTTCCGTTCTGTTCATATTTATGGCGTTAGGACTGGGAATGAATGTTCGTATGCGCCGGTTTGTGAATTGAACAACGGAACTTTTACGAGATAAAAGACAAGATGTGCCCGCTCCGTGGAGCGGAAAATTTAAGAGATCCAAAGGATTTAGAGATCCAGATAACGATCGCCCTCGCGTAAAGAGGGCACTTACCGGCCAGGATTGCAGTGAAGGGCCGGGAGGAAAAAGCTAATACGTTCCGGGCAGGTAACGGCCCCCTCAGTTTGAGAGAGCGGTCACAAACCCCGGCAAAGAACGTGAATGCGATAGTGAGAAAGATTCCACAGGTAGTTTTACGGATTCGGTTTCGGAGCCAGCTCCGGGGCCCCGGTCGTCCCTTGCATAGGCAGGGAACGGTCATCGCAGCGCTTGATCCTCCCGTCGTTTCCTGCCACTGATCCGGTGAACTCCCCGCCCGTCGGGGAACCGGAGTACGAATGAATAAAGAACTATTTGTTTCAGCCACTCCTCACGAAACGCGTGTGGGACTGGTTGAAGACGATTTACTTGCCGAAATTTACCTCGAAAGAGAAAACGAATACACCTTGGCCGGCTCCATCTACAAAGGCCGGGTCACCCGCGTCCTTCCCGGAATGCAGTCTGCTTTTGTCGATATAGGACTGGAACGCGACGCCTTTCTGTACGTTTCCGACTTTATGGAGTTGGAAGATACCGATGATGTGGATGAAATCCCTGCGAGGGTGGCTACACAACAGCGCGGCCCACGCCCTCCGCAGCGGGTGGAAGCGCATCCCGTGCTTGAGGGAAGAAGCCCACCCAGAGCGAAGCTCAACCGGAATTGGTTTCTGGAGGAAGAGCACAGCCTCAGCCCTTCCGAACAGACGCGCGAATCGTCTAGTATCAGGAGACCAGCCCAGGAACGTGGCGGCTGGCGTGGACGCCGCCGTCGTGGCCGTGGTGGACGCCGCGGAGAGCGTACCATGCCGGAGTCTAAAGTTTGCCCGGCCCCGCCGCAGCTGAGCCAGTAGGCTGAGAGCAAATGATTATGGCCCGCCGCCGGGATAACGAGCCGATTCTTCTTCCTGGAGAATCCATTTCCAAATACCGCCCGTCAACTCAGCCGTCGCAAACTGCACGCCCCGGTAGCTGTCGAAAATGCAAACCCCGCACTTATGCCCGTGACCTTCCCGGACGACGAACCGGTCGTTTGCGAGAAGAGCCGGAAGCAATAGTCTGAGAGAGCATAGTTTTGCGGCTCCTGCCGTGGAAGATGTGGTTGAAGAAACTTCTGCCGCCGTCGAAGTAAAAGAGCCGGAAGAAGTGCACTCCTATTGGGAGCGCGAACCGAAGAAACAGCATGAAGACTACCGATCGAAGCTGCGTTCGAGGAGACGGTCGAGGAAGAAGAGCAACTGGACGACAAACTGATTCCTATTGCCGAGCACTCGGACCGTGCTTCGCAGATCGCTGCGGTAGGGACAATGGCGGAAGAAGAGATCGAGGAAGAAGAAGCCGACCTTGCCCATTACGTCGAAGAACTCGAAGAAGACGATTTTGTGGAGATGGAAGAAGAAGTAACCGCGGCGGATGACCACCATCACGAAGACCACGCGCATGAAATTGCTGCGGTCGGCGAGCCAGGCATCTGAGACCGTGTGCCGTTCTCGGCTGACCTAATTTCGGAAGAGCAAGCAGCAATTAGCGAAACCGAAGAACCCGAAGATGAAGCAGCGGAAGAAGACGAATTGGAAGAAGCCCAGGCAGAAGCGGAAGCCTTGCTCGACGCGGAAGCTCGTGGTAATGGCACTGTTGATGCCCGAGTTGAAGTTCGTGCCCCGGCTGCTACTGCGGGTTTGACGCAGCAGCGCCCGCGTCGCCCTGGATTCGACCGCCGTGGCGGACAACGTGGACGCCGGGGAGGAACCGGCGGCGGTGGCCGTCGTTTCCGTCGTCGCGACAACCAGCAGGTTCCACAGATCAGCGACCTTCTGAAAGAAGGCCAGGAAATCCTGGTGCAGATTGCGAAGGAACCGATCGGCAAGAAGGGCGCGCGCATCACCAGTCACATCGCGCTTCCCGGGACGCTTCCTGGTCTACATGCCGACGGTGAACCACACCGGCGTTTCGCGCAAGATCTCTTCCGAAGAAGAGCGCCAGCGGTTGAAGCGGATCATCCATAGCGAGCGCGAAAACGGCCACGGCGGATTCATCGTTCGCACCGCGGCGCAGGGCGCTCGTGAAGAAGAACTTCGGGCTGACATCCGCTTCCTCAAAGGTCTGTGGGAGGAGATCAAGACCGCGCCGAAAACGGCAAGTCGCCGGCGTTGATCTATCACGACCTGAATGTGGTCGAGCGCGTTTTGCGCGACCAGGTCACCTCCGACTTCTCCGCCATCTGGGTGGACAACGAACAGGAGTACGAGCGCATTCTGCGCTTCGCCAACCGCTTCCAGCCCGCGCTGGTGCGGAGAGTAAAGCTCTACACCAAAGAGACTCCGCTGTTCGAGCAGTTTGGCCTTCAGGAAGAAATCAACAAGGCGCTGAAGTCGAAAGTCTGGCTGAAGAGCGGCGGCTATATCGTGATCAACCAGACGGAAGCGCTGGTCGCCATCGACGTCAATACCGGCAAATATGTCGGCAAGACGGCGCGGCTGGAAGACACCATCGTCAAGACCAACGTGGACGCCATCAAGGAAATCGTGCGCCAGATACGGCTGCGCGATCTGGGCGGCATCATCATCATCGACTTCATCGACATGGACGAGCGCCGCAACCGGCAGAAAGTCATGCAGGCGCTGGAAGAGGCGCTGCGCAGCGACCGTGCGCCGTCCAAGGTCCTGCAGTTTAACGACTTCGGGCTGGTGGCCATTACCCGCAAGCGGGTCAAGCAGTCGCTGGAGCGCACCATTGGCACACCGTGTCCATATTGCGAATCCACCGGCTTTGTGAAGTCGGTGACCACGGTCTGCAACGAGATCTACATCGAGATGCGCAAGATCGCCAAGCATCTTGATCATGCCGACGTTATGTTGCGGGTGAATCCGGAAGTAGCCAAGGCGCTGAAGACCAACAACGGAAAGTTGCTGACCGAGATGGAAGAAATGACCAAGCGGACGGTGATCGTGAAGAGCGATCCGGCGCTGCATCAGGAGCAGTTCGACATCAACTAACGAAATCATGAGGGCCGGACGCGCCAGCGTCCGGCCCTTTTTTGTTGTTATCCTTCCATTTTGGCATCCGTCTAAATGGCATCGTGAACAATTTCGCTGCCGATACGTGTCTCAATAATCGGTGTAGAGGAGTGTCCCTATGAAACGCTTCTGGTTAATTAGCCTTGTGATGTTGGTACCTGTCCTGTTCCTGGCTGCTGCTGCAAAATCTGACAACCCAAAGCCGCAATATAGCGAGGATGGGCATCTGCTCGCGCCTGGAGATTTCCGCGAGTGGATTTTTCTGTCATCAGGTTTAGGCATGAATTACAACCCACAAGCTGGTGGGCACGAAATGTTCACCAACGTCTTCGTACCACAGTGGGCCTATCACGAATTTTTGAAGAGTGGGAAGTGGCCGGACAAAACCATGTTTGTTGTGGAAGAGCGCGGCTCGGAGAGCAAAGGGTCTATCAACAAAGTGGGTCACTTTCAGGTGGAGGCGATGGGATACGGCATGGAAGTCAAAGACAGCAGTCGTCCCGATACGTGGTCGTATTACAACTTTGAAATGGACAGCAAACAGGCGCAGGCAAATCCAAAAGGCGGCTGCTGGCAATGTCATGACTCGCATGCCGCAGTCGAACACAGTTTCGTGCAGTTTTATCCCACACTGAAGCCAGTCGCCAAAAAATTTGGGACTTATAACGAAGCACGCGAGAAAGTGGAGTAGGCAATTCCTGATTCACTAAAAGCGATCACGCGCCGGAGATGGCGATTCTTACTTAATTTTTCGAGTGTGATCCGTTTTGGCATAGAGGGAAGGGAGTTTCCCTTTTTATGCATAACCATGAGAGTAATCTAACCCCGTTATTACTAAAGTTCTATCCCGTCCGGAAATCACCGTTAATTCAATGATTTTAAACATGTTATCTGCCATGCTACAAAATTCGATGGCACGAATTTGCTATTGCGGATTTCCCGCTAAGCCTCGTATTATCTGGAAATTGCGGATTTTGGTGGCAGTGGCGACTGCTGGCAGGGTTCGTGCCTCTTAAAAAGTATTCAAGTACAAGTCCGGGGAGCAGGATGACTTTCAGTTCTCGTTCTTTATTTCGGCCCGCCATCATATTTGTTCTCGCCCTGATGCTCCACGTCAGCGGCTTCGCTGCCACGATCAATAACGGCCAGTTGACCAGTAAGAAACCCAAGGCACAAGTGAATGAAAGCCCGCGTGCGCGCAAGCATTTACGCACCCTGGCCCATTCCCGCGGCCGCAGGACCTACGGACGCCGCCGTCGCTACTACGAACGGTTCTCGACCAGTTCTTTCGCCGAAGACATCACCAATGGCGATGTGACCGACGGTGAAGATCCGGTCGTGCGCCAGGCAGCAGTCGAAGCGCTGGGCAATATGAATGGGACTGTAGTCGCCATTGAGCCGACCAGTGGACGAATTTTGGCGATGGTGAACCAGAAATTGGCACTATCAAGCGGCGCGCAGCCTTGCTCGACCATCAAGCTTTCAGTTGCATTAGCGGCGCTTAATGAAAAGCTGATCACCAAGGATACCCCGGTTTCCCTTGGCGGTCGTTATCACATGACTTTGACCACGGCTCTGGCCCACTCCAATAACGAATATTTCGAAGCACTGGGCAGGCAGCTTGGTTTTGAGAAGGTAAGTTACTACGCGCATCGTTATGGATTGGGCGAACTCGCGGGTTTGAACATCGCCGGTGAGCAGCCTGGAATTTATCCCGACGATGAAATTTCTTCGAAGCTCGGCGGAGTAGGGAAAATGTGCTCGTTCGGCGAGGGCATCTCCATGACCCCGCTGCAACTAGGCGCGTTGGTTTCCGCAATTGCGAACGGCGGCACCATGTACTACCTGCAACACCCCACCACTCCAGAGCAAGTTGCTGATTTCGAGCCTCACGTAAAGCGGCGTCTGGATATCGCTCCGCTGATTCCTGAGATTTCTGATGGCATGGCTGGAGCCGTCAATTACGGTACTGCGCGCAGCCTGCGAGTGAACTTTGGCGAAGAGGAAATTCTGGGCAAAACCGGTACCTGCTCGCGCGCCGGGACCCGGTTCGGATGGTTTGCTTCTTACGCGAATACTGACGTGGGTCGTGTAGTGCTGGTAGTTTTCCTGCAAGGTGGGCGTCCGACTTACGGCCCCAAAGCTGCGGAAATTACCGGCCACATTTACCGCAGTCTTTACGATCACAACTTCTTCCTGAGCACGCCCGCGGACAAGGTCGCCAAGACGGTCAGCAAGGTCAACTAATCGTTAATGCCAGCCTATAGCGTGCCTCCAGTCAGCATGGTGATGCTTGGGGTACGCAATATCGAGCAGTCCCTCTCCTTTTACCGTGACAAGCTGGGAATCAAGGTTCAAATGCAGTTTGAGGGATTTGCTTTTCTGGATACGGGAGCGGTCCGCATCATTCTTAGTGAAGCCTTGGCTAAGAACTCAGCGAACGTGGCTGGCGCTATTGAAGTTATTTTCACGGTTGATGATGTACGCGGTGGTGCTGAGGCGTTGAAACAGCAGGGTGTGACGTTTTCGCATGAACCTCATCAGGTGAATGGGCCGATGTGGGCGGCGAACTTTCCCGATCCCGATGGGCATTTGCTTACGCTGTTTGGGCCGGAACGCAAGGCCGCTTAAACATTCCTTTCAATCAATCCACCCGCTGCGGTAAGCGACCCACCAACTGAGAAAGATAATGGGAATGGTTGCCACCAACCCTATCCAGAGCGGCAGAACAAAATCAGCCACGCCGCCAAGAACAAAGATCAGTCCCCACATAACCTTGCGCTGCATTTAGACATTCTAGCGCTGCGCTTTCCTTTCCTTCATTAAACGTATAAAAAGGTGCCATGCATAGCACGCTCAAAGAGATTGCCGAGTTGGTGCAGGCGCGGCTGGTTGGGGACGGATCGTTGCGGGTCAGCGGGATTGCCAGCATCAAAACTGCTTCTGCATCTGATCTCGTGTTTGTCGAGGACGCGGAAAATTTGGATTCGGCTTTGCAGTCCGGGGCTGCTGCCGTAATTGCCGGAGAGTTTGCTGATGGAAACACGGCCCCCAAAGCCCTTGCTCATTTGTGCGCAGCCGCGTTTGTCTTTCGCTCGTGCAGCAAAAATGCTTTCACCAACATCTGCGCACAAGCCGGGAATTCATGCCAGTGCAGTTGTGAGTGAATCCGCCCGGCTGGGGAAAAACGTCAGCATTGCCGCATGTGCGGTGGTGAGTGATGGAGTTGAGATCGGCGCGAACACCAGTATAGGCGCCAACAACTTTATCGGTATAAACGCCAAGGTTGGAAGCGATTGTGAGCTATATCCCAATGTGACTATCTACGCTGGCGCGCGATTGGGGAATCGCGTCATCGTGCATGCTGGCGCTGTATTGGGCAGCGATGGTTTTGGCTATGTGCGGGATAGGGCGACTGGACGTTATGAAAAGTTTCCCCAGGTTGGGCGGTTGGAAATTGAGGACGATGTCGAGATCGGCGCCAATACTACGATTGATCGCGGAGCACTGGCTGTGACGCGCATCGCGCGTGGAGTGAAGATCGACAACCTGGTGCACGTCGGCCACAACGTTCGCATTGGGGAAGATGTAGTGATCGCCGCACAAACCGGCTTTTCCGGCAGCATCACAGTCGAAAAGAATGCTGTGATCGGCGGGCAGGTGGGGATTGGCGAACAGGCCACCATTGGCGAAGGCGTGATGCTTGGCGGACAGAGCGGCGTGCTCCCCAAGAAAGTTTTGCGGGGCAAGGGAATTGCTTTCTGGGGGACTCCAGCGAAGCCTGTGCGGGAATATTTGAAGGAACTGGCTGCCCTGGGGCGGTTAGGCAGGAAGTCCAAAGAGTAATCATGGCGCTGGTTGTCGTAGGTGGACATTCTCGGAATGTGGGCAAGACCAGCGTAGTGGCTGGTTTGATTGCAGCGCTGCCGGAGTTCAAGTGGACGGCCATGAAGATTACGCAATATGGTCACAGCGTCTGTGCACCGGACGGGCAAGCTTGTGATTGCGCAAATGAGGATCATAGCTGGGCCATCTCTGAAGAAAAAGACCGGTCAGGAGTTAGCGACACATCGCGCTTTTTAGTCGCAGGTGCTGAGCGCGTCTGGTGGGTACGGTCGGAACAGGGCCGTCTGGCGGAAGCGCTGCCCAGTCTTCGACAAATTCTGGACAAGTCTGGCAATGCCATTCTCGAATCGAACAGCATTGTGAAGTTTATGCGGCCGGATATTTATTTGACTGTGCTAGATCCATTTACCGCTGATTTCAAACAGTCAGCGCAGGAGTTTTTGGACCGGGCGGATGCAGTCATTATGCACAATGCGCAAGGCAAAACAAATTGGCAGAGCGTATCGCTAAAACCGGTTGAGAACCGGCCCGTATATCACATTACCCCGCCTGAATACGTCACGCCGGAGATCGTTGAGTTTGTACGTGGGAAGTTGCAGTTGCGGAACTAGCTACGTGTTGTACGTTCCAAACAATTATTGCGAGCCGGGCGGCACGTCATCGTCCCTTTTTTTAATCTGGGTGTGCTGGTCAACCACAACTTCCTGTTCGGGCTCTTCGCCTTTGTGTTCAGGCCCGGCGTGGCGGCCGGCGGTTCGGCGTAGGCCTTTTAGGATGTCCTCGCGGTCATGCCCCGCATAGTCGCGGGCAAAACGCGTCAAAGCTTCTGTGAGAATGTCGTGATGATGGACGGCGTCCAGTCCGCTTTCGCGGGTGATGTTGAGCCAGAGACGATGCACCAGATGAACATCTTCAGTCTTCATGGTCGGCGTATGTGGGCCGATGCGGAAGGTGTCTATGGACATGTCCGGTCGCACTACCTGGAAGACAAATTGCCGCTTGGGTTCAGGCATGGCTTCCCAGGTACGCCCCAGCTCGAATGCTTGCTCCGGCCCAGTCATCTTGCTGGAAAGCCCGGAGACAACGGCTGCTGATTCCAGGTTGATCGCAGTTTGGACAATGGCGGACCACACGTCCCGGGCCGGTACTACCAACAGCGAGATGTGCTTGCCGAAACTTTCCGCCACCGACACTGCTCTTGTGAATAGCTGCTGTTCGTATTCAGTGAAAATTTGTTCGGTTGATAAATCATAAGCGGCAGAGCCGAACTGACTGACTCTGGCCGACATCACCACAATGTCCTGCTCTGCGGTATCTGTTTTTTCCAGCACCCATTTAAGTTGGGTCAGCGTGTTGTAGTCGCGAACTGTGACCAGCACGTTCCCAGGATGAACCCCAACTCCCGCACGTTCCACAGTCTCACTCTGCGTGAGCTGGAAGTGTTCCTTCATTTGTTTTTGCGACAGAGCGTGCTTCTTGCGATTCGCCCGTTCAGAAACGGTGAATACCAGAAAGAAGCCTCCGGCAAAGGCCAGCCCGGCTACAGTAGCCACTGACTTGGTGAACAAGTTCACGATCGCGGTCGCGAACAGAACCATAAATACCGAAGCTAATCCCAGCGGAATCTCATGGCCAGCAATGGTGATGTTGGGCGGGACCTTCCATCCCCGCTCGCCTTTGTATTTGAAGCGCAGCACCAGCATGGACAAGCTGTTGAACGTGAAACTCCAGATCACACCAAATGCGTACGCTTCACCAAGTTTGTATACATCGCCGCGGCTGAGCACGATGGTGGCAAGTTGCAAAAGAACAACCATGTTGACGATGCGGTAGCTGGTGCCGAAGCGTTTGTGAGGTTGGCGGAACCAGTCGGGCAGAACACCATCTTCTGCTATTCGGTTCAGTACACCGTTTGAACCGATGATGGCGGTATTGACTGCTCCGGAGAGAATCAGGAAGCCGACCACCACGACGAAGCCGCGGAACAGCAAGCGCAAGATTTGCGGTCCCCACAGATACATTGCGAGGCCGGAGATCAGGTTGTCCTTGTAAATCGGAACACGGACCGAGTCCGGAATGATCATCACAAACAACAACGATGTAATACCGGTGAATATGAAGCTGTAGATGGCGATGATGATGGCCGCGCGCTTCAGGTTCTTCAGCTTGGGATGGGCAAGCTCGCGATTGACCTGGGCCAGCGACTCCTCGCCGCTCATGGCCAGCACCGAATGGCCGAACGCGATCAGAATGCCCAGAATGCCGAATTTTTTGGCCAGGTCGGTCGCAAAATTGGTGCCGTGTAGAAATCCCAGCGACTCTGGACTGAACTTCAAATTGCCCGGTGTCGGCAGGGGAACGTGTTGATAACCTTGTTTCACCAGCGTAATTGCGGACCATATCAGCAGGATGACCGCCATCACCGTGGTGATCTGCATTACCCGTAGAGCTTTTTCGCTGGATTCTTCAATGCCTTTGGTATTTTGCCACCAGAAATAAATCGTTACCGCCAGCGCAAACGCAACTGAAGTCCAGTTGACTGGAAGCTGCGGAGTTCCATGAAAAATGGAGTGGATGGCGCGCGGAACCCAACCATGCGTGTCCAAGGTA
>CAWBXL010000072.1:0-21123 GCA_963792305.1 uncultured Acidobacteriaceae bacterium | reverse complement strand
TCACCGGCGACGCGGCCATCCTCGCCGTGCCGATGGCCGTCCTGCGGGTCCTGCCGTTCTCACCCGAGGTTCCCCGGACATACCGGTCGGCGTGGCAGCGGGCCGGCCTGGCGCACAACGCCAAGCTGCACTTTCCGCTGACCCGGCCCGCAGCCGCCTGGGCTGTGCAGAGCGTGCCGGACAGGTTCTGTACCTGGACAGCGGCCGACGGGTCGGGTCAGGTTCAGCCTAGATTGTTTTCAGAACCAGAGCTGTGTCCTCTACTGAGCGCGTCATTGGTCCCAGCTTGTCGAGCGACCAGCAGAGTGTCATCGCTCCGGTACGTGCGACGCGGCCAGAGGTCGGGCGCAGTCCGTTGACGCCGCAGCGCATGGATGGAGCGACAATACTGCCGCCGGTCTCGCTTCCAATCGCAAAGCCAACAAGACCCGCTGCGGTTGCGGCTCCTGGTCCGGCACTGGAGCCGGATGCGCCTTCTTCCAGAAGCCATGGATTCATTGTCTGGCCGCCGAACCAGATGTCGTTAAGGGCGAGCGCGCCAAGACTGAGTTTAGCGATCAGTACCGCTCCAGCTTCGTGCAGCCGTCGCACGACAACTGCATCTTTTAACGGGACGCGGTTGCGGTATGGCTCTGCGCCGTATGTGGTCGGAATGCCGGCGGTATCAAGAAGATCTTTCCCGCCCCATGGAATACCGTGCAATGGGCCACGGTATTTCCCACTGGAAATTTCCTGGTCTGCTTTTTTTGCCTGCGCCAGTGCCAGGTCGCGGGTGAGGGTAATGATGCAACGCAGCTTGGGGTCGAACTGTTCGATACGCTTCAGATAAATTTGCGTGAGCCGCTCAGAGGTAAGCTTGCGCTGCTCAATCCAGCGAGAGAGGCGCGTAACCGGAGCATAGGCGATGTCTTCATCACGCGAGGAAAGTGGACCAGGATCAATGCTGCTGCGAACAAAGCGGTCACGCTGGGGTAACGGTTTCAAACTGGGCAGCGTGGGATTCCATTGCGTGGCCGGAGCTAAGGATGCCTCAAGCTCAGCCTTCCGTGGTCCAGTTCGCCGTTCGTAAAGCGCCGCCATCGTCCTCCGCCAACTGTCGGTAGCCATCTGGCGGTCGCTCGTACTCATTTCGAACTGGACCAGCTTTTCAGCCTCAGCAAATGTGGTGGTGGAAACTTCCGGCCCAACCTCTGGAGCGGTACCAAATGCGGGCGGAGCGCCCGGCGTGGGCTGCGAAGAGTTTTGCGCCTGGCTTTGTACTGCTGCTGTTCCTAACAGACCTAAAGTCGTGAGAGTGATGAATTGTCTGCGTGATTTCACGTATGATCTCCGCGCGTGGAACTCTAACATCATTGCCGCCGCGTTTTCGAGTGCGCAAGTAAAGATATATTAGCGAAACGATTTTGTGATTTACTCTTGGTCTAAATCGATTTTTTAAATAAGTTTTCCTGCCTACTGCCGCAAAAAGCATTAAAGTATGTGCGCTATGTCTAAAGAGAAAACTGGTTTCTCCCGCCGCAAGTTTCTGAAAACTGCCGTTTCTTCCGCTGTCCTGTTGGGTGCTCCTACCATTGTTCCATCGTCCGTTTTCGGCCAGAAGGCGCCGAGCAATCGCATCAACATTGGAGCCATCGGCGTCGGCCGTATCTCTCGCGTACACGATATGCCAAGCACATTGAAGTACGACACAGCGCAAATTATCGCGGTCTGCGATCTGGATAGCCGGCGGGTGGAAGAGGGAAAAAAGTTTGTAAATGATTTCTACAGCAAGAAAACCGGCAAAAGTTATGACGGTGTGACCGGCTACGGCAACTACCACGATCTGTTGGCTAACAAAGATATAGACGCGGTGCTGGTCAGTACTCCGGACCACTGGCACGCCATTATCGGTGTTGACGCTGTGGAAGCCGGCAAGGATGTGTATCTACAGAAGCCAGCGTCGCTCACCATTGCGGAGGGGCGCGCACTCAGCAACGCTGTTCAGCGCACAGGGCAAATTTTGCAGATTGGAAGCCAGCAACGATCTGCTGTGCAATTTCGTTACGCAGCCGAACTCGTGCGCAATGGACGCATCGGGCAACTAAAAACGGTTGAGATTGGATTACCCGGCGATCCATCCGGTGACGTTGAGCCGGAGATGCCCGTTCCGAAAAATCTGAACTACGACATGTGGCTTGGCTCCACTCCAAATGTGTATTACACGGAGAAGCGTGTACACCCGCAGGCGGATTTCGACCGTCCCGGCTGGTTGCGTTGCGAGCAGTTCGGCGCGGGCATGATCACTGGTTGGGGCGCGCATCACGTGGACAGCGCGCACTGGGGAATGAACGCGGAGCACACCGGCCCAGTTGAAATTTGGGGATGGGCGGAGTTTCCCACGCATGGTCTCTGGAATGTCCATGGCAAGTTCAAGACGGAATGCCTGTATCCCGATGGCGTACACATGGTCATCAGCGGAGATTTTCCCAACGGTATCCGCTTTGAGGGAACTGAAGGTTGGATTTTTGTTTCCCGGGGCAACGAACAAGTAACCAGCAGCGACCCCATCGGCGAAATTGAAGGATGCTAAGGCGCTCGCCGCCAGTGATCCCAAGATCATCACATCTGTCATCGGCCCCAATGAAATTCATCTGCCCGAGAGCAAAGAGCACCATGGCAACTGGCTGGAGAGCATCAAGTCGCGGCAACAGCCGATTGCGCCGGTGGAAGTTGGCCACCGCGCCTGCTCCACTTGTCTGCTGCATCACATGGCCATGAAATTGAAACGGAAACTCTATTGGGACCCGATGCACGAGCGCTTCAAGAATGATGATGAAGCCAACGCCATGCGTTCACGTCCCCAGCGAGCACCTTACACAATAAATGCCTAAGACACCTGGAGAAAAGATGATTACACGTCGTGACCTCGCTGTAGCTTTTGTCGCAATTCTCGGGACTCTTTGCATGGTCGCTGTTGCTGATCAAAATGCTACCGTCATGCAGTCCGCTGCTTTCGACTGGAATTCAATCCCTGTGAAACAAACGGCTGTAGGCTCCACGCGCTCATTCTTTAAGGCTCCGACAGCCACGCTAAACGAGTTGGAGTTGCACGTGACCACGCTGAATCCGGGACAGGCATCACATCCGCCGCATCGGCATCCCAACGAAGAGTTGGTCATCATCAAAGAGGGAACCGTCGAAGCTCTGGTACAGGGCGAGTGGAAAAGGCTTGGTGAGGGTTCGGTGATTTTCAATGCGTCGAACCAGCTACATGGGCTCAAGAATGTTGGTACGACCCCGGCTACATATCACGTGATCAATTGGACTTCAGCGACGACGCCGAAAGCGAAGCCTCAGTAAATCTATTTTCCTGAAACCAGCGGCGGCGGAGGATACTCCGGAAGCTTTCCTTTACTCACGTTCTGCCGTTTTACTTCAAGTTCATCAAACAGAATTGATGGATTGATGATGGTGTGTGGAATCACCTCTGTGCGATTGTCAATGTTCACATCATCCCCGGCTGCTACCAGGTCATTTCGTAGCGAACGCAAATCAAGATCGCCAAAGATGGCACCACGTACCAATTCCTCGTGTCCGTCTTTCACCCATACTTTGTAGAGGAGGCGCGGGCTGTGTCGTGGCCCCAGGGTCTCCACGAAATATCCGTAGGGCAGCTCACGCTGTTTGCACATCTCAATAAGTTTGTTTTTCAACTGATCATGGGGAACAGGTTCTGACGATTTCACAATAAAATTCCCCAAGCTTGGCCCCGGATAATTCCCGGGGTAACGCGCCCGCCCATGGCCATTCGAAGAAGCAAAATCTCGTATCGGCGTACGCCCAATCAGATAATTTGTCAGCTTTCCGTTCTCTATAACTGGGACACGAATTGCTTTTACTCCTTCGTCATCTGTGTCGTAGTGTCCGAGTAACGATTCATTGTTCATTGACGGCAAAGTGGGATCGTCCTCCACTGAAATGAAATCAGGAAGAACGCGTGTCTTATAGTTAGTGGCCCAGGCCCCTTTGGTACGGCCGGATTCGCCGAGGTCGGGTTTAATTCCGAGCACATTATCTCCAACCATGTCAGAGAAGATGCTGGATGCTGCATCCGCTGAAAACAAAACCGGGCCGTGATATTCCTCATCCGCGAGCGGAGCGTCACGCAGCGCTTTCAAACTGGAGATCAGTCTTGTACCCATATCCAGGAATTCTTTTTCAGCGGGTAGTTCTTTCTGATCACCGGGGACGTACATCCAGTTCCGGTCAAGACCGCATGCCATCGGAAGCTTGAGAGCTTCCGGCAATTCCCAATTCATTCAGGCTCTTGCCATCGCGAATTTCCGCGCCCTCAGAGTTGATGAAGTAACGATTAACAGTACGGAAATTCAGCCACGAATTAAATGATTCAACTTGTGCGTCACTTTTGCTGAGTGCGGAAGCAGTTTCGAGTCTTTTAAGCCAGGGCTGGGGATCAACCTCCAACTTTGCCAGCGGTTTCAACGAATGTACCGGCTCTGCTTGGGCGAAGTCGTCGACCGGCTGATCGACCGTAAAGTTTTTCAGGTGTGCCTGCTTCTCGGTCAGCGCTTCCGTCGCGGCTTTATAGGCTTGATCGGTAGCCAGCCAAATCTGATGGCGCAAGGTTTGAATGTCATTGTCCAGTGGCAGCACCTGGACTGCACCCATACCCTGCCCATACAAGCTGTCCTGCTTGTAGCTGCCGATGCGGACTACTACTCGCACGTAACGGACTTGTGTGCGCACGTTGCTCCGAATTGCGCCGTAGGCAGCTTCCGCTTCAAATGCGTCGAGATCCATGACGCGGTAATCAATGTAGTACGGCGTGCCCATATTCTCGAGCTTAAGCTGCGCCTTGGAGCGGTCAAGTTCCGCATGCATCGCCTGAAGGACTGGATCTGCATCCGCAGATTGTTTTTGCGCAGCCACAAAGGCGCTTATGCTGAGGATTGCGATGAGTATCAGTAGATCTCTGGTTTTCATTGCGCTCCTCCCGTTTTGGCGGGAGCCGCTTCACCTGAAGATTCAAACCCGGGTGGGGGCAGGATCGGTGGCCGCTCCAGCGAATGCGGCTGCTTCTGTACTTCGATCTCCGAAAACAACATCGCTGGGGCTGACGCAGAAACCGGCACACTGCCCGATTCGGCGCCACAAACTCCGTTGAATACTTCCATCTTGTCGCCGGTGGCCAAAATGCGATTTAACGCGGCAAGCGGAGTGCCGACTATATTGACTCCCCGCACCAGTTCATCCGGCTTACCATCGGGATAAACTTTCCATACCATGACCGGCAGCACTTGAAACGCCTGCGGCAGGGAACGCTGAGTCAGCGTGAACCCTCCCTGGATGTCTTCAAAATAGAGTCCATACGGCTTGCCTTGCTTCTTTATTTCATCGATGAATTTCTGCCGCAGCTCGGCATTGGTGACTTTGTTTGATGAAATGACTTCGAGGTTTCCTTGCCGCCCGATCGGCATAAGACCTGGTTGAGCGCGCCCATGCCCATTGGACTTATCAAAGCCCTTCACCGGCATGCGCGACATCAGGAAACTTTTCAGAATCCCTTTATCAATCACATCTACCTTGCTTGCTGGCACACCTTCATCGTCGTACTCATACCAACCACTGAGTTCAGTGCCGTTTAAGGAATGCTGTGTAGGATCGTCAATCACACTTAGAAAGTCCGGCAGCACCGATTGATTGAGTTTCTTGGTAAAAGTCTGACCTTCTCTTTCACCGCGCTGATGCGAACCTTCCAGGCGATGCCCGAGTACTTCGTGAAAAAACACTGCCGCAGAACGGCCTGAGAGCAGCGCCGGTCCGTCGAACGGCTCGGCCAATGGAGCAGCCCGCAAGTTCTTTAGGTCTGCTGCCATTTTTTCCAGCCGGGCCATAATTTCGGCATCACTGGGGAACCCTTTTTGGTCGCTGGCCTGGAAGCTTTCGAAACGCATCAAGTCCATGCCATCATCTGCACGAGTCTGCGCCTGCACCGACAGCCGCACGATGGTGTTGGAGGTGGTGATTTTGCTTCCTTCGGTGGACACCAGATAAAAACGCGTATTCTGTACCGTCAAAAACGCCAGCGAGTTGTAGATGTAAGGGTAGTTGCGCAGAACAGCGGAGTAGCGTTTGACCATCTTTTCATAGGCTGCCTGGTCAATCGGAGGAAACGGCGCCGGATTATTGGAATGAGTTTGTGAAGATTCCTGCGAGAAATCAGCGGACGTATCTTCCTCTTGTGCGTGGACCTGGGTGCTGGTCTTGGCGTTCAGATAAGACTGCGATGCCTTGCGATATTCGGCGTAACTAAGCTGCCAGAGGCCATGTGCAATCGCATCCGCATCATCATCAAGAGGCAACGAACCAAAATTGATCGCCGAACCGCGACTGTCACCATGCGAGTTGTCGAGTGTCGTATTCCCCACGCGCACGATCACACTGGCTGAACGCCTGTGGTCGTGGGTGGAATTCATCAAACTCCCCTGGCTTCCAAATACGACGGTATTGTCCTGGTCATAGACGGAATAGCTGGTGAAGTAGGGAGCTGGGTCGAGCTTGCCTAGAGCATCCTGCGCGCGCTTGAGTTCCTGCTGCATGATGTTGAGCAGGCCATCACTATGCGGAGTTTTGGCCGAAGGCGTCGCCGGTTTGCGATCCGCAGTCGCTAATTGGGAAGAAGAAATAAGCAGGCAGACCAGCAGGCAACGTCCAAACCAATTTTTCATAACGGGAGATTATAGGGCTTGATCAGCGAAATCATTGTATTTATCGGGTGAACCCTTTATGCAGGGATACGCAATCATAACTTTGCCGCAGGCAAGAGCAACCGCCCTGTAAACGTCCGCATCTTCTGGCTGCGGAGAGAATTTATGAAACTCACAATTTTGAAATCAATGACTTTATCGCTCTTTCTACTTGCGGCAGTGGCGGCCTTCGCACAGGGTCCACGCGTACTGCCGTCCAACACCGATATTAGGGTACGTACAAGCATGGAAATTCCTGCCAAGCCTGCGGCCAATGCAACCTATTCGGCACGCATCGCTGACGATGTACTCGACCAGTCCGGAGCTGTCGCCATTCCTCGCGGTTCAGAAGCGCGGTTGGAGGCCTATCCGACCGACGATGGCAAGGACACTTACCTCGACCTCAGCTCTGTGACCGTCAACGGCCGCAGGTACTTGCTGAACACGCAAGACAATGCCAAAAATTCCTCTACTCCCGGCGGCTTGGGTGCCAATAAGCGGACTGCCAAGTACGTAGGCGGAGGCGCCGCGGTAGGCGCAGTGCTGGGCGCGATATTTGGTGGCGGCAAAGGTGCGGCGATCGGTGCATTGGCAGGCGGAGGAGCAGGTGCAGGTGCGCAAGTCTATACCGGCCGCGACAAGGCCGTCCCGGCTGAAACCGTTTTAAGTTTCAAACTGGCGCAGAACCTGGAAATGCAGCCTCAGTAAAGAAGTTTCAATCCACGATAGAATTCAAAACTTTTGTTTAAGGGTGGCCTATTGCCGCCCTTTTTCTTTACAAATATTTCGTCGGATGTTCTGGTTCCAGTTCAAATCGCCCAGCATCCAAAACCCTGCCTGTGTATCATGAACGGGCGCGAATCGTACGCGCTCGCTCGTGAAAATCAGCTGAGGGTGTTATGTCCTGGATTGCTCGTCCCGTCAACACCGGGCTAAAACTGGAGAAGGGTAATGCGCAAGTGGTCTTCCCTGTACTTTGGGGCCGCAGTCATAATCGGGCTCATCTTGATTGCTCCCCGCAGTTTTCTTTTTGCCAACAATGCAGACTTTCACGATGCCCCGGAATCCGCCAAGGCAGTTAAGAATCCATTTGAAGGTTCGGAAGATGCCTCCAAAGTAGGGAAAGCCCGTTATCACCTTCGATGTGCACGCTGTCATGGAGAGCGTGGCGAAGGCTCGGGCAACATTCCTCCACTGCGCGCGCGGATCGTCCAGCGAGTGACTCCCGGCGAACTATTCTGGTTCGTCACCAAGGGAGATCCCAAGCGCGAGATGCCTTCGTGGTCCAACATTCCAGAATCGGAGCGCTGGAGAATTATCACCTATTTGAAGGCCATGAATATGGCGGGAGCAACGCCGACCCCCGCGCCAGTTAGCTTTGCTGGAAAATTAAATCTTCCCATGCCAAAGGCGCCCTTCAGCGACTTTCGCACGCAAGAGCCGGGCAAGACACGGAAGATCACCGCGGCTGATTTGCCCGCTCCATTCGCAACAGACTCCGCCAACAATGGACCGCGTTTAGTCTCGCGACCTGCTGATGCCTGGCCCAAAGCGCCCGCCGGGTTCAAAGTTGAGATGTATGCGGCAGGACTGGAAAATCCGCGCCTTATGCGGACCGCACCCAACGGCGACATTTTTCTCGCGGAAATGCGCCCGGGACGCATACGAGTTTTTCGCGGCATGACCAGCGATGGCAAAGCGGACGAGATGCATGTTTTTGTGAGCGACCTGAACGAACCATACGGGATAGCGTTTTATCCTCCAGGCCCCGATCCGCAATGGATTTATGTTGGGGACACGGACGCGGTTCTGCGCTTTCCTTATCACAAGGGAGATGTGAAGGCGAGCGGCCCAGCAGAAAAGATCGCCGATCTGCCACACGCTCGCGGGGGCCACACCACCAGAGATATTCAGTTTTCTCTCGATGGCAAGAGAATGTTTGTGGGAGTGGGCTCGCGTTCTAACGTAGACGATCCAGACACCACGCCTGAAGAAAAAAATCGCGCTGACATCCTTGTGTTCAACCCCGATGGATCGGACATGAAGGTCTATGCGTCAGGAATTCGCAACGCGGGAGGTGGGCTGACAGTTCATCCGACAACGGGAGAATTGTGGTGCTCGGTCAATGAACGCGACGCGCTCGGCGACAACCTGGTTCCCGACTACATAACGCATGTGCAGGAAGGTGGATTTTACGGCTGGCCGTGGTACTACATTGGAGATCATCAGGACCCGCGCCACGCGGGGAAGCATCCGGAGTTGAAAGATAAAGTGATTGTCCCTGATGTGCTGTTAATGCCACACAATGCTTCACTTGAGTTTCTTTTCTATGGCGGTAAGCAATTTCCGGCGGAATATCAAGGGAGATATTTTTGCCGGACAGCATGGCTCATGGAACAGAGCTGCCCGCACTGGATATGAAGTGGTCCGTATACCACTGCATGGGGCTAATAAAGCTTCCGGCGAGTACCAGGATTTCCTGACCGGCTTTGTGCTCGACAACGGAGATGTCTGGGGCCGGCCGGTAGGCGTCACATTAGCAACGGATGGATCAATGCTAGTTAGCGATGATGGAACGGGATCCATCTGGCGCGTGAGCTATACCGGCAAATGAAATATTTGTTATTTGGATGCGGTGGTCGAAAACTCCCCCGCATCCAGTTCCAGTTTTACCCAATAGGAGCCATGAGGCGGCTTGGGGAATAGGACGGTCTTATTGTCCTTGGAGGCCTTGAGCTTGGTATAGACACAGAGCGCCGCTTCTCCGTTCCAGTAAACCTTCATGTCTTCGACCGAACCAGTTTCAGCGACGCTGGTGTAGGTTTCAAATTTTTCTGCAGCGGCACCATTGTCGCGCACGCACTCCTGCACCAGCTGTTTATATTTCTTCTCGAAAGCCGCCTTGTAAGCGGCGCCATCTGGAGTTTGCGCGTTCGCCTCTGCGGTCGCTGCTGTAGCTCTGTTTTTCGCAGCGATAGGAGCGGCTTTGGCCGCCCAATCCCTGGTGTCCTGAAACATTTTTTCATTTTCCCATTTGTCTTTTAACCACTGGTCGCCAATCCGTGGCATGACATCGTTGGCAACAATGGGATCGATGTTGTAGTGCGAAGCCATATACGCGATCTCGTTCATGTCGACCATGGACGGCCCATATAATTTCTCAGTGGCTTTGAATCCTTTTACTACACGTGGCCAGTCGAATTTGGGCGAATCTTTGCAATCACAAATCAATTCCACCGCCAAGCGATAGTAGTAGGCATCGCCCTCATCTCCGCCGATGCGGCCAGAAATTTCGTCGGCGAATTTTGTTTCATCGCCTTCCTCTCCGGCCCACTGTGGCTTCAGATAGAAGGCAAACTGGCGGCCATAGTAGAAGTATCCAGGCTCAAATTTGTAGGCTTGCTCGAACATTGCGCGCGCCTTTTCAAGGCCCCACGATTGACCGGTGGTTGCCAATTGCAACTTAACGAAATACCACTCAGCATCTTTTGTGGGCAGGGAGGAAGCATCGTCTAGAAGGTCAGAGGCTCGGCTCACTCGTTCTTCAAAAAGTTTCCATCCGGAATCGGTGACTGAATCGGAATACCCTTGCCCCCGGGCTGCCCATGCGTAGTCGAGATAAGTCGAGGCCAGGGCAATACGCGGAGTGACGGACTTCGGGCTGGTGGAAATCCAGTGATCAAGCCTGGAAATATGGTCGAGCCAATCTTCTTCCGTGGGGTGTTGTGGGTATGTAACCGGCTGGCTCAGGTCAACATATAAGGCGTGCAGCTTCCAGACGCCGCCAGAAAATCTTTCCTTGGTGGTCCGGTAGTAGTCAGCCAGGCAATCCAGTTGATCAAATTGTTTCACTCGGACCATATGCTCGATGGTTTTAGCAAACTCGTCGGTAGCGTATACGTTGGTATTTAAATCCTGGCTAAGGTCGGTTACGTCTTTCGTGGAGATGTTGCAGGTCTTCAGGCTCCAGTTGGAGGCGGGCGCAGCCGTCGCCGCCAGAGTTGCCGGCAATAGAGTCTTCTGCGATGAAGATCGGCATGCCGTAGCGGTTATGAGCGTGGCTACACAAGCAATTCTAAAGATTGAAGAGAGATAGAAAACGATACGCTTGGGACTTACTGATTTTTTCACATCAACCGCCGGCTTAGAGGAAAAATCCTCGTCAGATAGGTTAATGTTGCATGCGAATGTGGCAAAGTTACGTTGGTGAAGACAGCTGGCAGGGAAGTAACTGTACTTTTGTAGATGGCAGCCTAAATTAATTGTGACACTGGACCGGATGCTGGCCCAATCGAACCCGCCTAACACGTTGATTCCCGGTGTCCGCAATGTATAAGTTGCCTGCCTGATCGAAGCTCATGCCGCTTGGACGGTTGAGTTTGGCGCATTCCGATGGACCACCATCTCCATCAAACCCTGCAACCCCCATGCCCGCCACAAGTTGCACAGAGTTGTCCGTCAGATCCAAGCAGCGCACACGGTTTGCTCCAGCTTCTGCAAAACACAAGACAGTTGGTGATTGGAAGGCGAGTCCTGATGGCTGTTGGAGGTTCGCCAAAATTGTGGTGACCCGCCCGTCGGCATCCACTCGCAGGATACGGCCTTGTTTTCCCTCAAAAGTTCCATCGGCGATATATAAGTTTCGCGAGGAGTCGAGAGCCAGGCCCGCAGGGGCAATCAGCCGCGTAGATTTTGCATCTCCGCCGTCGAGATTTCCTGAATCAGAGCCCGTTCCGGCGTAAGGCTCTACAACGCTGTCACGTCTCGATATGCGCCACACACGGTGGCCATTCGGGTCTGACATGTAGAAACTGTCTTCATCAGCCACTACGGAGGCGGCGTAATACAAAAACATCCCGACAGAGTTGGAATTCTTAGGCGTGGTCGCGAAATTACTCACCAAACCTGACTGTGTTGCGAGTTGGCGAACAATACGGTTGTCATAATCGGAGAAATACACTTCACCGTTACTGTCGATCCAGATTCCTTGGGGGTAATCCAAGGCCACTTGAGAAGCAGTTCCCGGTTCTGGCCCTCTGACAGGGTTTCCACCGCCAGCTACGGTCAGCAGATTCCCGTCAAGACCAAGGCGCACCAATCGATTGCTAAAACTACTAGTGATGTAGACAGTCCCGTCAGGGGCGGGAACGGCATCTGCGGGTTCCCACAACTTGGCATGCAAAGCAGTGGTGCTGTCGCGATCCGCAACGGGCAGGCCGTTGCCTGCCACTGTTCCAATGATCCTTGTCGAAAGATCCACACGACGGATGCGGCTGGGTTCCGCAATAATCAAATTTCCCGTGGAGTCCAAGACTATGTACGAAGGTATAGCTACAGAAGCCCGACGCGCATTAATAATGTCGCCATTAAATTTTTGGCTGCCTGTCCCCGCATAAATGGAAACGTATCTGGATATAAGCGATATTCGAAGGATTCGTGAACGATTCCCCTGGCTCACAAATAAGTGTCCTGAGTCGTCTAAAGCAATGTGGCTGGGATTATCGTATTCACCGAGAGTGCGCGCTTCTTTTTTTACTCCGATATCTATAGCCTCGATTGTCCGGTCCTGCCGAATGTAAAAAACCGCAGGCTCCAAGGTCGAGAAGTAAACCGTTCCATCCGATGCCACTGCCAGCGATTGAGGATATTTCAAGGGGCTTGAGGTGGCAGGCACGCCTACCAGCGTAGCTCCTACCTGGCCGTTTCCCGCAAGAACTGTTATTGAGCCGGAGGCGTAAGAATAACTTTTGATGCGATGATCGGCACCATCGATTATGTACAGGGCGTCAGGCCCTGCAACGAATTCCTCAATGCCAAGAATCGAATTGGATGATCCCGCCTCCATGTATGGGGTGGTGAGGACGGTTGTGAGAATACCGCTCGCGGAATCCACTCGCAGGAGAGCGCGTGAGGCGGCAATTAACAAATTGCCGTTGGAATCTATCCCAAGAGAAGAGGGGTTCAGTAGAGGAGATGCAACCGCTGGAACACCATTGCGGCACTCGCCGCGGATACCATTGCCAGCATACACAGTAACTAGGCCATCTACTCCCAGCCGGTACACACGATCTAACGCCTGAAGGGTGAAATAGATGTTGCCGGATGCATCTGAAGCTAGACCGGCAGCCGCGCCGAAACTGAATTTCCTGCCAGGTATTGCGCTATCGCCAGCGCCAGCAATTGTTTCAATCAAGGAAGTGCGCACTTCTTCCGCTTGGGCGCTGAAGGAAGAAACCAAAAACGCAAAGATCAGCAAAGAGAGCACGTACTTATTGCTCATAATGTTCTCGTAGGCGCTAAATTTCAAATATGCATAATTGGATGCAACCATAACCGATATGAAGATTAAGTTGCGGAACTATTTCATGCTATCCTGCGCTTACCAGTACCCTATTTCTGTGTCCCAGGACTTCCGGTGCTCGTCGAACTGAGGCTGGAAAACTACACGGTCATCGATAACCTAGTGGTAGAGTTCGCCGCTGGGTTGAACCTGCTCACGGGTGAAACCGGGGCAGGAAAATCCATCCTGATTGACGCGCTTTCGCTGCTCCTAGGCGAAAAAGCTTTCAGCGACATTATTCGTTCCGGCGCGGAGAAGGCCGTGCTCTCGGCAGTATTTGAAATAGAAAGTAAGGCGGTGGAGCAGGTATTGGAAACCAATGGCCTCGATGCCGAAGATGCCTCTCTGATCCTTCGCCGCGAAATATCCGCCGGGGGCAAGGGAAGAGTTTTCGTCAACAATCAGCCTGCGACTGTAGCAGTTTTGCGGCAGTTGGCACCACACCTGGCCAACATCCACGCACAGAATGAATCACTACTATCGTTCAACGCCGCGGCCCGGCTCGGATTACTCGATGCTTACGCCGGAACCGATCTCGAGGCGGCCGGAGAAGCTCATTCAACGTGGAAAGCTGTGGCCCGCCGCATTGAAGAACTGGAAAAGAACGAGCAAGACCGTCTGCGCCTTCTCGATTTGTGGATCTTCCAGAAGCGAGAGATCGAGGAGGCCAAGCTACAGGCCGGTGAAGATGAACTCCTGGAAACGGAAAAACGCGTCCTCGCCAATGCGGAAAAAATCTACAGTGCTGCCATGCAGGCCTTCGATTTGCTCTACGAAGGAGCGGCTTCTACATCGGGTTCTCTTCGTGCAGCGCAAAAACATTTGGAAGAACTTTGCCGCTTTGAGCCTAAGTTCCAGGAAGCGCTGGCTGCTCTAGAGAGCGCGCGGATCAGCGTAGAAGACGTTGGCGCGAGCCTGCGAGACTATGCCGGAGGCATCGAAGCCTCTCCCGAGCATCTGGCTGAAGTAGAAGATCGCCTGGCATTATTGGATCGCCTGAAGCGCAAGTATGGACCAACGCTTGACGATGTCATTCGTCACGGAGAAGAAGTCGCCCAGAAATTATCGGAGATGGAAAACAAAGACGAAACCCTGCGCCAGTTGCGTGGGGAACTATCCAAGGCAGGCGAACAATATCTGAAATTGGCCCGAGCCATCTCCAAAAAACGCTACGAAGCAGCCCGAAAACTGGAAAAGGTGGTTGAATCCGAAATCAACGACCTGGCCATGAAATCGAAATTCCAGATTGAAGTTAGCGGTACAGACGAGGAAGAGAATTGGACAGCGTCGGGCTTCGATCAAGTTGTGTATCTAATTTCCACAAACCCGGGTGAGCCATTACAACCGTTAGAGCAAATTGCCTCAGGCGGTGAACTATCACGCGTCATGCTGGCTCTTAAGGCTAGTATCGAAGCAGGCGCAAAGAAAAGTGTAGGACGGGCGCCCTCGCCCGCCTCCCAGCGGACGCTCGTATTCGATGAAATAGATACGGGCATCGGAGGCCGTGCTGCCGAAGCCGTGGGTAAAAAACTGAAATCGCTGTCGCGCGCCAACCAAGTTCTGTGTGTAACTCATCTTCCCCAGATCGCTACCTTCGCCGACCATCATTATTTGATCGAGAAAAAAACTTCCGCTGGCCGTACCCGCACATCCGTACGCCTCATTGCGGGGGACGAGCGCACCGGAGAAGTGGCGCGCATGTTAAGTGGAGCCAAGCTTACCGAAACTTCTCGCAAACATGCGGAGCAGATGATTAAAGAGAATGCTTGATTAGGGAGTGGTAAAAGAAAACGCCCACTCTCCGGGTTCGCGAAGAGTGGGCTGAGTTGTTTTAGAAGTGGAACTTGGTGCTCAAAGTGAGCGAGTGCACGGCCACTTCAACTTTGCTGTTGTTGTATTCGCCAGAGAGCAGCGAGCTAGTGCCTACGCTCTGCGATGCCGGCAACTGGTACTGGTAAGCAAGATCCAGGTTGTAACGGCCCTTGCTATATCCGAAGCCCGTACCGAGGGTATGCTGCAAAATTGCAGCTGTCATCGGCGTCAGGGTTGAAGAAGGCACTGGATCAGTCGCGTACGAGTAGCCACCACGGAAGGTGAAGTGCTCACCGACCGGCGATCAACACCCATTCCGAATACGCCTTGGTCTTTCCACGCCACCGGAATCACATCGTTGAGCGCATCCGAACCAACGAATCCATTCAGGTCAGCATTGCTGCCGTTGGTCAGGGAGACCGGCAGGCGGTCGAAAGAATTGCTCCAGTCAATCCAGTTCCCCTGGAGGTTCAAGCGCAACCGCTTGTGTGCCTGCCAGGAAACGCCGGCCGAAAATGCCTGTGGGAACTTGGTCACAACTTCCGCGTCATAGTGGAAGTCCCCTTGGAAAGTGGTCGCGCCCAGAGCATCGAACTGTTGGCGGGCGTTTCCGGACGCATCTCCATGGGAGTGCACCGTGGTTTTGGTTTTGTAAGATACCCCAACCGTGATCTTGCTGCTAGGTGTGTACAACGCACCGAAGGTGCCGTTGTAGCCGTAGCCGGCGGTGTGGAGGTCGAGCAGAACCTTCGCGCCAGCGAGTGTTGGTTCCTGCTGGAAAATATAAGGAGCTTGTAAAGTGTTCCGATTGTTGATGACGCCGAACGTACCCCCGATGGAAAGCTTTTTGTTAACGGTGAAGCCGCAAGCCACCGGCATAGCGCATACCCAGGATCGCAGACTTGTTCTGGCTGCAAGCCGTAGGTCGTGTCGTTCAAACCACCTGCCGGATCCATATATTTCCAGTTGGCGCTCATCACTACATCCAGCGGACCCAAACTCCCAGCTTAAGACGGCCAGAGCCCAGTGGCATTCCAAAAGCCCCGTAGGGAAGAGCGCCGGCAAATGGCGCGATGCTTCCGTTGTTCGCGGCGGAATTTGTAAAGTTGCCCGTAGTAACATGCTGCTGAAGCTCAGGTCGAGCGAGCGGCCTTCTACTTGGGTTAATGCGGCTGGATTGCTCTGCATGGCTTCCAGCGGTGTAAAGGAGGAAGCCACGTGGCTCCGCCCAACGCCGTCGTGCGGCTGCTGACGCCATTTCCCAATGCGCCCACCGTTTGAGCCGATGCGCTTCCAACCATGGAAGTCAAAATCGCAAGACAAACTACGCGAAGCAAGGATCCTACTTTCATTGCAGGTTCACCCTAATTTAGAGAATTGATCTAGCGGTATTTCAGAGCAAGATTTGCCCGAGGAAGATTGTTCCATTGGCAAAGGGAGCGCGCCAGTTACGCAAGTGACGTTCGTTGTTACTTCCGGAAGTACCCAAAGAACATATGACCTGCAGTAACTTGTTGAATTTATGTAACAAAGGACAACATAGATATGCTTTCCCACCTTTGCGACCGGGCTTAAAGCGCGCTTTATGAACGCTCCATTACCAGGCTCCACTATTCGTCTCTCTGACGTTGTATCGGCACTTTCGGCCGCGCTCGATCTCACCGAAGGACAACCGATGGGTCACGCTGTCCGTAGCTGCATTTTGGGGATGCGGATCGCTCAGGAATTGCGGCTGGGACCCCAGGAGTGTGCCGACCTTTATTACGCGCTGCTGCTGAAGGATGCCTGTTGCAGCACGAATGCCGCACGTATGTTCCAGATACTCGGTTCGGACGAATTCGTGCCAAGCGCGAAGTGAAATTTGAGGACTGGACCAGCCTTCGCTTTCCGGACTGCAATACTTAATGCGCAATGTGTTGCCCGGAAAATCGGTAGGACGCCGGCTGATGAAGGCGGTGGAAGTAGGTCTTCAGCAGGACAAGAATAATGCGGCGGTCATCGGAGCACGCTGCGAACGGGGCGCGGAGATCGCTCGAAAATCGGCATGAGCGAGACGAGCCCAAGGCATTCATCAACTGGATGAACACTGGAATGGAGCTGGCTATCCGGAACATCGCAAAGGCGAAGAAATCTCTCTGCTGTCACGCATTATGAATGTGAGCCAGACGCTGGAAGTGTTTGCCTCAGGACGCGGCCCAGCCGATGGCATACAGGTCTTTCGGAACGAGGCGGGACCTGGTTCGATCCGGAGATCGTGCGCGTAGTGCGGACCTTGGAAAACGATAAGTCTTTGTGGCAAAAATTTTCTTCGCAGGATGCAAGAGACTACGTTATTCAAATGGAGCCGGGGATTGCGGTTACTGCATCGGCGGAACGGGTCGACAGTATTTGCGAAGCTTTTGCGCAGGTGATCGACGCGAAATCACATTACACCTATAGCCACTCGATTGGAGTCGCATCGGCTGCGGTGAAATCGCCGAAGCCATGCAGCTCGCTCCACAAACCATCACCATGGTCCGCCGTGCCGCTCTGTGTACGACATCGGAAAACTTAGCGTTTCCAACGCCATTCTGGAAAAGCCTGGCAAATTCACGGATCATGAGTGGCAAGCAGTAAGAATGCACCCTGTCTACACCCGGCTGATCCTGAGAATGATCACCGGGTTTGAGCAATTGTCCTTTATCGCAGCTGCACATCATGAACGCCTCGACGGCAAGGGCTATCCCGAGAATCTTGATGGCGATAATCTCCCTCTGACCGCCCGCATCCTTTGTGTGGCTGACGTATATCAGGCTTTGAGTGAAAAGCGTCCTTATCGCGAAGGTCTGCCGATCAAGTGGTGTTTGGCATGATGGAGAAGGATGCCCCCAGCCGGCTTGATCCCAAATGCCTCGATGCTCTGAAACTACATCAAGCGGTACGGCGGATGAAGACGACCGAGACAACAGCAAAGCTCAAGCCGGATTGATTTAAACCTTCGGAAGCCAGCTAATTCTCTCAACATAAAATTTCTACTAATCGCTGCTAATCCTAGACCCTTCTATGGCTTACGTTGACCAAGCCGGTACCATTCGGATACCCTAGAGGTACTAATTCACAGTGGGGAAGTGTACCCTAAAGGCAGGAAAAGCCATTGCCTAGCGATAAAACATTGCTGTTGTTAAAACCTCGGGACTTTGCGCTGGCGTAGCGCGGGCCATTGATATTGTCCGTATCGCTCTCGAAGCCTTGGCCACCGATCTACGTCCGCAAGGAGATTGTCCACAACCGCTTTGTGGTCGAAGAGCTCCAGCAGAAGGGCGCTATTTTAGTGGATGATGTCGATGAAGTTCCCAACGGGGAGCGTGTGATTTACAGCGCCCACGGCGTTTCGCCTGAAGTGCGCGATGCCAGCCAAGCGCGTAATCTGCGGGTGATTGACGCGACTTGCCCTCTGGTCACAAAAGTCCACGTCGAGGCCGTTAAGTTTGCGAAGAAGGCTATTCGCTGGTTCTGATCGGGCACGCGACCATGATGAAGTCATCGGTACTTTGGGCGAGGCCCCCGGCGTGACTCAGGTTGTCGGTTCCCCGGAAGAAGTTGAGTCATTGGAAGTTCCCGATCCAGAGCACGTGGCTTATCTGACGCAAACCACCTTGAGCCTGGACGAAACCAAGGACATCATCGCCGCATTGCGGGCGAAGTTCCCCAAGATCGAAGGGCCCGCATGCTCAAGACATCTGTTATGCGACCGAAAACCGTCAGGTCGCAGTAAAGCATGTGGCTTCCGATGCAGACCTGCTTCTGGTCGTAGGGTCGGACAATAGTTCGAATTCCAATCGATTGGTCGAAGTTGCGAGGAATTTGGCCACTTCATCGCATCTAATCGATAGTTATCGGAACATCAAGCCGGAGTGGCTTGAAGGAGTGAAGACTATCGCATTAACTGCGGGCTTCCGCTCCGGAGTGCTTGGTGGAAGAGGTCGTCAAGTTCCTCGCTGCCAAAGGTTTCGACAACGTAAAAGAGCTGGAGATCATGCCGGAGAACGTGCGCTTCGGTCTGCCTCCTGAGATTGTTCAGGCCATTGCTGCCGCACCGAGTTCAGCGACAGCAGATTAGTGACGCACGAGTTGTGTAAATTATGGACGAGACCTCCTCCTCGCCTGCCCACTCTTCTACAGCGCCGCAATTGCGCTTCGGGAAGATTGAAAATTTCGCCAGCCGCATCGCGGCTGCAGTGGACGGCGCACGCAAATTTCTTTTCTCCCCGCAGCACGAAGATGGCTACTGGTGCGGCGAGCTGGAAGCCGATACCACTCTGGAGTCGGACTACATCCTCGTGCACACCCTTTTAGGCACCAGCACCCAGGAGCGTTTTGACAAATGCGCGAATTACATTTTCGCCATCAGAACGAAGATGGCGGATGGGGCATCTATGCGGGCGGACCCTTTGGACATCAGTGCTTCCGTCAAAGCATATTTTGGATTGAAGCTGACTGGTTACACACCGGATCATCCTGCGTTAGTGAAGGCCCGCAAAAAGATTTTGGAACTGGGTGGCGTCACTGAGGTCAATACTTTCACCAAGATTTATCTTTGTTTCCTTGGTCAGTATGACTACGACGCTGTCCCAGCAATTCCGCCGGAGATAGTTTTATTTCCCAAGTGGTTTTGGTTCAATATCTACGCAGTCCCTTTCATGGTCGCGGGCCATTCTGGTTCCGCTTTCCATCTGCTACGCCAAGAAGCCTTTTAAAAAAATCCCCGATGAGATGAGCATTGATGAACTGTTCGTCGGTGGGCGTAATAAGCCTCGCATGCGCCTGCACTGGGACAAGAATCTGATTTCCTGGCGCAACTTCTTCTTGGTTCTCGATCGCATGACGCATTGGTTTGAAACTGTGCATATTCGTCCGCTGCGTTCAATTGCGTTGAAGCAGGCTGAGAAGTGGATGTTGGAACGCTTCGAGATGAGCGACGGATTGGGCGGAATTTATCCCTCGATTGTAAACTCGGTCGTGGCCCTTGCGTTGTCTGGGGTATTCGCTGGATGATCCTCAGGTTATCCGCGCCATGGATGAGTTTGAAAAGCTGGGTATTGAAGATGGTGACGAATTTCAGTATGCAGCCCTGCAAATCGCCGGTATGGAACACCGCTTACGCCTTGTTTGCCTTGGGCGAAGCAGGCATACCTCGCAGCGACGCGCGCATGGTGAAATCCGCCGACTGGATTCTGCAGAAGCAGGTAAGGCACGAGGGCGACTGGAAAGTATCTGAAGAAGGGTAAGCCGGGCGGCTGGTACTTCGAGTTTAACAATGAGTTTTATCCGGATGTCGATGATAGCGCAATGGTTTGCCTGGGATTGAGCCGCGTCGAACATCCTAATGGTCGCTACCAGGTTGAATCTGTGCAGAAAGCCATCGACTGGATCATGTCCATGCAGTGCCGTAACGGCGGCTGGGCGTCATTCGATAAAGACAACGACCGCACGGTTTTCCAGTACGTACCTTTCGCTGATCACAATGCCATGCTGGATCCAGCGACGGTCGACATTACCGGACGCATCCTCGAGATGCTGGCCACTTATGGATACGATAAAAATCATCCAGCGGTGCAAAAAGCCATCCAGTTTATACGCGACGAGCAGGAGCCGGACGGCGCCTGGTTCGGACGATGGGGCGTAAACTATATCTACGGAACCATGCTGGTGCTGCGCGGGCTGGAAGCGATCGGCGTCGATCATCACGAGCCATATGTTCAGTCTGGAGCAGAATGGCTGCGCATGATGCAGAACCCGGATGGCGGATGGGGTGAGTCGTGCGGATCGTATGACGATGCAAATGTGAAGGGCGTCGGCCCGAGCACTCCGTCGCAGACCGCATGGGCGGTCATGGGATTGTTGGCCGCTAATGATACGCGTAGCGATTGCGTGGCGCGCGGAATTGCTTACCTGTTACAGATGCAACAGAAAGACGGTTCGTGGGACGAAGAGTTCTATACCGGCACAGGTTTCCCGCGAGTGTTTTACCTTGCGTATCACTTGTACCGGCAGTATTTCCCGCTGATTGCGTTGACGACGTACGCGAAAGCGATGAAAGACAAAGATTGAGCCGCTAGCTTCCAGCCAAACCTGTCCGGGTTTAGCCAGAAGCTGACAGCTAGGAGCTAGAAGCTAAAAATGCCAGTTCCAATTTCACAAATGTGGACAGTCGCAACTTACGTCCTCGGTCAGAAGATCAAAGGG
>CAWBXL010000071.1:0-8764 GCA_963792305.1 uncultured Acidobacteriaceae bacterium | reverse complement strand
CGCAAACAGTATCCGCTTGTGCTGATGCTGGAGCCTTTGTTCCGCTGCAACCTGGCCTGCGCCGGCCCGTTCGTATACCCGAAGGAGCTGCGCATTTTGGCCCGCCAGATACTGTTTGCGCCCTTTGATCTTCTGACCGAGGACGTAAGTTGCGACTGTCCACATTTGTGAAATTGGAACTGGCATTTTTAGCTTCTAGCTCCTAGCTGTCAGCTTCTGGCTAAACCCGGACAGGTTTGGCTGGAAGCTAGCGGCTCAATCTTTGTCTTTCATCGCTTTCGCGTACGTCGTCAACGCAATCAGCGGGAAATACTGCCGGTACAAGTGATACGCAAGGTAAAACACTCGCGGGAAACCTGTGCCGGTATAAAACTCTTCGTCCCACGAACCGTCTTTCTGTTGCATCTGTAACAGGTAAGCAATTCCGCGCGCCACGCAATCGCTACGCGTATCATTAGCGGCCAACAATCCCATGACCGCCCATGCGGTCTGCGACGGAGTGCTCGGGCCGACGCCCTTCACATTTGCATCGTCATACGATGCGCACGACTCACCCCATCCGCCATCCGGGTTCTGCATCATGCGCAGCCATTCTGCTCCAGACTGAACATATGGCTCGTGATGATCGACGCCGATCGCTTCCAGCCCGCGCAGCACCAGCATGGTTCCGTAGATATAGTTTACGCCCCATCGTCCGAGCCAGGCGCCGTCCGGCTCCTGCTCGTCGCGTATAAACTGGATGGCTTTTTGCACCGCTGGATGATTTTTATCGTATCCGTAGGCGGCAAGCATCTCGAGGATGCGTCCAGTGATGTCGACCGTCGCCGGATCGAGCATGGCGTTGTGATCGGCAAATGGCACGTACTGGAACACCATGCGGTCGTTGTCTTTATCAAACGACGCCCAGCCGCCGTTGCGGCATTGCATGGACATAATCCAATCGATGGCCCTCTGTACTGACTCAACCTGGTAGCGCCCGTTGGGATGTTCGACGCGACTCAACCCAAGGCAAACCATCGCGCTATCATCCACATCCGGATAAAACTCGTTGTTAAACTCGAAGTACCAGCCGCCCGGCTGTCCCTTCTTATTTTTTACTTTCCAGTCGCCCGCATGACGGACTTGTTTCTGCAAAATCCAGTCTGCGCACTTCACCATGCGAGCATCGCTGCGCGGGATTCCGGCTTCGCCCAATGCGAATAAGGCATAAGCCGTGTCCCATACGGGTGACTTGCAGGGCTGCATGCGGAAAGTGTCGCCCTCTTCGATCCCTAGTTTTTCAAATTCGTCCATGGCACGAATGACCTGCGGATCATCCAGCGAATATCCCAGGCAGCGCATGGCCACGACCGAGTTCACGATGGAGGGATAAATTCCGCCCAGGCCATCGCTCATTTCGAAGCGCTCCAGCATCCACTTCTCAGCTTGCTTCAATGCAATCGAGCGCAGCGGACGGATGTGCACTGCTTCAAACCAGTGCGTCATGCGGTCCAAAAGCAAAAAGAAATTCCGCCAGGAAATCAGGTTCTTGTCCCAGCGTAGTCGCATGCGGGATTTATCGCGCCCGCCTACAAAAAGTTCCTCGATACCCATTTCATCGGGAATCTTTTTAAACGGTTTCTTGGCGTAGCAAATCGACAGCGGCACCAGGATGGCACGCGACCACGAGGAAATTTCGTAAATATTGAACCAGAACCAGTTGGGGAACAGTACGATTTCCGGAGGAATTGCTGGCACTGCGTCGTAATCGTATTGTCCAAGGAAGCAGAGGTAAATCTTGGTAAAAGTATTGACCTCGGTCACGCCGCCCAACTCTAAAATTCTCTTACGGGCCTTCACCAATACAGGATGATCAGGTTTATACCCCGTCAGCTTCAATCCAAAATAGGCTTTTACCGACGCGGAAATATTAGAGGGGCTACCCGGATACGTTCCCCATCCACCATCTTCGTTCTGGTGTTGAAGAATATAGTTGGAACACTTCTGAAAACGCTCCTGGGTACTGGTGCCAAGTAACGTATGGAGCAGAATATAGTCGGACTCAAGAGTGGTATCGGCTTCCAGCTCTCCGCACCAGTAGCCATCTTCGTGCTGTTCGGAAAAAAGATATTTACGCGCACCGTCCACGGCAGTCGCAATGCGACTGGCGAAATCTTCAATCTTCCCGAAGCGCAATTGCGGCGCAGCGGAAGAATGGACAGGTGGGGAGGAGGTCTCGTCCATAATTTAAAAATCTCGTGCGCTACTAATCGGCAGTCGCCGTACTTGGCGCCGCGGCAATCGCCTGCACAATCTCAGGAGGCAGCCCGAAGCGTACGTTCTCCGGCATGACCTCTACTTCTTTTACGTTGTCAAAACCTTTGGCAGCGAGGTATTTCACGACTTCTTCCACCAGACACTCCGGAGCAGAAGCTCCAGCGGTCAACGCAATTGTCTTTACGCCCTCAAGCCATTCCGACTTGATATTGCGGTAACTATCAATTAGATGCGACGCGGTGGCCAAATTACGCGCAACTTCGACCAATCGATTTGAATTTGAGCTGTTGTCTGAGCCTACGACTAAAAGCAAATCTGCATCAGAAGTCACATGTTTTACAGCAACTTGGCGGTTCTCGGTGGCATAACAAATGTCTTGTGCATGGGGCCCTTCGATTTTGGGGAACTTGGCGCGAAGAGCGGCAATGATGTCCTTGGTTTCGTCCAGGCTGAGTGTGGTCTGCGTCAAATAAGCCACATGCTCAGGATCTGGAACTTCTAGTGATGCCACTTCCTCAGGCGAACCGACGACCTGAGTCACGCCCGGAGCCTCGCCTAAAGTCCCAATCACTTCATCGTGATCACGATGTCCGATCAGGACCAGCGAATAACCTTCTTTCGCAAACTTGACTGCTTCGACATGGACTTTTGTGACCAGGGGACAAGTAGCATCGATCACACGCAGGTTGCGCCCCTGGCTAGCTTCGCGCACTTCCGGCGAAACGCCGTGGGCACTGTAAATAACCCGCTCCCCATTGGGAACCTCATCCACGTCGTCTACGAAGATTGCACCCTTTTCCTGGAGCTCCTCAACCACAAAGCGGTTGTGGACGATCTCCTTGCGGACGTAGATGGGCGGCCCGAAGGCTTCAAGAGCAATACGAACAATATCGATGGCACGCACCACTCCGGCGCAAAATCCCCGAGGTTTCAATAGCAATAAAGTCTTGTCGCTAGGCAATGGCTTTTCCTGCCTTTAGGGTACACTTCCCCACTGTGAATTAGTATCTATAGGGTATCCGAATGGTACCCGCTTGGTCAACGTAAGCCATAGAAATTGCGAGGATTAGCAGCGATTGGGGAAATCTGAATGGTGAGCGGCATTAGCTTGATTCTGAAGGTTTAAATTGATGCGGCTTGAGCTTTGCTGTTGGCTCCAGAAACATCCTCAGCCGCCGTGCTGCCTGAGTTTTGTTTAAGGGCATCGAGGCATTTGGGATCAAGCCGGCTGGGGGCATCCTTCTCCATGATGTCAAATACTACTTCATCGGCTAGGCCTTCACGATAAGGACGCTTCTCGCTTAACGCTTGATATACGTCAGCCACGCACAATATGCGGGCAGTCAGAGGAAGATTATCCCCATCAAGATTCTCCGGATAGCCCTTGCCATCGAGGCGTTCATGATGGGCCGCTGCGATGAAGGCCAAATGTTCGAATCCAGTGATCATTCTAAGAATGAGCCGGGTATAGACGGGATGCATTCTTACTGCTTCCCACTCTTGATCCGTGAGTTTTCCGGGTTTTTCCAGAATGGCGTTGGAAACGCTAAGTTTTCCAATGTCGTGCAACAGAGCCGCTCGGCGAACCATGGTGATGGTTTGTGGCGCGAGATTTAAAGCTTCCGCGATTTCTACCGCAGCCGACGCGACTCCTATGGAGTGGCTGTAGGTGTAATGTGATTTGGCGTCGATGACCTGGGCAAAAGCCTGGCAAATATGGTCAACCCTTTCCGCCGATGCCGCAACCGCAACCCCAGGCTCCATTTGTATGACGTAGTCTCTTGCTTCCTGCGAAGCAAATTTTTGCCACAAAGACTCATCGTTTTCGAGGGTCCGCACTACACGTACGATCTCAGGATCGAACCACGTCCCGCCTCGCTCCGAAATGACCTGTATGCCATCGGCTGGGCTGCGTCCAGAGGCAAAAACTTCTAATGTCTGGCTCACATTCATGATGCGTGATAGCAGCGAAATCTCTTCACCTTTGCGGTGTTCAGGATAGCCAGCTCCATTCCAGTGTTCATCCAGTTGATGAATGGCTTGGGCGGTGGTCTCGCTCATGCCGATTTTGCGGGCGATCTCAGCGCCGCGCTCGCAGCGTGCTCCAATTACTTCCGCATTATTGCGATCCTGCTGAAGACCAACTTCCACTGCTTTTACCAGCCGTCGTCCGAAGGATGCGCCGGGCATTACATTGCGCATTAAGTATTGCAGTCCGGAGAGCGAAGGCTTAGTCCAATCCTCGAATTTCACTTCCCGCTTGGCGCGAATCTCATCTGAACCGAGTATCTGGTGCATGCGTGCGGCATTCGTACTGCACCCGGCATCCTTCAAAAGCAGAGCGTAATAAAGATCAGCACACTCCTGGGGTCCCAGTTGCAATTCCTGAGCGATCCGCATCCCCAAAATACAGCTGCGGACAGCGTGGCCCATCGGCTGCCCTTCGGTGAGATCCAGCGCAGCCGAAAGTGCCGATACAACGTCAGAGAGACGTATGGTGGAGCCTGGTAATGGAGCGTTCATATAGCGCGCATTAAGCCCGGTTGCAGAGGAGGGAAAGCATATCCATGTTGTCCTTTGTTACAGAAATTCAACAAGTTACTCAGGTCACATGTTCTTTGGGTACTTCTGGAAGTAACAACGAACTTCACTTGCGTAACTGGCGCGCTCCCTTTGCCAATGGAACAATCTTCCTCGGGCAAATCTTGCTCTGAAATACCGCTAGATCAATTCTCTAAATTAGGGTGAACCTGCAATGAAAGTAGGATCCTTGCTTCGCGTAGTTTGTCTTGCGATTTTGACTTCCATGGTTGGAAGCGCATCGGCTCAAACGGTGGGCGCATTGGGAAATGGCGTCAGCAGCCGCACGACGGCGTTGGGCGGAGCCACAGTGGCTTCCTCCTTTACACCGCTGGAAGCCATGCAGAGCAATCCAGCCGCATTAACCCAAGTAGAAGGCCGCTCGCTCGACCTGAGCTTCAGCAGCATGTTTGCTACGGGCAACTTTACAAATTCCGCCGCGAACAACGGAAGCATCGCGCCATTTGCCGGCGCTCTTCCCTACGGGGCTTTTGGAATGCCACTGGGCTCTGGCCGTCTTAAGCTGGGAGTTTCAGTCGCACCGGATGTAGTGATGAGCGCCAACTGGAAATATATGGATCCGGCAGGTGGTTTGAACGACACAACCTACGGCTTGCAGCAGAACAAGTCTGCGATCCTGGGTATGCGCTATGCCGGTGGCTTGGGCTTCACCGTTAACAAAAAGCTTTCCATCGGGGGTACGTTCGGCGTCATCAACAATCGGAACACTTTACAAGCTCCTTATATTTTCCAGCAGGAACCAACACTCGCTGGCGCGAAGGTTCTGCTCGACCTGCACACCGCCGGCTACGGCTACAACGGCACCTTCGGTGCGTTGTACACACCTAGCAGCAAGATCACGGTTGGGGTATCTTACAAAACCAAAACCACGGTGCACTCCCATGGAGATGCGTCCGGAAACGCCCGCCAACAGTTCGATGCTCTGGGCGCGACCACTTTCCAAGGGGACTTCCACTATGACGCGGAAGTTGTGACCAAGTTCCCACAGGCATTTTCGGCCGGCGTTTCCTGGCAGGCACGCAAGCGGTTGCGCTTGAACCTCCAGGGGAACTGGATTGACTGGAGCAATTCTTTCGACCGCCTGCCGGTCTCCCTACCAACGGAGAATGCTGACCTGAATGGATCCGTTGGTTCGGATGCGCTCAACGATGTGATTCCGGTGGCGTGGAAAGATCAAGGCGTATTCGGAATGGGTGTTGAGTCGCCGGTCGGTGAGCACTTCACCTTCCGTGGTGGCTACTCGTACGCGACTGATCCAGTGCCTTCTTCAACCCTGACGCCGATGACAGCTGCAATTTTGCAGCATACCCTCGGTACGGGCTTCGGATATAGCAAGGGCCGTTACAACCTGGATCTTGCTTACCAGTACCAGTTGCCGGCATCGCAGAGCGTAGGCACTAGCTCGCTGCTCTCTGGCGAATACAACAACAGCAAAGTTGAAGTGGCCGTGCACTCGCTCACTTTGAGCACCAAGTTCCACTTCTAAAACAACTCAGCCCACTCTTCGCGAACCCGGAGAGTGGGCGTTTTCTTTTACCACTCCCTAATCAAGCATTCTCTTTAATCATCTGCTCCGCATGTTTGCGAGAAGTTTCGGTACCTTGGCTACACTTAACATGCGCGCCACTTCTCCGGTGCGCTCGTCCCCCGCAATGAGGCGTACGGATGTGCGGGTACGGCCAGCGGAAGTTTTTTTCTCGATCAAATAATGATGGTCGGCGAAGGTAGCGATCTGGGGAAGATGAGTTACACACAGAACTTGGTTGGCGCGCGACAGCGATTTCAGTTTTTTACCCACGGCTTCGGCAGCACGGCCTCCGATGCCCGTATCTATTTCATCGAATACGAGCGTCCGCTGGGAGGCGGGCGAGGGCGCCCGTCCTACACTTTTCTTTGCGCCTGCTTCGATACTAGCCTTAAGAGCCAGCATGACGCGTGATAGTTGACCGCCTGAGGCATTTGCTCTAACGGTTGTAATGGCTCACCCGGGTTTGTGGAAATTAGATACACAACTTGATCGAAGCCGACGCTGTCCAATTCTCTTCCTCGTCTGTACCGCTAACTTCAATCTGGAATTTCGATTTCATGGCCAGGTCGTTGATTTCGGATTCAACCACCTTTTCCAGTTTTCGGGCTGCTTCGTAGCGTTTTTTGGAGATGGCTCGGGCCAATTTCAGATATTGTTCGCCTGCCTTGGATAGTTCCCCACGCGAATGGCGCGGGTTTCGTCTTTGTTTTCCATCTCCGATAATTTCTGGGCGACTTCTTCTCCGTGACGAATGACATCGTCAGCGTTAGTCCATACTTGCGCTTCAGGCGATCCAATAATGCCAGGCGATCTTCTACTTCAGCCAGATGCTCGGGAGAGGCTTCGATGCCTCCGGCATAGTCTCGCAGGCTCGCGCCAACGTCTTCTACGCTGATCCGCGCGCTCAGAGCAGCCAGCGCTTCCTGGAACTTAGGCTCAAAGCGGCAAAGTTCTTCCAATGTTTTTGCGCTGCACGAGAGAGAACCCGATGTAGAGCCGCTCCTTGTAGAGCAAATCGAAGGCCTGCATGGCAGCACTGTAGATTTTTTCGCATTGGCGAGGACGCGTTTTTCCGTTTCCAGGAGTTCATCTTCACCGGCCTGTAGCTTGGCCTCCTCGATCTCTCGCTTCTGGAAGATCCACAAATCGAGAAGGCGCAGACGGTCTTGCTCGTTCTTTTCCAGTTCTTCAATGCGGCGGGCCACAGCTTTCCACGTTGAATGAGCTTCTCCGGCCGCCTCGAGATCTTTGCGGCGTAAGCATCGAGTAATCCGAGCCGGGCGCGGCGTTAACGATAGTAGTGATTCATTTTGTGCGTGGATGTTGGCCAGGTGTGGGGCCAACTGCCGCAAAACTGCTACAGTCGCAGGCTGATTGTTGACGAAACTCTTCCCTTGCCCCCGGCGGATATTTCGCGGCGAAGGATCAGAGAGGCATCTTCGGCATCGAGGCCATTGGTTTCCAATACCTGCTCCACCGCCTTACTTTCTATTTCAAATACTGCCGAGAGCACGGCCTTCTCCGCGCCGGAACGAATAATGTCGCTGAAAGCTTTTTCGCCTAGGAGCAGCGAAAGCGCGTCAATCAGGATGGATTTTCCTGCCCCGGTTTCACCCGTGAGCAGGTTCAACCCAGCGGCGAACTCTACCACTAGGTTATCGATGACCGTGTAGTTTTCCAGCCTCAGTTCGACGAGCACCGGAAGTCGTGGGACACAGAAATAGGGTACTGGTAAGCGCAGGATAGCACGAATAGTTCCGCAACTTAATCTTCATATCGGTTATGGTTGCATCCAATTATGCATATTTGAAATTTAGCGCCTACGAGAACATTATGAGCAATAAGTACGTGCTCTCTTTGCTGATCTTTGCGTTTTTGGTTTCTTCCTTCAGCGCCCAAGCGGAAGAAGTGCGCACTTCCTTGATTGAAACAATTGCTGGCGCTGGCGATAGCGCAATACCTGGCAGGAAATTGAGTTTCGGCGCGGCTGCCGGTCTAGCTTCAGATGCATCCGGCAACATCTATTTCACCCTTCAGGCGTTAGATCGTGTGTACCGGCTGGGAGTAGATGGCCAGTTACTGTGTATGCTGGCAATGGTATCCGCGGCGAGTGCCGCAATGGTGTTCCAGCGGTTGCATCTCCTCTACTGAACCCCTCTTCTCTTGGGATAGATTCCAACGGCAATTTGTTAATTGCCGCCTCACGCGCTCTCCTGCGAGTGGATTCCGCGAGCGGTATTCTACAACCGTCCTCACCACCCCATACATGGAGGCGGGATCATCCAATTCGATTCTTGGCATTGAGGAGTTCGTTGCAGGGCCTGACGCCCTGTACATAATCGATGGTGCCGATCATCGCATCAAAAGTTATTCTTACGC
>CAWBXL010000070.1:0-4867 GCA_963792305.1 uncultured Acidobacteriaceae bacterium | reverse complement strand
GCTTAGCTGGAATGCAGTGCCTGGTGTGACGATATATTTTATTGGAGGACCAGGCGCCGGACCAAACGGTCTGAAAGTCACGTCCACCACTGCCGGATTGAGCGACGTACCCGAGGGCCAACAAGAGTGGACGGTTGCCAGTTGGTATGACCCCGGCGGATTACTGACGAATTGGCAGAGTTGGCCCAAGACCAGCCTGAAAGTGATCGATGCCTTTGATGTTGTTTGTAGTAACGGAACCTGTGCGTGTCCGTCCGGAAAAACAGAGTGCCCTCAAGCTCCAGACCTTCCGCAAATATGCGTGGACCTGCAAAAAAATGGCGATCACTGCGGCAGCTGTAGCAATCGGTGCTTATTTCCAAAATGTCGCGATAACCTTGACAATTTAATCAGGTGCGATGAAGTCTCCTGGTATAACAATCAAGCCAATACGGTAGAGACACCTTACCAGTGCACGAGCGGTAAGTGTCTCTGGCCCAGTGGCGCCAATTGCACGCAGAACAGTCAATGCGAAAGCGGTGGGTGCAATCTAAGCGGCCCGGTCGGAGCATGCCAATCTGCTAATGGTGGTGCGTGCAAAAAAGACGCGGAGTGTCTCAGTAGTTTAGTTTGCAATCAAGGCAGTTGCAAAACCGTCAACTCGTTGAACGGTATCGAGATTGACAATCGCATCACAAGTTCGAAGACTTTCACAGGCCAACTTTCCTGGAATGGTGAGGGGGACTGGTATTGGCTGAGATGTGATACTCCAACCTGCGCGATTTCTATCCAGATTGACTATATGGATGCAATTCATGTTGATCTGTTCAATTCAAATCGCGTCCCATTGCCGATACCAGTAGTTGCGCCACCACAGCAAATTAATTCACAAAACGGCCAGGTTACATATCAAGCAAAGGTCGCCGGTGGCGGAATTACGTACTACTACATTCGGGTGCAGGCAACCACGGTGCGTACTGGGTACAGCGGCATAACCATTCAGGCGAATTACATACTCACGCTGTCGGGCAGCTAAAGACTTTCAAAGATGTAAACACAAGTGCGTTAAGTCTTTCACTAATTCTTCATCACGAAAGAGAGTTTGCATGAAGAACACAAAAATTACTGCTTTAGTTTTGCTTCTCTGTTCCGGGTTGGCCGCGGAGAATCTGGAGAAGACCCAGAAAAAGGAACTGGAAACCCAGGCCAAGGCGGCTATTGCGGAAGCCAAGAGCCTGGAGAAATCCGGACAGCTAGTCGAAGCTCGCGCCAAATATGCCGAGTCACAGGCCATGTTCGAAATAAACGACGCCGCCAACGCCATCAAGCATCTCGATGACGAAATTCACAAGAGGGTGAAAGATGCGCTGAACCAGTCGCACAAATTTTACGACTCTCACAAATTCAACGAAGCTGCTACCGCTTTGGACGAGAGCATGAAACTTGGCGCGTTCCAATCAGTGCTTACTTACGACCTGGCACTTTCCCACTACCAGCTTGGAGATCGTGACAAGGCCGTCGAATATTTAAATAAGGCCATCGCAGGAACTCCCGATCCCAAGCCAAAACAAAAGTTGCTGGAACTACTCACATTCTTCAACACTGGAGAAAATGGCGCATCGGTTAGTGCGGGGGACAAAGACCGCATTGGCGGCGTTAACCGGTTGGTAGAAAGCGTCGGTCTGGAAGCATCCCTGGAGGATGACCTTGGGGAAGAGCAGGAAGAGTCGTTTTCCGATGCCGCGTCACCGGCTTTGTCCCAAACGGCTATAAAAACGAGTTCATCGCTCGGCACAAGTACCCAAACCAACCTGGAACGCAAGTCGAGTCTATGCGCTACGCTGGACGAACTCAAAGATACTTTGGCCAACAGTCCGGCTGCGATCTACAACCGGGCCAATTGTGCGCAGACCAATGCACGTCCAACAGAAGCAGTTAAACTGCTGCAAAAATATCTTGAGTTGTCTCCTAATGCGCTTGATGCTGCGGACGTGCGCATACGCATCGCAGAATTGCAATCTCTGCTCGCTCTACCCGCTCCGAACGGACAGGAAGTTCGACGGCTGCATGCATCCGCGTATGGATACCTGGCCGAGCGGCGGTACAATCGCGCGCTGGCTGCGTTCAACAAAGCAAACGAGTTGGCGCCTGATTTTGCCTTGAATCACTGGAAGCTGGCTTTGCTTCATGAAGCGATCGGGAACGTAGACCTGGCGCGGGAAAATTTCATTCGCTACCAGCAGTTGACGGCGGACCAGAGCGCTAAAGATGATGCGGCACTCCATCTCTCCACGCTCGAAGCCAAGAAATCAAAATATGACGACGAAGTTGGAGAAGCGGAAGACATTCTCTCCGATTTATTCAATCGCGGTATGAACCTCAGCTTCAATATGGATGCGAACCGCAGCGCCATGCGCGCCAGGCGGGCACGGATCAAGAAAAAGAAAGACCAGGGTAAAGATCGGAACCGGGTCGGCGGCTTCGCCATTCCATATTTTTATGCGCAACAGCAACTTGGACTGGCAAGCGGACATCTCCAGGTAGCGCTGGCCCTGTTCCCTCTTGGCGCCGAAGCAAATGAGCTGATGGGGCTGGTTTTCTTGCAAGCCAATGACGGTCATGCTGCGACAAAGAATTTTGATGCTGTCGCCAGCCAGGGGCTGCCCGTATCTTTCTACGCGGAAATGCGCGGTCGCAAACTGGATCATGCAGTGAAATGCGAACTGACTCGCGACCGGGTACGTTTGGTTTTCCTTTCGTCTTACGACAAAAGAGGCACTCCCATACCACCTGACAAAAATGCCGGCGACGACGGGCTGGGCGATATCACCTTGGCCCCGGGGGATGAGCGTCAGCCATTCGACTCACTCGACATTAGCCTGGACGATATTAAAAAAGTTGAGACGAACAAAGGCGTGTTGGCCCTCAAATTGAAACAGCAGGAGATCATGCTGTCGCCAATTTATCTGCCTTCGTTCACGCCAGTCGAAGGGCCTCCAGCTCGAAGATTTGCCAACAACTACACACGTCTATTCATTCGCTATCCAGGACTTGAGGATTCCAAGCTGGGAGTGGAAGGTTTGAGCGGAGGGGAAAAGTTTGCATTGGGCTACAAGATGGCTACCGCAGGCCTGGATATTGCCATGAACGGTTTTAGTGGAGTGGGGGCAATCCAAAGTGTGCAGGATGTGGTTTCCATCACACGGACTATTCGCTCGGCCATGGTTTCGTTAAATGTAAGCTTTTCCTCATGGGAAAGAAGTGTAAATGAGCAGCAACAACAGTTGCTTACCGGTCAAAAATTCAAACCAATTCCGGCACAGCCGGTAAGTTTGGCCTTCGTGCAAGACGCGAAGTAAAAACCTACGCGCACATCGCTTTTGTCAGAAGATCGATTGGAGAAGGAATTGGCTCCCCCAGGGATTCGGACCCCGATAACCTGCTCCGGAGGCAAGTATCCTAACGGCAGCGATTATAGTGCTAGTAAACCAAGAACGAATCTAGGCAAGTTAATTTTCGGTACCGAAAGAATTATGTTTTTCCACAGCAATTCTTACGGTAGAACATGCCCGGAGTCGGTGGTCTAACAGCAGGACGCCGGGGACGCGGATTAATGGACTCTCACTGGTCTGGTGATTTCCTAGAGCCGCGTCCCTTTGGAAGTGACAGGTGCAATTCCCTCCCGGCTCCATTTCCGTTCGGGAATGTAACCCATGTTAGCCATTTTCGGCAACTGTGAATATCTGGCGGGAACAGTAGTACCTATGCGAGAGAATCAGACAGAAGCCATTGAATTGGCTGCCCCCCAGGGATTCGAACCCCGATAACCTGCTCCAGAGGCAGGTGTCCTAGCCGTTGAACGAGGGGGCAGTACCGGTTGGTAGCAGCGACGGCTTGATACCGCTTGTCAGATTCTATTGGCAGGCTCGATTGAGGTCAATACAATGCCACGGGCGGGTTACCGGATTTGGCAAATACGATCGGGCTGCTATGCTGGACAGGCACTTCGTTCTGTCTATGATCGTCGTCCTGATGGGAATTACTGGAGCGGGCAAGACCACGATTGGGAAGCTGCTTGCCCAGCAGCTCGGTTGGAAGTTCGCTGACGCGGATGACTTCCATTCTCCTGTCAATAAAGAAAAGATGTCGCATGGAATAGCGCTTACCGACGCCGACCGTGGGCCTTGGCTTGAGGCTATCCACGAGACCATGCTGCGATGGGATAAGGCGGGGCAAAACGCGGTGCTTGCCTGCTCGCCTCAAGCAATCTTACCGTGAGTTATTGAGTGAGGAAGTGACCGTTAAGTTCGTTTACCTGCGGGGCACGGCGGAACTTATTCTCGAACGGCTGGGGCACCGTAAAGGACACTATGCAAAAAGTGATCTCGTAGCTAGCCAATTTGCCGCACTCGAAGAACCGAAGGGCAGCTTGAACATTGATATCGCTAACAGCCCCGAGGTACAGGTTGAGGAGATTCGCCGTGATTTGAAGTCGGAGTAAATCCTTACAGCTCGGTTTGCAAAAGCCGGCCAATGTCCGTTTCCGGATCATAGGGCATATATCGCATACGGTTCTTTGCGTACCGCCAGAGAGTTGTCACATTTGTCTCGTACCAGCAGCACTCGTTCATCCGTGGAGAAAATCCGCACAGGAAGCGGAACCGCTTCAAAACAGTCTCCGGGGCCACCAACATGGCTGCGGCAATGCGGTGATACGATCCAAAATGGTCAATGGCTCCGAGTCGTTGAGACCAATCAATAAAACGGTCCGATTTACTGCATCTTCCGTACTCAAGCGACGCAGTTTGGAGAAGAACTCATCATCAGGCTCCTCGACACACGCCTTGCGAACTTCCTGGACAACATCATTCAAATAAAAACTCTCGAG
>CAWBXL010000069.1:0-3862 GCA_963792305.1 uncultured Acidobacteriaceae bacterium | reverse complement strand
CCTTCAACGCCGTCACTTTCCCGCAATCGTCGGTGCCGCCGTACAAGAAAAATGATTTTGGATACACCATCGGTGGGCCTGTGTTCATCCCAGGCGGTTACAACAAGGACAAACAAAAAACTTTCTTTTTCTGGTCGCAGGAGTGGCGGCGCGAGCGGGTACCGGCGAATTTGGGCAGCATCAATGTGCCTTCGTTGGCAGAACGCGGTGGAGATTTCTCCGATGTATGCCCTGGTCCAGATTGCCCCATCGACCCTTCGACTGGATTGCGTTTCCCTGGCGATCAGGTACCGATCGATCAGGACAACGCACCCGCACTCATGGCGCAAATTCCGACACCCACACAGGGCACGAATGTTTGGAACGCCTCCCCCACCCTCCCCACAACCTGGCGAGAGGAGCTGTTCCGTGTGGACCAGAATATCGGCTCAAAACTTCGCGCCACTTTCCGCTACATTCATGATTCGTGGGACCAGACTTATCCCACGCCGCTGTGGAGTGGCGGGACAAGCTTTCCTACCATCCAGACCAACTTTGGCGGACCGGGCGTCAGCATGGTGGCGCGCCTGACAGCGACAGCGTCTCCAACCTTACTGAATGAATTTGTCGCCAGCTATACCACCGACCACATCACTCTGATTCCGGTAGGAGCATGGCAACGTCCGTCCAGCATGACTGCGGGAGAGCTTTATCCCGGAGTAAATCAAGGCAAGGTTCCCGGTATCAGCCTGAACGGCGGCGGCGATACAGCATTCAATTTCGGAGAAGATGTCGGCTACCTTCCCAACGGGCCTTACAACTCCAACCCCACGTACACCTATCGCGACAATGTGACCAAGATTGTGGGTAAACACAATTTACAGTTTGGCGGCTATTTTGTAGCTGCACAGAAGAATGAATTGGCTCAGCCAGCAGTGGCGACCAATGGCGTTTTTAGCTTTAACAGCGATAACGCCGGAGTCAGCACCGGCAATGCATTTGCGGATTTATTGATCGGCAACGTTTCGTCTTTCACCCAAACCAGTGCCCAGCCAAAGTTCTACAACCGCTACAAGATTTTTGAGCCTTACTTTCAAGATGACTGGCGCGTAACCAGCCACCTTACGGTGAACCTCGGAGTGCGGGTAAGTATGTTCGGTACTTATCGGGACCGCTACCACAACGAATTCAATTTCGACCCTGCGCATTTTGTGGCCGGCGATAGCAGCGTTGATCCACTTACGGGTTTGGTGGTTGGAAATGCATTCAACGGGGTCGTACAGTGTGGCGTCACCAAGGGTGTGCCCGATAGTTGTATGAAGGGGCACCTATTCAATCCTGCTCCACGTATCGGTTTTGCCTGGGACCCGACAGGCAGTGGCAAAACGGCTATTCGAGGGGGCTATGGAGTTTTCTTCGAACATACCAACGGCAACGAGGCCACTGCTGAATCTCTGGAACCCGCAGCAAGCCCTGCGGTGCAGACTACCACCGTCAGCAACATAATCGGCTACGCCAATATCGCGCCGCAGCCAGCGGGTGCAACTACGCCACTAGCGATGATTTCCATTCCCAACAAAGCGGTATGGCCGTATGTCCAGCAATGGCATTTCGACATACAGCGTGAGGTGCTGAAGAACACCGTGGCGACAGTTTCCTATGTGGGCAGCAAGGGAACGCACCTTACACGTTTCTTCGATACCAACCAGATCAAAGCGGTGCCGTTGAGCCAGAATCCATACGCGGCCGGCGAACCAATTACTGATGCTGATTGTCAAAATCCGGCTCTGTTATTTGATGATTTCGGCGTTCCCACTAACGCGGTCGTTACAGACAGCGGTGCGCCCATTGTCTATAACGCGCCGTCAACCCCAGGCGGAATACCTTCTGGGCCGGCGGTCAATTTTGGAATCGCGTGCGGCCTGGTAAGTTCCGCTGATGCTCTCCGCACTCAATTCCCCGGTGTCGGATCTGTCAGCCGCCTCGAAGAGAACGGATCTTCCAGCTACAACGCACTCGAAGTTTCGGTGCGGCGCAGCTATGGCGGATTGGAGATCAATGGCTCTTACACCTACAGCCACTCGATTGACAACGCCTCATCCGCGCGCGATGCCATCATCCGTGACACGTTCGATCAGAGCGGATTGCGGGCCAGTTCCAATTTTGACCAGCGTCATCTGTTCAACATAGGTTATGTGTACGATCTGCCTTTCTTCAAAGCGGCAGGCCTTAGTCATACTTTACTGGGAGGCTGGCAGTGGTCAGGCATCGCCACCATCGAGAGCGGCACACCTTTTAGCTTGCTCAACGGCGTCGTCGGAGACAATGCCGGAGTTGCCAATGGAGTGAGCTCTAACTCAGGACAAAGCTACGCGGATCTTGTCGGTGATCCGAAAGTAGGAATTCAGAATTCCCCGTTACCTGGTTTCGGACCCGTGTTCTATAACGTGGCGGCTTTTGCCGCTCCTCGCGGCTTAACTTTCGGCAACGCGCCGAGAAACTTGCTGACCAATCCGCGGCGCACGAATTTCGACATGTCACTGTTCAAGCACTTTGCCTTCGGCGATAAATTAAATATCGAATTCCGGGCTGAAGCGTTTAACGTCTTCAACCATACCGAGTATGCATGGTTGGGCGGAGATTCAGGTTCAGCTGCGTCGAACAGTCCGTTCTCCAGTACTAACAATACGGCTACCTGCTACAGCGCGGATACCGACTGCTTGAGCAATGGCACCTTACGGCCTGCTAGTGCGCACAACGCACGCATTTTGCAACTGGGAGCAAAGTTTATTTTCTAAGAGACGGGTGCTGAGGATTAGCGCTGCCTGAAACTTTGGGCCAATAATCTAGGCTATCTTTGGTTGCGGGTTGGATTTGTCCTCCAGCCCGCAAAGGGTTCATTCAATCCGGTTTCACTGCGGCAATGAGAAACTGAACACGTCGCTTCCAGCCGCCAGCGCCACATACTGCACACTGTCCATGGCGTAGGTCATCAGTGATGCGTGTATCGTCTGGCCTGTGTTGAAGTGCCAGAACAAAGTCTTCAAAACCTATTTTCCCAATGGCGGGCCCGCGAGAACAACAAAGGCGGTGGCTGCGCTGCCGGGCCAGTCTCTGGTGGAAATCAACTGCATTGCTGCTGTTGTCCGCAAATAAAAAGCTTAATTCTCCAATTCGCAGGCCTTCCCATATTGGCGCAATATTGCCTGAATGTGAGCGCGGACCAGATCTTGTGGTCGAGCCGGAAGTGAGCCACTCAGGACCGCCTCACATTCCAATGGAAGAAATTGACTTATGAGGGTTGCCGGTAACGGCTGATTTTTGAGATTAGCCAGCAGGCGTGCGATTTCTTCCTGCACTGATACCTCATGCCAATAGTACCGGCAGCGATCGCTGTAGCTGTAAGCACGGGAGAAGCGCTGTTTGGCCTCGTCTCCATGATAGTAGGAGCGCCAATACGACGGGTTCTTCAGCATGGCGTTCTCTAGTGCCTGTCGCACATCCGACAAGCGGATGGCCTTGTTTCCGATGAAAAGTTCACCTTCCATTGCGCTCAAGGCGAAAACGGCCTCTCGAAAAGCGAACGTAAGCCATGGTCCCACCTTGAGAATGGCAAAGTGATCATGCACCATCTCACTCAGTGCTTGCGCCGATTGATAGTCTGTGGAATGGGCTTCGTACACGATTGGGATATCTTCAGGAAGCGCGGAAGAAAGCGGGCGGGCTTTCTCGCGATCATAGGGCAATACTACGTCGTCGCCAAACTCAACCCCCGGCTGCACTACCATAGCAATGACCCTCTCCCATGCGGCAGATAATTTGCGGTCGACAAATGCGGATTGAAAAGTTTCCAGAGTTTGCTGGATGTGATCGCCACTTGTCT
>CAWBXL010000068.1:0-4676 GCA_963792305.1 uncultured Acidobacteriaceae bacterium | reverse complement strand
GTGACAACAGCCGTGGATGATGGAGTGCCATCCGCTGCGAACACTCGTCCAGTAACCACGGCGCCGGGGTCTTGCAGGCGCGATTGCAAATTCACCTGCGACGAAGGACCAACCGCACTGTGCGAATCCTGAATACCACTGACCGCGAATGTCGTGGGTACATAGGGACCCTCGGGTTGCGCCAGGTTGGCGAAAACCAGGCGTCCGGAAAGCTGTTTACTCGCCGATGTGACGGTATTGTTAGGAATCGAGTATTGGTTGATAGAGCTCGCCGAAGTCGCGTCAACCGGCCGGTCGAACAACAGCACCGTATTGGTCCCAAAATTATTCGCCTGACTGACTGTTTCCGCACCGATTACTGTTGCCGAAATCAGCGAGGGTCCTGAAGGCTGAATGACCTGCGTAGTCAGTGGGACGCTGCTGGTGAACGTTCCGCTGCCGTTGGGATCAATTTGCAAAACCAGATTGGCTGGATTGTTGAAGTCCGCCACGATCTGGAATTTTTCGCCGGCCGTAATCTGTACACCGGAGATCGTCCCTCGCAGCACGCTGCCATCTCCTCGCGCTATGGAAATGGAAATGTCTGCTGATCCGCTCGATTGCCCGGTGAGTGACAACGTGTAAGGCGAATTGGCGGGCGAAGTGATCAGGCCGAGATAAGGCGCATTTCCCGAACTGCCAAGCGGGAAGATTGCTCCGCCCACAATGGAGCCTCCCGCAGTACTGCTGCTCATTGTGCTTCCGCTGTTATCAGTCAGCGTGATGGAAACCGGGGAGGCCTGGCTTCCGTTAGCCACAGAGAATGTCATGAAACTCGGGCCCGATGCCTCGACGTTTGCCAGTTGTTCTTCGTAGGTTTGAGCTCCGCCGGATTGGGTTGCAGATGGGGCCAGAGCAGAACCCAATACCGTGACAAAATCTTCGCCGGCTGGCGTGGTACGCAGGACCTGATCAAACCCTGGATCAACTGGTGAGCCGCCGAAGAAATCGAGACCAAGGTCTCTCAGCGCATTTCCTGAAGACTCACCCAGAGACTGGCGTAGTCCAGCTTCAGCCAGTAGGAGCGCCTTCTGATTTACCACGTTGCGCGAGGTGCGAATCACATCTGCGGGTAACGTGGGTGCTGTGGCTACGCTCCAGGCTTGTCCCAGCACGCGCATGGCGGCATCAACGACGTTGGTAGGCAAATTGTCAACGGAGGATGGCAGCACTAACGTGTCCGGCGACATCGGAGTGCCGTTGGCAAAAACGCCTAAAGTGAAATGCAGGTTCCCGGTTGTTCCGTCATTGGTATCAAAATGCAGATAACTGGCAACCACTCTGCCAGTTTGCAGACTGCGGAACTGGAAGGTCAGAGTCGTGGAATCGCCGGCATTCAGAGTTGGGACCACCGGCGAAGGCGGGCTGACCAGTGTGACTCCGCTCAACGCAGCCTGATCAAAGTTAACCGTCAAATTGTTGGCTGCGACCTGGCTGATGTTGCTGACTGTCGCGTAAACATTGAACAACTCACCTTTGCGTACGACCCCCGGCACTGTGAAGGTCATATCGAAATAAGGATTGCGTACCAATACGCCGCCGGTGGCGCTTCCAGTCAGATTTATCGGTCCGGTGGGCAGGCCATTCAGCGTGCCGTGAATATCGAAACCGATGGTGTGGTATCCCTCTTTGTCTCCGCGGATCGTCCACTGTGCCTGACCTGTATCACCGGGTTCCAGGGTGTCAATGCTGGGAGTGCCTCCTCCCGGTGGGGGCGCGAGCACATCCATGGTTGCGGCCTGAGGTCCTGTAACCAGATTCGGCAGAGCGAGAGGATCATCCGCCGTTCCCGGCGCGTTATCGTCTCCCACTGGAAGATTGATTTTCCCGGTGATGCTGTTCACGCTCAGGTTCGAACCGCCGGGCGCTCCGTTGCTCACGTAGAGTTGTGCTGAGAAAAACTGTTTTAAATAGCCGACGTTGCCGGGAATCACGATCACGCTGGGAATTTTTACCGTGCCCTGGCCTCCGCCCAAATCAGGCAGAGAGAAAGCGTTCCCACTTCCGTCCGTGCCTTGCAACAAGACCGGCACGATTGTAGGGATCGGTACATTTACTCCCGTGGGCGGGCTGATTTGCGGCGGGGAAAGCGGCTGCGGAATGGCCACGCCTTGCGGATCGAACACCACAGGGAAGGTGACATTTACAACCTGCGATGAGAATTGCAGACCGATGGTGAATTGAAATCCGGTATATGCGCTGCTATCGAGAACGACGCCGGCGGCCTCGATCTGGTCGAGCGTCAAGGGAGTGGTTTGGACCGAAGTGACGAGGACCTGGTCTATAACCTGGACAGTGATATTACTGGGACTTACATCAAAAACCGGGGCGCCGTTGACGACGAATTGAACGTTGCTGAGAGTGTAATTTCCGGCCGTGCTTACCGCGGGCAAATTGATGATCAGCGAGTTGGGGTCGGAGGGAGTTTGTGGTACATCAATGGTTTGCGTCAGTCCGGGTCCAGAGTATTGCCCGGTGAGTTGAAATGGTCCGCCAAGATATTGCGCAACCTGCGCCGGAGTCAGCTTTGTTCCATTTTGTGTGACAACAATTTCCACCCCGGAAGCGACATTTTTCGGAATGGTCGGCTGTGCAGGGGTGACCGTGGCTTGAAAGCCGCCGATGTTGAGATCGAGCGAGCCGATTTTTGCAGGGGCGGATTGAGCAGCAAGAATTTGGGGAAAACTCATTGCCAGGAAGGCAATGCAACGAAAGAACAGACTTGGGCGCGCGTGTCTCACTCAATAACCCTGATACAAATCTTGGCTGGAACTTGTGTCATGACCTCGTGGCCAGATCACGAGGATGGGTTGCGGGATTAAGTTGAAAGAAACACCGTCATACTTACGTAGTATCTGTTTTCGCCATACTCATGCCTTCGTGGAAGACAAAAGTGGCGACACTATTTATCCTGAGGAACTATGTAATACAGGGGCCCGAACAACGCGAAGCGAAGATTTATTTTCAGAGAACAAACTCTGATTGGCGCACAACATTAACAGAAAGGTCCATCCTGTCAAGAAAATATTTTTCTCGACGTAAGGGTTGAGAGATATCGAACGCGTGCTCTTCTAAATATTACTTTTGCGAGCATGAGGCTGGTGAACAGCAAGGATTCGTAACGAATAACAATATTTTGTTAGAAAGGAATCGCGTGAACTCTGACTTTTGTGATCAATGCTTACCTCTTTGGGAACCTTGATCAGGCAACCCTCCAGGTTAGGTACGGATCACACTGAGTTAGACCCGCGTTCTGGTGTCTAGATCAATTCGGAGAACCTCCAACGTGAATCGATTGGTATGGCTGGTCTGTGGGGTGCTTCTCCTCTTAACCCCGCACACACTGATGGCGCAGCGTCGAGGCGGGCGCGGCGGAGGCGCCGGGCGTCCTGCGCCCGGGGTATCCAGCCCCGATGACTCGAAAGGATTCCAGCGTGCGATCGCGCTACAGGCCACGCCGGATCAGATCACCCAGTTTCACAAACTGAGCGAGAGCACCGAGGCGGCCCGGAAAGATGCGCAAGACCTTCGTGAGCTCGCTGAAAAGGCGAACTTACCTGATTTGTCCCACTATGCAAATCCGCTACTGGGCGCGGTGGAAGGCGCACAGAATGACGATGAAAAATTCTTGCAGAGTTTCTCAACGACCCAGAAGTCGGAATTAAAAGATCTGACCAAGAAGCTTGGTAAGGCGGATTCCGAAGTAGTGAAGCAGAGCAAAGCCCTTAAGGACAAGTTCGGACGTCCAAGAATTGACGACAGAAACGTCGTGGCCGCTACAGAAAAACTTGAGAAAGCACTCAGCGCCTTCCAGACAAGTCAGCATGCGGCTGCAAGTGAGATGGGGATTCAGGGCGACGAGCCACCAATGACGAAATAGGGGCAATCCAAACCACAAGACCTCCCGCAATTATTCGCCAAAATCAATCATCGCGGGAGCACGGCGGAAGCCTCGAGTTTTTATCCCGATATAGATCAATCCGATTGCGAACCAAACAGCTCCTGCCAACTTAGCCAGCGAGTTCAGGTTCCACCAGATCAGGGCGCAGAACACGAAGCCAAAGAGAGGAAGGATGGCATCGCGCAGCAACTGTCGCTTGTGTCCCGGTCGCGCCACCATGGCGAATTGCCAAAAGACTGCCAGGTTTACTCCCATGAATGCCAGAAAAGCCCCGAAATTCAGGAGTTCACCCGCATGCTGGTAGGCGCTTCCATAGTAATTCAGCACGACTGCTCCGCCGAAAGCCAACAGGCCAATAAGAATAATGTTGTAAGTCGGGGTATTGCTTCCCGGCTTGAGATAGCCGAAAACTTTTTTAGGTAACACTCCGTCGCGTCCCATGCCAAACAACAAGCGGGCGGCGCCAAGCGTTCCCGTTTAGTCCGCTTCCCAAAGCGGCGACGATGAGAATTAGTCCCATGGCATTGAAGAGAAGCGGACCGCCAACGCGGCTGCAAATGTCCATGAAAGCAGTTTCCAGGTTGGGGAACGATTTCCAATCAGGCCACACTCGAGCGCCAAGATAGACCTCAAAGGCACTGCCCACCCCAGCCAGCACACATGTGATCACTACGGCCAACAGAACATTGCGCTTGGGGTTTTCCACGTCTTCCGCCAGCGTGGTCACTCCATCGAA
>CAWBXL010000067.1:0-32884 GCA_963792305.1 uncultured Acidobacteriaceae bacterium | reverse complement strand
ACGGATTGCTCCTTGATGCCCATGTACAGCTTGCGCAAGAACTGCTTCGCGCAGGCAAACCCGCCGAAGCGCGGGAACAATTGCGGCACGTATTCAGCTGGCTTGGAGAATCTTTACAGTACTCCGCGCCACTGGCCCGCTTGCTGAGTGTACTTGCCCGCTGTTATCGCGAACTGGGCGATCCTATTTCGGTCGCGCGTTGCGCCCAGCAGGCGCGGCGCTGTTTTTTCAACCAGGCTAATCAATACGGTCCCACAGCGTCTCACACAAAAAAGGACGCCGCAAATATCGCTGATCGTCCCACCTTTAACCGGCTGCCGATCCTTAAAAAATGCCTGGCCGCGTTGAAGCCCAAACTTTCCCGCAACAGAATTTGAAGTCATCGTGATCGACGACGGCTCAAGCGACGGCACGGAAGAAATGATGCGGCAATATCATCCGCCGTTCCGCTTGCAATCCTCAACAACAACGCGGCACAGGCGCTGCACGCCGCAATGGTGTGGCCCATGCCAACGGAGAATATTTGCTGCTGATGAACGACGACACCATCTTGCAGTACCCGGACCTGATCGAGCAGCACATGCAAGTGCAGCGCGAGGTCGCATCCGAACGCTGGGCCGTACTGGGGAATTTTGAATATCCCGCCGAGGCCCACCGCCGGGCCTTCACTCATTTCCTGCGCACGGGATCTTTCATGTTTCCGCAAATCGACATGGAAGCAGGGTTCCCTTATCCCTACTCCCATTTCATCACTTGTAATCTGAGCATCCGCAGAGAGAGGCAGTCCTGGAGGCAGGCTCGTTCGACTCAACTACAAACTCGAGCGAAGACACCGAGCTCGGAATCCGATTGTTCGAAATGGGCTATGGAGTTCTCTACCATCCCGCCGCCCATGCCTGGCATGATCATCTTCCCTATGCAGTGGGAAATCTTATTCGCCGGGCGAGAGTCTATGGCGCTGATTATTTTTATATGTTCCGCAAGCACCCGCGAGTGCTCCGCGAATGGGCCATGCCGGTCAACCTGACGGGAATGGACAGAAACGCCGCCCAGCCAATCCTGCAATATCTGGAAACCAACCGGCGTAATGTGGAAAGTGCCGCGGCACTTGAGCAATGGGAAAACGTAGAGTTTGAGCCGGTCCTGGCGAAACCACAGGAAGCAGCACAGGTGATGGCGTTATTCCAGCAGGCTGTGCCGGCGATCCACTGGTTTTATTTGCTGGAAAAAATGCTGGAAACCATGGTGCGGGAGCTCAACCTATCGTTTCCCGCCATGTCCCAATCCATGGCAATAGAAACGGCCCAAGGCAGATCGGGCTAATCATTAATTGGCGGGAGAATATGTTCTGTCCTGCACTACGCCAGCCGGTAAAATCAAAGTCCTTGCTTGCAGAACACTAAAATTTTCCGATTGCGCATATACCATAAGACCAGATAAATCGCGGCACACATGATTGCAAGCCAAAGACTGCGGCGCGCGCAAAACCAGAAGAGTCCCATAAAACCAAGACCCATGATGATCTCAGAGAAAATCTTTTTGTAATCAAGCCGGCCACAACTGCTGCCATACATCCAAAACAATAAAGGATGGAAAATTATTTCCGTGGCCGAGAACGCAATCGCTACCCCCATCGCTCCCCGAGCCGGACTGAGCAACCGTGTGAGCAAGGAATAAAGCGCGGAAAATCCCACCAACCAACAAAGCAGATGACGATGCCTGCCGGAAACCAGCAAGGCAGGGTTCAAAACTCCCCAGAAGACCGCCGCGAGCAAGTATCCCGGCGCCTGGGCAAACAGTAACGGGGAGAGTCCTTGCCATTTTTGCCCGAAGACCAGTGCCGTCCATATGGCGTACCAGTTGGGTTGATTCCAGTCTGCCGGTACAAGTTCCTGAACTGGCGCCACACACCTAGTAGACATAGCTTCGCCCCATTTGTTCCATTCCTCCGTTCCACTTAAAGTCCGCGTTTACAGCTATCTAGCCTGTGAATTTCTTTACTGCGTACCGGCATACTCGCTTTTACAACTGTTGTGAACCGCGACACGAGTTCCAATGAACATCAGCAAGCGGTTGCATTCCTTACTCATGACTGAGGTTTCGCCCGGTAATGGGCGTTATGTGAAGACATCCCTGCTGCCACTTCCTTACTCTCTCTCTATGTAATTGAAATTGTGTGGAATTGAAGCAGGAATCGTGGAAACTTAAGTCTTTGAGTTCCAGATAGGAATTGTCAGTTCGGAAACAGGATTAGGACGTACTTACATATATTCTTGGCTCGAATGTACATACAGCTTATTCCCAGTTTGACCTCCCTTTGCCATCATGTTATAAAAGCGAGTTTTGTGCAGGGACGGCCAGGTATAGTTCTGGCCCCAGCCCGACCGGCACAAGCATCCGACGCGGCCAAGCTCAGCATTCCCGTAAAGTCTTGCGGTGGAAGCGTGTTCGGAACTCCGGCGACGATCCTGCGGTGCTCCGAAGGCACCTTAGTATTCTTACCCGGGGTGGAATTTCAACACGTCATTCTGACTTGAGCTCTCATTCCCGGAGGAAATCGAATGCACACCGTGCTTACAAGTATTGCGTTTCGTGCGTTCCGCACCGCTAAGACGCTGGCAGCCACTTTCACTGTATTGACCCTTTGTGCGTCCTATGCCTCGGCCCAGGAGGCTGGCGGAGAAGCCAACCTCAAGCTGCCCGATCTATCGTCAGTTTCGTTTCTAGGTTTCAATGGCCATTCCCTGCTTTCGATCGGCCTCCTATTTTGTGTCTTTGGGTTGGGGTTTGGCATGGCAATTTTTATCCGCCTGCGGAATCTTCCCGTCCATCGTTCCATGCGGGAGATCTCCGAGCTGATCTACGAGACCTGTAAAACTTACCTTGTGACCCAGGGCAAGTTCCTGCTGATTCTGGAAGCCTTCATCGCCGTCGTTATTGTTTTGTATTTTGGCGTGCTACTCAAGCTCGAGGCCATGCGCGTGGTTATTATTCTGTTCTTCAGCTTGGTGGGAATCGCCGGCAGCTATGGCGTAGCGTGGTTTGGGATTCGGGTTAACACTTTCGCTAACTCCCGCACAGCCTTCGCGAGCCTGCGCGGCAAGCCCTATCCCATTTATCAGATCCCGCTCGAAGCCGGCATGAGCATCGGCATGATGCTGATCAGCGTGGAACTGCTGATCATGCTGCTGATTCTTCTATTTATTCCTGGAGATTATGCCGGACCATGCTTCATCGGATTCGCGATTGGTGAATCGCTAGGAGCGGCGGCATTGCGTATCGCCGGCGGCATCTTCACCAAGATCGCCGACATCGGCTCTGACCTGATGAAGATCGTCTTCAAAATCAAGGAAGACGACGCTCGCAACCCTGGCGTAATCGCCGATTGCACCGGAGACAACGCTGGCGACTCTGTCGGCCCTTCCGCCGATGGTTTTGAAACTTACGGTGTCACCGGCGTCGCACTCATCACCTTTATTCTGCTTGGCGTACACAAGCCGGAAGTGCAAGTGCAACTTCTGGTTTGGTTGTTTGTCATGCGCATCATGATGCTGGTGGCCAGCGCAGTGGCTTACTTCGTGAACGGCGCAATCGCCAAAGGCCGCTATAGCAATGTGGACAAAATGAATTTCGAGGCGCCGCTGACATCGCTGGTCTGGATCACCTCGGTCGTTTCGATCGTGATGACCTATGTGATCTCGAAAATAATTATTCCCACGTTGGGTGCTGATTCCACTCAGTGGTGGAAGCTGGCGACCATCATCTCGTGCGGAACACTTGCCGGGGCCGTTATTCCAGAACTGGTAAAGGTCTTTACCTCGACGGAGTCGCGACACGTGAAAGAAGTGGTAACCTCCGCCAAAGAAGGCGGGGCGTCGCTGGGAATTCTTTCCGGGTTCGTAGCAGGAAATTTCTCGGGTTACTATCTCGGACTTTCGATGGTCGCTCTCATGTCCATCGGCTACTACGTCAGCACCATGGGACTGCATAATTTGATGGATGCTGAAGCCGTGTTCGCCTTCGGACTGGTGGCTTTCGGATTTCTGGGCATGGGCCCGGTGACGATCGCCGTCGATTCATACGGCCCAGTAACGGACAATGCACAGTCCGTTTACGAACTTTCGCTGATTGAGAATGTGCCGAACATCGTGAGTGAAGTTAAGAAGGATTTCAATATTGATGTAAAGTTCGAACGTGCCAAAGAGCTTTTAGAAGAAAACGACGGCGCGGGAAATACCTTCAAAGCCACAGCCAAACCCGTTTTGATAGGTACTGCGGTGGTCGGCGCCACCACCATGATTTTTTCCATCATCATGGCGCTCACCCATGGGCTTACCCAAGATGTTGGCAAACTTTCATTGCTGCACGCACCTTTTGTTCTCGGCCTGATTACCGGCGGAGCCATGATTTATTGGTTCACCGGGGCTTCCACGCAGGCGGTAACCACCGGTGCTTACCGCGCGGTCGAATTCATCAAAGCCAACATCAAGCTGGAAGGTGTGGAGAAAGCCTCGGTTGCCGACAGCAAGAAGGTAGTCGAGATTTGTACCAAGTACGCGCAGAAGGGGATGTTTAACATTTTCCTCGCCGTCTTCTTCGCTACGCTGGCATTCGCATTTGTCGAGCCTTTCTTCTTTATCGGCTACCTCATCTCCATCGCCATATTCGGCCTCTATCAGGCAATCTTCATGGCCAACGCCGGCGGCGCATGGGACAACGCCAAGAAAATCGTCGAGGTTGAACTCAAACAAAAAGGGACCCCACTGCATGATGCCACGGTGATTGGCGATACGGTCGGCGACCCTTTCAAGGACACCTCTTCCGTCGCCATGAATCCAGTCATCAAGTTCACAACTTTGTTCGGTTTGTTAGCCGTTGAGTTGGCAGTAAAAATGATGACAGATGCAGGAAGTGCGCTTACTCACGGGCTGGCAGCTGCATTCTTTGTCGTTTCGTTCGTCTTCGTCTACCGCTCGTTCTATAAAATGCGAATCGGAGTAGAGTAAGGCTGAAGCAGAAAACGGGATGTTCATCGGCCACTTTGGTCTTGTCCTCGCTGCAAAAAGAGTCGCGCCCAAGACGTCTTTGGGCGCGCTTATTTTTGCGACAGAGTTTGTTGATCTCTTGTGGCCTCTGTGCCTGCTATTCGGAATCGAGCATGTAGCCATCGCTCCCGGCATCACCCGGATGACCCCTCTCGATTTCACCGACTACCCCATCACGCATAGCCTGCTCATGTGCGTGGTGTGGGCATTTGCTGTAAGCGGCATTTATTTTTTATTGCGCCGTTATGGGCGCGGAGCATGGGTGTTGGCTATCGGCGTCTTAAGTCATTGGATTCTTGACTGGATCACGCACCGGCCAGACCTTACGTTATATCCCGGCGGCAGGCTAAGTTTGGTTTGGGACTTTGGAATCACTGGGCAGCAGAAGTCATTTTAGAAGGCGGGATTTTTATTGTCGGGATATTCATCTATCTGACTGTGACTCGTGCCAGGGACAAAGTCGGCCGTTATGGCATCTGGTCGCTGATCTTGCTTTTGTTACAGTCTGGATCGGCGCCATCTTTGGCGGTGCGCCGCCGAATGCCGCGACGGTAGCCTGGAGCAGCCTGTTAATTTGGGTCACGGTGCCGTGGGCCTGGTGGGCTGACAAACACCGTGAACTCGTGATCTGAAATCTTCAGTTGCGTAAAGCTTAAGATAAGCAATCACACTGCTACCGCTGTTCATCTGGAAGTATCGACCATAGCGGCATTCCTGCTCGACAAAAATCCGGAGTCTGAAACCAAAAGAACTTCACGCGAAGATTTTCTCCTAGTTGCAACTTGGTTGCATTTATATAATATTAAAAGAGTATCTGTTCGATTGCTCTCCGTCAACGGAAGTGCTCATTTTGTGTTGCACTCGGTTTGCAACTAAATGCAATTGCAGTGGCGAGGAGGAAGAAACTAAAGTTAGCTAGCGCTCTTCGGCAGGAGCTGTCTGGCTGCGGCAATCAGAACAGTAGCCGCCGCATTCGAGGCGAGTCACAACAATGTGAAAGCGGCAGTCACGTTGGATTTGCCCTTTCAGGCGATCGAACAAATCACTTTCAAATTCGGTAATTTTTCCGCAGCGCAGGCATGCCATGTGGATGTGATCACGTTGCGGGCGCCGCTCGTAAAAGTGCTTTTCCCCCTGCATGTGCATGAGGTCAAGCTCATCCACCAGCCCATGACGCTTGAGCAGATTCAATGTGCGGTAAACGGTAACCCGATCAATCCCCGGATCAAGCTTGCGTGCCTTGCGCAGGATCTGGCTGGCATCAAGATGCTGCTTTGCGGTCTCCACCACGCTGAGGATGGTGCGGCGCTGATGAGTCATGCGCAAGCCGCGTGACATCAATTCGGCCTGCAACCGCCCCGGAGCTTCTGTCTGCGGAAAAGGCAAGTGAATGACCTTTGTACTTGTTGAAACTGTGTTGCAATTACGAGGGACTCATTTAAGCTAACTGAATTAAAGGCGAATTTCAAATGTTTTCCGGGAAAGGCGAGGTTTCGACCCCGAACCGTCACCCGCAGAGGCTTAATAGCTGATTTTCATCTTCTCTTTCACAGCATGTGCCAGCTTCTCGATTTCGTCGGCCTTCTTGATCACATCTAAAGAGAGGATATGTTCATCTGTCTTCCCCACATATTCTTTTAGCTCTGTCGCCAACTTAAGAAGTTTCTCTGTATCATGCTGGATTTCTTCCTGCCGTTCTTTATTGGCCTTTTTAGCGGCATCTTTCTTAAACTTGCGCATCTCTTCGCTTTCTGCGGAGGTCTGGGAGGACGCTCGGCCGGGATCATCAGGCCCAGGAATTTGCGCCTTGGCAACCGATGGAACTATCAAAATAAAAAACAAAACCGCGCAGGACAACCAGGGTTGGGTTTTCACAATCACCTCTCAACCGAATAGGCTGATTATAGCGCCCAGCCTGGAAAGGCTGATCTCACCTGGCTTGTTATAATCCGCCTAGGTTCAGACATATATGCTTTCCGTAGCCATAACCCCTGAAGCTGCAAATCTCCGCGAAGTCTTGCTCTGCGTGGCGTACTGATTCCCTGGAATTTCTGCACCAACATGCGCCGCGGATTGTCCTGATTTTGCTACTGGCTTTTTTGGGGCTGCGGTTATTCAGAATCATCGTGCACAAAATGGTCGCTTTCCAAAGTAAGCGGCCTTCTCAAGCAGTGAGGGTGCAACAGGTACAGACGTTGGCGGGCGTGACCAACAGCATCGGAGTTTTCATTATTGTTTTTGTGGCCGGATTGGAACTGCTGCAAGAGCTCAATATCAACCTCGCTCCGCTGTTGGCAAGTGCAGGAATTGCCGGATTGGCCATTGGCTTTGGCGCGCAGACACTGGTGAAAGATGTCATCAATGGTTTCTTCATTCTTCTAGAGAACCAATACGATGTCGGTGATGTGGTCCGCATTGCAGGAGTCAAAGGGGCAGTCGAAGCTATGAGCATGCGCAGCACAACCTTGCGCGACGATGACGGCACCATTCACATCGTCCCCAATAGCGAAATTCATATTGTTTCCAACACCACTCGGGACTGGTCGCAATTTACGATGCGTGTGGTAGTGGCGTTCGAAGAACCAAGTGAGCGCGTTCTGGGATTGTTAAAGGAAATTAGCGACGAGATGAAACACGACCCGGAATATGCCGATGATCTTGTCTCTGATATTCAAATTCCCGGAATCGACCGCGTGGGCAATGGAGAAGCGGAATATCTGGTGCTGGTGAAGACCCGCCCAACAAAACAATATCCAGTAAGCCGCGAATTGCGGCGCCGGATCAAAGAATGCTTCCTCAAAAACAACATCCGTTCCGGTTCAACGGGCCGCGTCTATGTTGTCGACCAGGGGCCAACAGCACAAGCTTCTTAAGTCTCGGCGTTGTCTGCGCAAAACTCTACGACCTCTGCGGTTTAAGATTTTGGGTTTAAATACCCAAAATCTTAAAACGCAGAGGTCGCAGAGAAATACCGCAGAGAACGCCGAGAAAATCTTACAGCGCGCTCATGTTCGACAGGAACTCGGTGTTTGCCTTGGTTTTGCTGAGCTTATCGATCAGCAATTCCATCGCTTCGACCGGTGACAGCGGGTTCAACACCTTGCGCAGTACCCAGATACGCGTCAGGTCTTCTTTCGGAATCAACAACTCTTCCTTACGCGTTCCGGAGCGCTGAATGTCGATCGCCGGGAACACGCGCTTATCGACCAGCTTGCGGTCCAGGATGATTTCCATGTTGCCCGTACCTTTGAATTCTTCAAAGATCACGTCATCCATGCGCGATCCGGTATCGATCAGCGCGGTGGCGATGATGGTCAGCGAACCGCCTTCTTCGATGTTGCGGGCCGCACCGAAGAACCGCTTCGGACGCTGCAAGCGCGTTGGAATCCACGCCGCCGGAGAGCACTTTGCCGCTGGGCGGAACGATCGTGTTGTAAGCGCGCGCCAGACGCGTAATCGAATCGAGCAGAATCACGACGTCGCGCTTGTGCTCGACCAGGCGCTTGGCCTTTTCGATCACCATTTCGGCAACTTGCACGTGGCGGGCGGCCGGCTCGTCGAAGGTCGAAGAAATAACTTCGCCCTTCACCGAACGCTGCATGTCCGTAACTTCTTCCGGACGCTCGTCGATCAGCAGCACCATCAACACGACTTCCGGATGGTTGGTGGTGATCGAGTTCGCCACGTTCTGCAGCAGCATGGTCTTGCCGGCACGCGGCGGCGAAACGATCAGGCCGCGCTGGCCTTTGCCGAGCGGCGTCAGCAGATCCATGACGCGCGCGCTGACGTTTTCACGCGTACCGTTTCCAGCTTCAACCGCTCCTGCGGATAAAGCGGCGTCAGGTTGTCGAACAGAATTTTGTTGCGCGCTTCTTCGGGCGACTCGAAGTTGACCGCCTCGATCTTCACCAGCGCGAAATACTTCTCGCCCTCGTGCGGAGGCCGCACCTGGCCGCTGATGGTGTCACCGGTTTTCAGATCGAACTTGCGAATCTGCGACGGCGATACATAAATGTCGTCCGGGCCCGGGCAGGTAGTTGTAATCGGGAGAGCGGAGGAAGCCGTAGCCGTCGGGCAGAATTTCCAGCACGCCTTCGGCGAAAATGTGGCCTTCTTTTTCGCTCTGCGCCTGGAGGATCTTGAAAATCAGGTCTTGCTTGCGCAGACCGCTGGCGCCGGGCAGATCCAGAGATCGGGCGATCTTGGTTAGCTCCGTTATGTTCTTTTCTTTGAGTTCTGCGATGGTCATTGATCACCTGCGAGGAGATTTTCAAGGGGGGTCACTCTAAAGGAAAGACTTGCTCTCCGCGGGGCAGGACGGCGGGGCCGGTGTTACGCAGCCCGCCGTTGTGCCTCAGCAAAATGTTCCGGTTCCGCCAACACCCCTGGCGTTCCGAGCTTGCGATCCGCTCCAGAACTTCGTTCATGGTTTCCTGAATGCGCGTGTTGGGCTTGTGAAACTTACGGGTAGCCTTGGACGCAAGCTGGCATAGCATGTAACGGTTTCTCAAAGTATGTAAGGCATCAAAAACACGATCTGAGCGCTTCATTATGTCTCTCCAATTTCTGAATAAGCTGACAGGGCAGGGTTCCCGCCTCCGCTGGTAAATCATTGAATTCAGAGGATTATTCGGGCTAGCTCTGGGCTATTTATATAGATGCTCCGCTAGAGTCGAAAGTTACGAAATCTTGGGTTAATGACCCGTATTAGCGGAAGTCCTGCGGACGGTCTGAATCAACTAAGTCCGTGGAACTGTGTAATCTAGCGAAAATGCGCACCTGGGTCAAGTATATTATTCGGTGCAGTCAGTTAGAAATATTTAAACCTATTAAACATATTATTATCAGTTAGATAAACGCTACTTCTAGCTTTACCAGTTTTGACATAAAGGGGTAATGGTCACGTAGCTGAGCCTAAGCCCAGAAACTTCGGTCGAGCGTGCGGTATTGGATGGCTTCGGCAATATGTTTAGGCTGAATCGCCGACGCCCCTTCCAAATCGGCAATGGTACGAGCCACTTTTAAGATCCGATCATGTGCCCGAGCTGTAAGTCCCTGTTGCAGCATGGCCCGCTCTAATAAACTTTCGCAATCGGCGGAAAGTTCGCAAAAAGTGCGTATATGACGTGGCGTCATCTGCGCATTGCTATAGAGCTTTTCCCGCTTGCATGCGGTGAACCTTTGCAGTTGAATTTCGCGGGCCCTCACAACTCTCTCCCGAATTTGTGCGGAGCCTTCAGGGTCAGTCCCCGCCCGCATCTCCTTATAGTTCACTGCCGGCACATCTATATGGATATCAATCCGATCCATCAGTGGCCCGGAGATTTTCGACATGTAACGCTGGATAATGGGCGGTGTGCAGTGGCATTCCCGGCTACGATCATTGAAGTAGCCGCAAGGGCAAGGGTTCATGGCCGCAACCAGCATGAATCGCGAAGGGAAAGTCAGGGCCATGGCCGCCCGCGCAATACACACCGTACCGTCTTCCAGCGGCTGTCGCATCACTTCAAGCACATTGCGTGGGAACTCCGGCAGTTCGTCAAGAAAAAGAACTCCGTTGTGCGAAAGGGAGACTTCTCCCGGACGAGGCACAGCCCCGCCACCAATTAACCCGGCATCCGAAATTGTGTGATGGGGGGCACGGAAAGGCCGTACTCCAACTAACCCGGCGCCGGCATCCAACACGCCGGCTACGCTGTGAATCTTGGTAGTCTCAAGCGCCTCCTCAAAGGTCAGCGGTGGAAGAATCGTCGGCATGCGTTTGGCCAACATCGTCTTGCCAGAACCGGGAGGCCCAATCATCATGATGTTATGGCCGCCGGCACAGGCAACTTCCAATGCCCGCTTAGCCGATTGCTGACCACGTACATCTTTAAAATCCACAGCAAAGTGCTGAGATTCGTTTAGCAGGCCCTGACGGTCCACTTGCAACGGGTAAATGCCGTTCCCCGTATTCACAAAATGGATGACATCCAGCAGGGATTTCACCGGGTAAACTTCAACTCCGGCGACCATCGCCGCCTCACGCGCATTCGTTTCTGGTACGACGATCCTTGAAATCTTCCTGCCCCGCGCTTCTATGGCAATAGGCAACGCCCCGCGGACGCTACGTAGTCCCCCGTCAAGCGATAGCTCGCCCACAAATAAACAGTCCGGCACTTCCTTCTTATTGAGCCCCCCATAGGCCCCGAGAATCCCCAAAGCCATGGGCAAGTCAAACCCTGAACCCTCCTTACGAATATCCGCAGGAGCCAAATTGATCGTGATATGTGTGAGGGGAATGTCGTATCCGCAATTTTTGAGCGCAGCTCGCACTCGGTCGCGGCTCTCCCGCACCGCGGCATCGGGAAGTCCCACGGTATGAAAATGGTCTTCCTGTAGCTTTATGCCGGAAATATCCACTTCCACTTCAATGATGTTGGCGTCTACGCCATAGACGGCTGCGCTCAGGGTCTTATAGAGCATGGAATCCTTAATGGCACGAGGCTTGAAGGACGAACAATCCACCATAACGGGAGCGGCCCAAAACTGGCTGTGACATGCGTCACAAGAGCCTTGTGACATATGAACTTGCAAACACTGTGAATGGAACCAAGTTGCCCAACAAGTTTTCGTTGTTTGTGCCTTCCGCCTGGACTACGATTCGGACATCGCCTGCATAGCACTCCGGATCTATATTTGTGCAGTCGGGTGCGCTGTCCTATGCCTGAGAAAGAGAATGAACCAGATTTACAGCCCCACCCCCCAGGCCAGCTAGATAAAGAAGAAGCCTGGCTCTTGCGGCTTGCCTTGATGTTCCTGGTCTTGCTGGCGGTCGCATTGGTAGCGGTATTGTGGGAAAGGCTGGAATCCCTTCCTTACCACCTCTCCCTGGTTCCCATAGCTCTGCTCTTTATCGTCATCCTCTTCGCGGGATTTGCCTACGGACGTAGAAAACGCGTTGCCGAACTCAAGACTTTAGTCCGTAGCATCGAAGACCGCGCCGCACCCTCAGCCGAACAGATTGACCAGCTCAGCCAGGTGATAGTGAAGTCGCAGCGGTCATTCAAAGAGCTGATCGACTCCCTCGACGATGGAGCATTTGCCATTTCTCTGGATGGCACATTCCGCACTGTCAATCGCCGGGTCACACAATTTCTGGAGAGTGCATATCAGACAACCGTGGGTCGCAAACTTCATGAATTCCTGGAAGAACCGACCCCAGAGCAGATCCAACCATTCCTGGGCCCTTTTCTGGAACGGCGGCGCTGGTCAGGGATATTAAAGATCCGGTTAAAGAACAATCCACGGGTTCTTTATTTTGATTGCGTCTTGAACGCGATCGTAAATGACAACGATGTGGTCGGAATCAGCGTATTGGCCCGCGACGTCACCGACGAACGCGAAAAAGAAAAACGTTTCACGGAATTGTTTGAGACCTTGCAGGAAGGCGTTTACTTCAGCACTCCCGAAGGCAAGTTGTTGGATGCGAACGATTCGCTCATACGCATGCTGGGGTATGCCAGTAAAGAGGAACTGCTCGCACAAGAAGCCGCTGGACTGAATTTCGAGCCGGGACAAGGTCCAATCCTGGGGCGCCGCCTAAATGATCAGGGCAGCGTTCGCACGCGGGAAATCACGCTCAAACGCAAAGACGGCCGCGCCGCCATGTTTTTAGACACGTCCCGCGCCGTTTGGGACGATGCGGGAAAGATCATTCGCTACCAGGGCACACTGGTGGACATTACCGAACGGCTCGAAATGGAAAAAGAGCTGCGTCGCCAGGAAGAATTCCAGCGCTATCTGTTGGAAAGCTTCCCTGACTTGATCCTGGTGATTGACCTTAACGAGAGTTTCAGTTTTGTCAGCTCCCGCATTCGCGATCTGCTGGGACACAAGCCCGAAGATCTCGTGGGTAAAAAGATTGGCGAGCTACCCGATCATTCCTCGGCCTTTGCCGCACTCTATCGCGACGTAAGTAGCGGTCGGCGCTTGTTCGGATTCTGCGAGTACGAAGCCAGCCACAGAGATGGCAATCTGCGCACCATGAGGGCCTCGGCGAGCCCGCTATTTGACTCCGAGAGCAAAGTAAACGGGGTGATTGTTTCCGTCCGCGACATTTCCGTAGAGAAAAAACTCGAACAGCAGATCATTCAGAGCGAGCGTTTGGCAGCCATGGGACAGATGATCGGCGGCTTCGCCCACGAATTGAACAACCCGCTGACCAGCATTCTGGGCGTCTCCGAACTGTTGCAAGATACCGAAGTTCCTGAAGCCAGCCGCAAGCAGCTTGTCATGCTGCAACAACAAGCACGCCGTGCCACCGAAATCGTCCAGAACTTGATGTACTTCTCCCGGCCCCCGTTACCCGGGAAAACCGACATCAACGTAGCGGAACTGGTGCAACGCACCCTGCACTTGCACGCTTACTCGCTACGCAAGAACAACATCACGGTAGATTTTCTCCCGGAAAATCAGGTACCCAATGTGACCGGTGATCCACACCAGCTCATGCAGGTTTTTCTTAATTTAGTGATGAATGCCGAACAAGCTATTCGGGAGGTGCGCGATAAGGGAACTCTGCGCATTCGCCTGGGCAAAGATGATGGTTCTATCATGATTATTTTTCAGGACGACGGCCCTGGCATCCCGGCGGACATCCTGCCCAAGATATTCGATCCGTTCTACACAACCAAACGCCCGGGTCGCGGCACTGGATTAGGTTTGAGCATTTGTAAAGCAATCCTGCGTGAGCACGGGGGAAATGTGGAAGTTGCGTCTGGTCCAGGTGGAGGCGCGGTCTTTATGGTCTACATCCCGACCGCAGAAGCCGCCAGGCAAAATCAAATCTCAACCGCTTAAGTAAAGTTAGCCACAGATATCCACGGATGCCACGGATAAAGAACCAGATTTCGATCCGCGTTAATCCGTGAAGAATCCGTGGCTAGCTTTACGTTTATCTCTCGATAGCCATCGCCACAGAATTCCCACCACCCAGGCATAATGCCGCAATCCCTCGATGTACATCCCGCCGAATCATTTCATAGATGAGTGTTGTAAGAACCCGTGCCCCGCTGGCTCCAATGGGATGTCCAATCGCGACTGCCCCGCCATTCACATTCGTCTTATTGGGATCAAGCCCAAGCTCCCGCATCACCCCAAGTGCCTGCACCGAGAAGGCCTCGTTGAGTTCATATAGATCCACATCATCTTTTTTCCAACCAGTTTTCTCCCAGATCTGCCGGACGGCCCCCACCGGGGCCATCATCACCCACTTCGGTTCAACTCCACTGGTCGCCTGGGCCACAATCCGAACCATCGGTGCAGCACCCAATTCTTTAGCTCGACCAGTACTGGTCACGACAACCGCAGCCGCCCCATCATTCACTCCGGGGGCATTCCCCGCGGTCACCGTTCCATCTTTCTTAAATGCGGGCTTCAATGAACGAAGAACTTCAATGGTTGTATCCTCACGCGGTGATTCATCTTTATCAAAAATGACCGGGGCCGCCCCTTTCTTCTTCATCGGAAGTTCAACCGGAACAATTTGCGATTTGAAACGGCACTCCTTGATCGCCGCAATCGCTTTGCAATGAGAATTTACCGCAAATTCATCCTGTTCCTCGCGTGTGATGCCATATTTCTCCGCCACATTCTCGCCTGTGATCCCCATGTGATAGTCGTTGTAGATGTCCCACAACCCATCGTGCACCATCGAATCGACGATCTGCGCATTGCCGAGGCGATACCCTTTACGTGCCTGGGGTAAAAGATATGGCGCGTTGGTCATCGATTCCATTCCGCCGGCAACGACAATTTCACTGTTCTCGGTTTGTATTGCCTGCGCTGCGAGTGCGACTGCTTTCAATCCGGAGCCACAAACTTTGTTTATAGTCATGGCACCTACTTCCGAAGGTAACCCGCCGTAGATTGCGGCCTGTCGTGCCGGGTTTTGTCCCAATCCGGCGGACACAACGTTGCCCATAATGCATTCATTGACCAATGCAGGATCAAGGCTGGCACGCTTTACCGCCTCACGGACCACCACCGCGCCAAGCTGCGGAGCACTCAAATCCGACAAACTACCCTGAAATTTTCCGACAGCGGTGCGGCATGCAGAAATGATGACGACATCCTTCAAAGCGGCCATTTACAAGCTCCTCCGGCGATTTCGCGCGCTTACTTTTTTAATTATAGACGCCGGAATTTAACAAAATCCGTAAATCTCATATCATGACTTCCAACAACAGAAATGTGCGCCGCGACCTCCTGAAAACTCTTCGCTAACTCCCGCATCAATCATTTTTTGGACGACAAAAATGTCTTTCAAACAAAAATTCGCGTCAAAACTTTTCAAAATTGACTTGCGGTGACTTTGGTACATACAACAATCGTCCGCTTCATCATCATTTTTTTCTTGACATCACTTTTCAATAACTCTATACATTCAATCAGTTGCAACAAATGACCGTTGCACACACTCCATTGAAAAATGGAAAGGGAGAATAGAAACCATGGCAGCTAAGAAAAAAGCGAAGAAGAAAAAGAAGCACTAACTTCTTCCAGAAACGAACAAATGGGGACGCCAAAAGCGTCCCCTAAGTTTTTTTGCGGGACTTTATCTCGTTGGAGATCTTGTAGGAACGTTTCTCTGTAGCAGGACACAAACTGCGATAAGCGCAGAACACACAATTGAATCCCGGTTTGGCTTCAAACTTCCCTTCCGCAATGCATTGCGCCACATCTTCGACTATCAGTCGCGCATCCTGCATTTGCGCCTGCGTGCGATAGGTAGAAACCGGCGTGTCTTCCTCAATATTGTGGAAGACTAGTCGATCAATTTCGTATCCCCACTTCTCCTTCACCGCCAACGCATAAATGGAAAGCTGCAAACTCTCATCGGCATCTTCCTGGGAACGCGGCTTACCCGTTTTGTAGTCCGTGACCACCACGCGCCCGTCGGCCGTCCGGTCCATACGGTCTACGCGCCCGGTCAAAGTGATGTCTCCCAACGGCACGTCGAACCATTCTTCGGTATGCATGACCTCCGGGTGGGGTGCATTGCGACGGCTGGCAAGAAAGTCCGTGAGCTGCTGTACCCCCTGGGCCAGATAAAGATCGTATTGATAAGGATCTTGGATCTTTTCTTTGGTCAGATCCCTTTTGAAGTCTTCGATGATTTGTTCATCGCTGATTTCACGCTGATAGCGCACGGCATCGAAATATGTTTTCAGGACGCGGTGAATGGATGCGCCATACTGCATCGCTCCCGGCACCTCGCCGGGGATACGCCATTCCTTTTGCAATTTAAATTGCAGCGGACACATCTGGTAGGTCTGTACCGCTGAGGCACTCAACTTCCTGCCTAAATCAGTTCCCGGAGGCAGACCCAACCAGGGTGTCATGCGCGCGTAAGCATTCGCGGGCTGCCCGGCGGCAAACAAATCAGTCTGGAACTCTTTCGCATCCCGGTAACGAAACCAGGGAGCCAGAGCTTTATCTTTGATCAGGTCACGGAGAAACCCGGCGGGCGTCTTGTCTACCTTGCCGGTCCCTTGCTTGGCATAAATGGTCAAAGTGTCGCGGGCACGGGTCATGGCAACATAAAAAAGCCGCCGCTCTTCCTGATTGCAGAGTTCCTTTCCGTCTGCTTCGGCCACGGAGTCTTCATCTAGCAACGCGGCAGGAAATTCCACTAACGTCTCTTTGAACGATGCCGGGAACGAATTGGAGTTGGCGCGGATGATGAAGATATGGTCCCACTCCAATCCCTTCGCACCATGTGCGGTCATCAGGCGAACGGCGTCCTGCGTGATAGGAGGGGCACAGACTGCGCCGCCCGCCTCGCGAAAATATTGCAGGTATTCCAAAAACTCGCCCAGCGTCTTGGTCTTGGTGAGCGGCTTGCTTTCCCATAAATGGGCAAACTCAAGGATGGCAGTCACCGGCGGCGCGCTGCGGTCAATCTGAAACTTTTGCGCAATGATGCAAAGGGCCGCGTGAGCGCTGGCTTGGGTGGATTCAATCTGCTCGCGCGCCGATTGAATCGCGGCGACGACTTCAGCACCACCGTCCACCTGCTTCATGACTTCGTACATCGCATTCGGCGGCGGGTCACGCGGGATTGCCCGGACCAACGCACGCAATTTCTCCGGATCAACCGACCATTGAGGCAACGCGGAGACCCGAAACAGGCTCGCCCCATCCGCAGATGACAAAACTGCCCCCGCGCACGCCAGCAGATCACGGGCCTCGGTGGTGTCGAGCACATTCATGTTCTCAATCGAGAACGGAATCCCCTGCTCGGTCAGTTCCGCCGCGAGCTGCTCGCAATGGAAATGACTTCGGTACAAGACAGCGATGTCGGCCCATTTGGCGCCAGAGGAACGCTTGCGCTCGCGCAAGGTCTCAACCAGGTCAAGGGCTTCCATGTCTTTGGCCGAAAGCCCCACCGCGACTACTGGTTCATTTCTTACCAACTGGCCTGATTGAATATCCTGCTCATCGCGCGCTGAAACCAACGGCGATCGTCTATAGGAAATCTGCGACCCTGTCGCGATCATTGCATCAGGATTTTGTTTGATCAACGCGAAGGCCGAATGGAGAATCGCTCCGGTCGAACGCCGGTTCTTACCTAATACAATCAACTTCGAGTTAGGAAAACTGCGCTGAAAAAGGCCGAAGGCTGCGCTGGAAGCTCCGCGGAAGCGATAGACCGACTGGTCGGGATCACCCACAGCAAAAACATTCTGTTCTTCACCGGCAATGGTCTTGAGAATCTTCACCTGGGCGAAGTTCGCATCCTGGAATTCATCCACCAGAATGAAGCGGGCAGATTTCTGTTCCTGCGCTTTTAGCACTTCGTCTTCGTGCAGCAGCGCATGGGCCCGGACAATCATGTGGCCGAAGGTGCCCAGGTTTTCTTCCGTCAGCATGCGCTCGACGGTCGTGAACACACTGGCGATTTCGCGGCAACGTTCCAATACCTCTTCATCCGGCAGCGGGTTCTTCGATTTCCCGATCCGCGGCATGGATACTTCGCCGCGTTCCAATCGTTCTACGTAGCCCGCGTATTTTTCCGCCGATACCAGCTCGTCATGGCAGTTGCTCATGAAACCAAGCAGGTCATTGAGAAACTGCCCTACATTGGCGGCACGGACGAAATATTGCAGATGGAGTTCATGTAGGCGACGGCGAAGGTAAATCCAAAGGTCTTTCTCATCCAACACGCCAAACTTCTTGCCGTTGCGAATCAGCAACTCGTTGCAGTAGGCATGAAAGGTTGCAGTCTGAAGATTCCCGACATTGGTGCCGCGTAGTTCAGATTGCACCCGCTCCCGAATTTCCCGGGCGGCATTTTCCGTATAAGTGACAGCCAGAATTTCATCAGGACGCGCGTGTCCTTCGCGAATCAAACGCGCAATACGCTGGGTGAGAACGGTAGTCTTGCCGGTCCCTGCACCTGCGACAACCAGTACAGGTCCATGCAGGTGTTCGATAGCTTCGCGCTGGCGTTCGTCAGGTTGGAACGCAGAGGGAGACGCAATGGACTTCAGGACTGCCACTGAAAAGGAGGATAGCACGTGTAGGGCGGACACTCCTGTCCGCCCTGCTGGCGGCGCCACAACTGTTATCGGGAAATAAATCCCTAACTTCTGCGTCGAACCATTAGTCAGGAACTGCCACCGGCAGGGCGGACAGGAGTGTCCGCCCTACACGAAACCGCAATTGCTGTCGCCGCGATGGCTGCCGTCTCAGCGCGCAGAATGGTTTGCCCCAATGAAGCAGAAACCCATCCCTCATCGCTAAATAATTTCAATTCGCTCTCCGCCCATCCGCCCTCTGGACCGAGCGCCAATGCGACATCCCCATCGGGAGGGAGGACATCCCGCAACATCACTTGCTGCTCAGTCTCGGCCAGCAGAATCCGAGTGCCACTGGATGATCTCAAAGCATCCCGCAGCAGGATCGGCGTCATAACCTCCGGTGCCGAAACCCGACGTGACTGTTCGGATGCCTGCCGTGCAATCCGCTGCCAGCGCTCCACCCGCTTTTCGGCAGCAGACACCAAATGCTTCTCGCTGCGCTGTGCAATCACAGGGACGATCTTCGCCACCCCCAGCTCGGTACACTTTTCAATCGCCCATTCCATTCGATCGAATTTGAAGATGGAGAGAACTAATGTGATGTTGGCGGAAGAAGCAACTTCGAGTTTTTCACCCAGCGCAAATTCCACCCGGTCGTCGGTGATGCCGACAATCCTTCCCCGGCGGACATCATTGCCGGTCGCGATATCGAATTCCTGTCCCACTTGAGCACGCAGGGCCCGGACGAGATGATCGGCGTGCTCCCCCATGAGGGCAGCACGATCTCCCGAGAATTCGTCGGCGATCCAGCGGCGGCGGGTCATCACAAAGATTCTGACACGACTCTGCGCTATACAGGTATAGAATCACTCCGATTTAGAGAATCGCGAAGGGCGTGCACTATGACGGTGACGACGGCGAAGGCGCTCAGAATTTGGTTTTCTCTCATATTCCTCGTTGTTGTCTGTTCTCCTGTCCTGGCGCAACAAGATTTCGGCGAAGTCAACTTCGCCAATTCCGGCCCAAAAACTGCACAAGCAGATTTCCTCCGCGGACTCGCACTGCTTCATAACTTCGAATACGAAGATGCGGCTGATTCTTTCCGCAACGCACAGAAGCTGGCTCCGGATTTCGCCATTGCGTACTGGGGCGAGGCCATGACGCAAAGTCATCCGGTGTGGCATGAAGAAGATGTCCCTGCGGCACGTGAAGTTCTAAAACGGCTCGGACCCACTCCAGAAGCCCGGCTCGCCAAAGCTTCCACTGAACGCGAGAAGCTTTATCTGCGGAGTGTTGAAGTCCTTTTTGGCGATGGCACGAAAGAGGAACGCGACCGCCGATTCGAGTCCGCTCTTGCCGACTTGCACCACAAATTTCCCGATGACATCGACGGCTCCGCCTTCTATGCGCTGGCCATCCTCGGAACCGCAGAAAAGGGACGAGACTTCGCTACTTACATGCGGGCGGCTGCCGTCCTCGAAGAAGTTTTCCCGCAACATCCGCGCCATCCCGGAGTAGTTCACTACCTCATTCATTGTTACGACGACTCTGTGCACGCCCCGCTAGGCCTGCGCGCCGCGCGTATTTATTCCAAGATCGCGCCCGAAGCGGACCACGCGCAGCACATGACTTCTCACATCTTCCTTGCCCTCGGCATGTGGGACGAAGAAATTGCCGCCAACGAAACCGCCATGGGCGTTGTGAATCGCTATCGCCAGAAAATAGGAAAGCCACCTTCTTTTTGCGGGCATTACAACGAATGGCTCCAATATGGATACTTGCAGCAAGGCCGTGTGGAAGACGCGCGCCGTATCATGAACGGCTGTCGAAAGCAGGCAGAAGAGGCTGCCGCTGCCCTGGCTGACCCGAATAATCCGAACCACAAGCAAATGTCCGATTCGATGATGAACGGCATGTCTCCCGCCATGATGCTGGTGTCTTCATATACCGGGATGCGTACCCATTTTCTCGTCACCACTCGTCTTTGGAATGACGAGTCAGCCAACTGGAAAATGCCAGCGGGCGATTTTCCTTTCCCAGAGCTCGATTTTGAGTACGCCGACACGCTCGCAGCCATCGGCCGAGGAAACCGCACCGCCGCACGCGAAGCTTTTACGCGCGCGCAAATCACTGCGCCACACGTCACGGCTTGGCTGAACCAAGTAAAGATGGACATGCCAGGCATGACAGGCACAGTAACGATCACTGTTGATCAGCTGCACGCTGCACTCACGACCGTTGAGGGGAAGCCGGAAGATGCGGTGAAAGAGATGCAAAAGGTTTCCGCGCAGGAAGATGCGCTGCCACTCGAGTTCGGCCCGCCAAATATTGAGAAGCCTACCGATGAGATGTTAGGCGAATTGTTACTACAACTCCATCGGCCTGCAGAGGCTCACGCGGCATTTCAAGCTGCACTGGCTCGCAATCCTAGGAGAAAGTTGTCCGTCGAAGGATCAGCACAAACCGAAGATAAAACTACGGCAACGGCTAAATGATGAGTTGACGCGTGGCTTTGGCCAGAACTGACCATTTTGGATTTTTTGTTTTCTACTGTTTTTTGATGACCTGTAGCGGCGGGATCAACCAAAAATATCTTTTACCTTCCCGAGCAGCGTACGCCTCTCGGGCTTATTTTCTACGCGAATCGTCCCTTCAAGCTCTTGCAGCAGTTCCTTCTGCCGCTTGTTCAGCTTTGCCGGAGTCTGCACCCGCACCTCAACGTATAAATCGCCTTTAGCCCGGCTGTTCAACACCGGCACTCCCTTACCGCGAATGCGCAGTGTGGTGCTCGACTGCGTTCCCTCCGGCACTTTCAAGGAGTGATCGCCTTCGAGGGTAGGCACGGTGATCTCCGCACCAAGCGCGGCTTGGGTAAATGAAATCGGCACCACGCAATGCAGATCGTTCCCCTCGCGCTCAAAAAACGGATGCTCTTTAACATGCAGCACAACGTAGAGATCGCCCGCCGGACCACCGTGCACGCCGCCTTCTCCATATCCTGCGAAGCGAATGCGGGTTCCATCTTCAACACCAGCTGGAACTTTAGTGTCGATAGTTTTTTGCCGCAGTACACGGCCTTCACCCTTGCACTTGGCGCATGGATCAGTGATGACCGAGCCGGTGCCCTGACAGGTTGGACATGTGCGCGCGATGCTGAAGAATCCCTGTTGGTAGCGGACCTGCCCTTGCCCGTTGCAGGAGCGACAGGTCACGGGAGTTTTTCCCGGAGCCGCGCCCGATCCATGACACTCTTCGCAAGTTTCATGTCGGCGGACCGTTACAGTAGTCTCGGTTCCGAACACTGCTTCTTCGAATTCAAGGTTTATATCTTCGCGTAAATCCGCGCCGCGTTGGGCGCGGCTCCGGCGCTGGCCTCGGCCGCCTCCGCCAAACAGATCGCCAAAACCAAAGAAGTCGCCGAAGATGTCGCTGAGATCCTGGAACGATGAGGGATCAAACCCTCCTCCCGCGTTCCCACCCAGTCCAGCATGGCCGAAGCGGTCATACACGGAACGCTTTTCTCCATCACAAAGGACGGCGTAAGCTTCACTGGCTTCTTTGAATTTTTCCTCGGCGTCAGGATTGTTTGGATTACGATCCGGATGAAACTGCATCGCCAGTTTGCGGTAAGCGCTCTTGATTTCCTGATCGGTTGCGCCACGGGCTACGCCGAGCACCTCGTAATAATCGCGTTTTACGTTACTTGCCAGAATAGTATTCTCTCAATCTTGGCTTACTTTGTGTTGCGCGCAACCCGAACCATGGCCGGACGCACCAGCCGGTCTTTCAATTTGTACCCACGCTGTAGTTCGTCGATGACGTGCTGATCTTCCACATCATTGGTGTCTACCATCTCGATGGCCTCATGAAAGCGGGGATCAAATGGTTCACCCTTCGCAGGAATCTCGCGCAAACCCAGCTTGGCTAAAGCGTCATGCAATTGCTTATTGATGAGTTCAACCCCAGTGCGAAGCTCCGATTTTTCGGCGGATGCCTGCAAAGCACGGTCAAAGCTGTCCACGACCGGCAACAATCCCTTGAACGCATCAACTAATGCATACTCACGAAAATCCTGCTGCTCGCGCACAGCCCGCTTGCGGGCATTCTCAAACTCGGCCTGCAAACGCGCCAGGCGGTCCACCAGCGAATCGCGCTCCGCGCGGAGCTTCCCCAGTTCGCTTTCCTCTTGCGCAACAGCTTGACTGCCTTCGGAGTTATCCTCCGCAGCAGGCAGTTCGTGCTCGACATCCAGCCCTTCGGGTTCTGTTCTTCCGTTAGTTCTCGACATCCTCACTCCGGTTCATTCAAAACTTTGTCGAACATGCGCGCGATGTAGGAAACCGCAGTCATCGCATGCTGATAATCGATACGGGTAGGCCCAATCACGGCCAGCGACCCCATGACTTCCCCGCCCACTCGCGCCGGGGCCCCGATCAACACAAAGTTGCGCATCGAAGGCATGGCTTCATCAAGGCCAATCACCACCCGCACAGCTTCCTGCTTGGTATCGAGATAAGCCCCAAGCAGTTCGACAATCTTCTGCTTCTCTTCCAGTGTCTTCAAAAGCTCCTGCAAACGCTGGCGGTCCTGTTCGCCCGCCACCAGATTAGACGCGCCTTCGACAAAAACGATCTGCGGGCCATCTTCTCCGGCCAAAGCTCCCTGGCGATAGAGCTGCTCCACCGAACTCATCAGCCGGTCGTACTCGCTGCGTTCCTGCTCAAGACGACGCGCAATTTCAATGCGCATAGCATCCATGGTCCAGCCGCGGAAGTTTTCGTTAATGAACCGCGCCGCCATATCCAACTCGGCTTGCGGAAGATCCATCCGCAACACGCGGTCCCGCACTACCCCCGACCGGGTCACCAACACTGCTAAAACTTTTTGATCTCCAAGCCGCGAGAAATACACATGCTCCAAGGCATTCTTCGGCCCGCCCACAGCAACCGCTATCCCCACATTGCGAGAGATAAGCGACAACACATGCGATGTACGCTCTAAAAAATCCTGCGGATCAGAAATTCCCGCCAGCGAATCCTGAATAATGTTCTCGTTCTCATGCGAGAGCCTTGCCGTCCCGGTCAGTTGTTCCACGTAGTAGCGATACGCTTCGGTCGTAGGAATTCTTCCTGCCGAAGTGTGCGGTTGTTCCAGAAATCCGGCATCTGACAAGTCCGCCATCACGTTGCGAATCGAAGCCGGGCTTAATCCCTCACTGTTGGAACGCGCAAGCGTGCGCGACCCTACCGGCTCACCCGTGGCAATAAAGGTTTCCACGACGGCGGTCAGGACTTCGCGCTCACGAATACCGATTGGCGGGCCAGACTGCATAAATATTTAGATTACGCGTACGAACGAATCGGTGTTGAAGGGCCGTAAATTAATAATATTAAAAGAGTTACAAAATCAACCCTGCTTACTGCCTGACTAAATTCTAGGAACGAGCCTCTTCTGTGTCAAGCATTAGCACTCCGGGGGCCAGAATGCCAATTACTGGGGTACTTTTATTGGATTTGAATCACGCCCTGGGGAGCGCTGGCTTCGATCTCATCCACGCGAGTCACAACTTTGCGCGCGAAATCATACAAAGATTTTGCGTGGGCTGATTCTATACCCTCAAGCACGGTCGGACTACCGCTATCGCTGGCGCGCCGAATCTCAGGATCGAGTTCGATGCTACCCAGAAATGGGACTTCGAACTGAGTAGCAGTTTTCTCCGCACCCCCGCGCGAGAAGATGTCCACTTCATGCTTGCAATGAGGACAGACGAAGTAGCTCATGTTCTCGACCATCCCAATCAAGTCGACTTTCATCTGGCGGAACATCTCAATCGCTTTTCGCGCGTCCTGAAGAGCCACATCCGATGGCGTGGAAACGACGACAGCACCTGTCAGCGGAACCGTTTGAATTAACGAAAGCGCCACATCGCCAGTCCCCGGAGGCAAATCCACCACCAGATAATCCAGCGTCCCCCAATTCACCGATCCCAGAAATTGCCGGATGATCGAGTGCAGCATGGGCCCGCGCCAGATCACAGGCTTGTCTCCTGGATTGAGAAACCCGACCGAAATGACTTTCAACCCATGAGCCTGCATCGGCTCGATGCGATTATCAGCATTGGCCTGCGGCTGTCCGCTCGCCCCCAACATCAGCGGGACGTTGGGGCCGTAGACATCGGCATCAAGCAGGCCAACTTTGTGCCCGAGCTTAGCTAGTGCAACCGCCAGATTTACCGCGATGGTTGTTTTACCCACCCCGCCCTTGCCAGAACCGACGGCGATGATGGCATCCACGCCGGGAATTGGCTGTGGTGCCGGGGGTTGCTGACCGGGATGATGTGTGTGTGCGCCCAATGGACTGCCTTTCGAATCGTCGTTTTCTTGATTATATAGGTGAACGTGTGCGGGCGTGCTCGCCGGGCGGCTAGTTCGGACGCTTCGTCAATTCAGGAATTTTATCTGCCGCGGGATCGGGAGCCGCCGAAACATCCGGCTTAGTCACCTGCATATTCTCTGGAGCCGACGGGTTCACTCCAAAATCCCAGACATACAAATTCATACCTTCTTTGCCGAGTAATTCTGCCACCGCATACTCTCCAGGCTGGAGCGGCTCCTTCGGTGTGACTTTCACCCAGCCGCCCGTTAACCGCTCGGCAGTCGTTGGAATCAGGTTCTGCTCTTGGCTGACCTTGCCGAAAACAGCAACCTTGATCGCTCCCACCACGCGTTTGTTGTCCTTCTGCACTTGCGCGCGAACAATCTTAAAGCGGTCCCAGGGCAGCTCCGGATCAGGCTTGTTTGTGGCGGCGCCTTCGTCGGGAGGCAGGATATTCACATAAATCGCCGGCAATGAAGCGTGGGCTTGTACCTTGGCATGAGACCCCGGAATTTCGACCGTTTGTTTAGCGCTGGACAGTGGATTGATCGCGGCGCGAAGAATATTGTTTTTCTTGTTGTTATTGATGTCGCTGCCGGTCTGCTCGAGCTCCACTAATTGCGGTTGACCTTGATAGTTATCGAGTAAGGCGACGCTACTGTACTCCGATAAACGCAAGCCTGGAGCCACCAGCGGCGTTTTAGCTTCGTCAGCTTTGCGCTCTGCCTCCAGTTCCCTATCGAGTTGCACTGCTTCCGGCGGAGGCGCACCGTTGGCACGGTCTTTTTCAAATTTCTCCGTGGCGTCCCAGTCCACCATGGACTTAGGGACTTCTTCCCACTCTCCCCGCTCGGCGCTGAGGTAACGGACGCGATCTCCCTTAATTTCATACTTGGTTGCTAATTGATAGGAGCCATCTTTGAGGATGAGCCTCTTAGCTAATTGCTGCGCGGAGACGGAAGATGCCAACAACATAACTGCTGCCACTGCGGCCATCACTACAAGTTGAAATCTCGCACGCATACCAATATCCGGTTAGATGCTGCCGCAAGCATTGTAAACCTGCGATCCAACCTGCTGGTAAGACAGAATTTAGGCTTTTGCAGCCTGGGAAAGCTGTTTGACGCTCTGAGCAGTATTGCGGAAGGCATCGGCTTCGGCGCGAGAAAGCAAAAATTTTTCGATCAAGGCACTCCTTCGCACACCAGCTCTTTGGTACCACTTGATGGGTTTCACAATGTCGGTCTGGGTAAGCGTAAGCGTATTCAGCTCTCCGCAGTTGCGGCAACTATGAAGATGCGCGGTGATATACGACGTTTTGTTGTTGCCCGGCCCGAGCTTTTCCAAAAATGTCAGGTCCCGCTTGAAAAGTGATTGCCGGATAAAAGACGGATTGCCCGGAGACAAACGGAGTTTCTCGTTGGACATGCACCACAGCTGGCATTTCTCACAAAATGGCTGAGCCTCAAGAACCAGGTAGGCAACCGACGCAGCAATGCCTAACACCAACAAAGCCTCTCCTCCCCAAATAAACCAGAGCTCAGCGCCCTTGGTCATATTCGTTGAGGTCGAACCCCAAGTGCCATCTTGATTGATGAGTGTTATGACTCTCCAGAGTGCCTGCGGATGGGACATCAGCGAGAAGGCATCGAGTTCTTGCTGCTCAAATATGGAGATTATGTTTTTGACCCAAAAGGCCCAACTCCAGTACAGAGACACAGCCCCCGGCAAAACCGCAGCCGCTCCGCCAATCATCGAATTGCGAACTTTACCCCACTTGAGCGCCATCGCAACCGCAGCTCCGACCCCGGCTCCGTAAGCCATTGTTGCCATGAAGGCCAGGTGTTGTTCATCAATCTTGATAATTCCCCACGCGTACAAATACGCTAGGGGAAAACCCGCAACTACGCCAGCAACAATGCCCGCTACAATTCCAACCGGCGAGAATCTCCCTGAATGTCTATAGGTCTGTGTCATAAACCGACGCCATACGGCAATGTCATCTAATTTTCCTGCTGCGAAAAACAATGGGCAAATTACCCAGGTATCGAACTAGCGTGTAGATTCAGGGAGGTTAAAAAGCTGGAGTACTTGGGCGAAGGTAATCTGGCAGATCGATCTTAAAATTCTGATTTTTTCATCATTCCCAGCAGACAACTTTTCTGCCATAATTGTTCGTGCACCCCAGCCTGCACAATTTTCCAAGACAACTTAAAGCGAGGAACAGATGTCGGCAAAGTACATCTTTGTAACCGGCGGTGTTGTGTCTTCATTGGGCAAGGGATTGGCCGCTGCCTCCATCGGCTGCCTTCTCGAAAGCCGTGGGTTAAAGGTCAACATCATGAAGTTTGACCCGTATCTAAACGTCGATCCGGGCACCATGTCTCCGTTCCAGCACGGAGAAGTCTTCGTCACCGACGACGGCGCCGAAACCGACCTCGACCTCGGACACTACGAGCGTTTCACCCACGCCAAGCTTTCTCGCGATAACAACTGGACCACCGGACGAATTTACGAACAGATCATCGCGAAAGAACGTCGTGGCGACTATTTAGGCAAGACGGTGCAGGTGATCCCGCACGTCACCAATGAAATCAAAGCCGCCATGAAGAAGGTCGCGCAGGATGTAGACGTAGCCATCGTGGAAATCGGCGGTACAGTCGGTGATATCGAATCGCTGCCTTTTATGGAAGCTATCCGACAAATGCGTCAGGAACTTGGGCGTGAAAACACTGTGTTCGTACACGTCACCCTGGTTCCTTTCATTGCCGCAGCTCAAGAGCTCAAGACCAAGCCAACACAGCACTCGGTGAAAGAACTTCTAAGCATTGGAATTCAGCCCGACATTCTGCTCTGCCGCACCGATCGTTTCCTCTCAAAAGACATCAAGGGGAAAATCGCGCTGTTCTGCAACGTCCCGGATGAAGCTGTTATCACCGCCAAAGACGTGGCTTCGGTCTACGAAGTGCCACTCGTATTCGCCAATGAAAATGTGGACACGCTGGCCTTGAAGTATTTGCATATTGAGGCCAAAGACCGGGAATTGTCCAAGTGGGAGGACATCGTACACAAGGTCTATAACCCGAAGGCCGAAGTCACCATCGCCATTGTTGGGAAGTACGTGGAATATGAAGATTCCTACAAATCCTTGAAGGAAGCTCTAGTCCACGGCTCTCTGGCCCACAATCTGAAACTGCAACTGAACTGGGTTGAAGCGGAGGGGTTGGAATCCGGCCAGCAAGCCTGCGCAGAGCAACTTGCCGAATACGATGGCATTTTGGTCCCCGGAGGTTTCGGTAAGCGCGGAATCGAAGGAATGTTGCAAGCCATTCGTTACGCTCGCGAAAACAAGGTCCCCTATTTCGGCATATGCCTGGGTATGCAGACTGCCTGCATAGAATTCGCCCGCAATGTTTGCGGACTAGCAGAAGCCAATTCCAGCGAGTTTGACCCAGCCACCAATCACCGCGTCATTTACAAGTTGCGTGAACTGCGCGGCGTTGAGGAATTAGGCGGCACCATGCGGCTGGGCGCATGGACTTGCAAGATCGAGCCGGATACGCTGGCCCATAGGGTTTATGGCCAGACGGAAATCAGTGAGCGCCATCGTCATCGTTACGAATTTAACCGCGAATACGAAGAAACGCTGACGGCTGCCGGATTGCGTATTTCCGGGTCAACTCCAGACGGAACTTACGTGGAGATGGTGGAGCTTCCCGATCATCCTCACTTCATCGGCTGCCAGTTCCATCCTGAATTTAAGTCGAAGCCGCTGGAGCCGCATCCGCTGTTCAAAACATTCGTGGGTGCAGCGTACGAAACAGGATTGAAACGGCGTTCGGAAAAAGTGGCCGCTGAAGTAGAAATGTTCCACCGGCCGGAAAAAGTCGGACAACGGTAGAAGATAAAATCAACTTTGTCATTCCGACGAGGAGCGCAGCGACAAGGAGGAATCTGCTCTTCGCGTACAGCGCCACAAACGCTGTCAGCAAACAACAGATTCCTCCTTACTCGCTCCGCGAGTTTGTCAGAATGACAAATGGTAGTTCTGTATCTTGCGCGGTTAGTTATGAGTATTTCCTTCCAGGTCGAAGGCGTCAGAATCGGCTCCGGTCATCTTTTTCTCATTGCGGGGCCATGTGTCATCGAAAGCGAAAAGCATGCCCTCTTCATGGCGGAAGTCATTAAAGGCATCACTCGCTCCCTGAACGTTCCCTTCATCTTCAAAGCGTCCTACGACAAAGCCAATCGGACTTCAATGGCCAGCTTTCGCGGGCCGGGCCTGAAAGAGGGCCTGCGAATTCTGAAAAAAGTGAAAGACGAAGTCCATGTTCCTATCCTGACAGATGTCCACGAAAAAGAGGACGTGGCGAAAGTAGCCGAAATAGCGGACATTCTTCAGATTCCCGCGTTCCTGTGCCGCCAGACCGACTTAATCGTAGCTGCCGCCATGACAGAGCGAGTGGTGAATATCAAAAAAGGCCAGTTCATGTCTCCCTGGGACATGCGCAACGCCGTTGAGAAATGTAAGACTGCTGGTAATGATCGGGTATTTGTAACGGAGCGCGGCTCCAGCTTCGGCTATAACAATCTGGTCGTAGACATGCGCTCTCTGGCCATCATGCGAAAGTTCGCACCGGTTGTTTTCGATGCAACACACTCTGTGCAATTACCCTCAGCAGTGCAGGCAGACGGAGACAAACCAACCTCCAGCGGCGGCCAGCCGGAGTTCATTCCCGTGTTGTCACGCGCCGCAGTAGCAGCGGGAGTGGATGGAATATTCATGGAAGTCCATGACAATCCCAAAGAAGCAAAGTCCGATGGAGCCAACGCGTTGGAATCAACCAAACTGCGCGAAGTATTAAAGGAATTGCTGGCGATTCAAAACAGCATTCCAGCCTCTCATACAACGCCTTAAGCATTACACTTTGAGTTTGCAGTCCACGGAGGACCACGTGCGATCTGTCATCACCAAAATTGCTCTCATCATCCTGCTAACAGCATCAGCGCTCTTTGCACAAAACGCAGCGCCACTGCGGGTCGGCATCGTAGGTTTGGTCCATGGACACGTCGGCTGGTTTCTGGAACACGGTCTACAAAGCCCGGATATCCAACTTACGGGCATCGCCGAACCTGATGCCAAATTGGCGGCATCCTATGCCGATCACAATCATCTCGACCACGCGCTTCTCTTCACCTCCCTGGATGAAATGCTGGAGAAGACGCACCCGCAAGCCGTGCTGGTCTACAGCAATACGTTCGACCACCGGAAAATAGTTGAGATCTGCGCCAAACACAGCGTTCACGTAATGATGGAAAAGCCGCTGGCAGTCAGCTATGAAGACGCACTCGCCATCCAGAAGGCATCGCAACAAGGCAAAATCAAGGTACTGGTGAACTATGAAACGACTTGGTACCGCAGCAATCGCGCGGCGTATGAAATGCTGCATCAGGGAACATTAGGAGAACTACGCAAAGTTGTCGTCCACGACGGACATCAAGGCCCCGTAGAAATCGGTGTGCAGCCAGAATTCATGGCGTGGCTGGGCGACCCCAAGCTGAATGGCGCCGGCGCACTCTACGATTTCGGATGCTACGGCGCAGACTTAACCACCTGGCTCATGGATGGCAAACGTCCTCTCACCGTGACCGCAGTTACTCAACGCATAAAACCGGACGAATATCCGAAAGTGGATGATGAAGCCACCATCATCCTCACCTATCCGAAAGCGCAAGCCATCCTGCAAGCCTCCTGGAACTGGACCTTCGATCGTAAAGATATGGAAGTGTATGGCACGACGGGCACCTTAATGACCGTAGGCCATGACGACGTGCGCGTACGGGTCAAAGGCAAGGATGAGGAGAGAACCGCCGGCAGCCCTTTGCCAGCACCCTACGATGATGAATTGAGGTTGTTGCGGGCGGTGGTTGTCGATGGAGCAGACCCTGGTGCTCCATCTTCTCTGGCAACCAATCTGGTCGTCAGCGAAATTCTCGACGCAGCCAGGCGCTCGGCAGCCAGCGGCAAAACCGTCGTGCTGCCACAATAGATCAATCATGATGCTGACATGAATCTGCTAACATTCGGCAACATCTGATCTTCATGCATATCGTCAGCGTTATTGCCGGAGCGTGGCTGGCCTTTCTTGTTCTGTTGGATGCCTTTGAAACAGTAGTCCTGCCGCGCCGCGTGCGGCGCGTATTCCGCCTGACCACCCTTTTCTATCGCAACACCTGGCGTCCATGGTCGCGCATCGCAAGGAAGATAAAATCGCCGGCCATCCGTGAATCGTTTCTAGGATATTTCGGGCCCTTATCGCTCATCTTTCTGCTAGCCCTTTGGGCGTTCGGCCTGGTTCTGGCATTTGCCCTGTTGCATTGGGGATCAGGCGAACACGTTCAACTTGGTGGGGAACCCATCACTTTTTGGACATTGCTCTACTTGAGCGGGGAAACTTTCTTCACTCTGGGGCTTGGCGATGTTTTACCCATGACGGGGTCAGAACGTGCCTTGACCGTGCTCGAGGGAGGTATGGGATTCGCATTTCTCGGCTTGGTGATCGGATACCTTCCCACAATCTATTCATCATTTTCGCGGCGCGAGGTGGAAATCTCTCTACTGGATGCACGCGCAGGCTCGCCGCCTACCGCGGCGGAGCTTCTTGGACGCTTAGGAAAATGCCCCGACGGACGCGGTTTAGAAACGATCCTGCAAAGCTGGGAACACTGGTCGGCAGAAGTATTGGAAAGTCATATCTCGTATCCGAGCTTGAGCTTTTTCCGCTCACAGCACAGCAATCAATCGTGGCTGGGTGCGCTGACCATAATTCTGGATACGTGCGCTTTGCTGATGGTTGAGATCGACGGCGTGCGCAACGAACAGGCCGAACTTACGTTTGCCATGGCACGGCACGCTGTGGTGGACTTGGCCCAGGTCTTCCGCTCCCCCTATAACCCGTACGCTGCCGACCGTCTACCGGCAAACGAGTTGGCTCGCCTTCGTGCTCACTTGAAAGAACACGAACTGCATTTACGCGACGGTTTCGAGGCCGACCAAAAGCTGAAAGAATTGCGCCTGATGTATGAGCCCTACGCGCAAGCAATGGCCAAGACTTTGTTCATTGACTTGCCGCCATGGATACATGCCACTAACAAAAAAGACAACTGGCAAGCTGGCCCGTGGGACCGTTTGATCCAGGCGCATGGATTGGGTGAAATGACGCAGGGCCATCACAGGGTAAGAGACGATTTCTAGAAACGTTTGCCACCTGCCTCGGCATATACCTTGGTAAAAGCTGCCTGCATGTGCGCGTGCTAACATCCTGATGTTTATGAGACGAGTTGGCGAAAATGTGGTTCGGATCGAAGCTGAGGCGTTGCGCGCCCTGGCCGACCGAATCGCCGGCCACATGGGTCCCACCTTTGATCGGGCCGTGGAGTTGATTTTCAACTGCAAAGGCCGCGTCGTGGTCACGGGCATGGGAAAGAGTGGGCTAATCGCACACAAGATCGCCGCGACATTAAGCTCCATTGGCACGCCTGCATTTTTTATGCACCCAGTTGACGCGATCCATGGGGACTTGGGAATGGTCGTTCGCGGAGATGTAGTGGTTGCACTTTCTGCCAGCGGCGAAACCCAGGAGGTATTACATCTGCTGGCAACCATAAAGCGCTTGCAGATCCCACTTGTCAGTTTGACGTCCGATCCGATTTTCTCCGGCAATGGTACGAAGTTGTCCACGCTGGCTGCCGCCGCTGAGGTGGCGCTTGATTGCTCCGTCGCCAAGGAAGCCTGCTCACTGGGCCTGGCGCCCACTGCCTCGACAACCACCATGCTGGCACTGGGTGATGCCCTGGCGGTTGCGCTGTCAGAGAAACGTGGCTTCAAAGAAGAAGATT
>CAWBXL010000066.1:0-22169 GCA_963792305.1 uncultured Acidobacteriaceae bacterium | reverse complement strand
CATCTGCTGGGGCGTTCGGCAGCCTCGCCGCAGCCGGGGTTGCGTGGTTATGGTCACGTTTCGGCCACCGTATCAACCTCGCGTTGTTCTTTCAGGCCACCGCCATTTTCCTGTTCGTGTTCGTCGTGCAGCTCGTGATCAAAGGCGCGCACGAAATGTCCGAACAGCAGTACCTTCCCTACAGCGAACTCATCCACAGCAGCACCGAGTCGTGGGGGCCGGAAAGCCTGTTCGGTCACGTGCTGACCTACCTGCTCGTGCGTGCTGCCGCTCGCCTGGAAGGTGGCCGTCCATCGATCAGCACTTGGAATCTGGCAGAAGTTCCGCGGGCACCCGGTCCCATAACAAGATGCAGATCGCGAGCGTGAAAGCGGTATGCGATGCCGCCGCTTGGCTGATTCAGTTGGATCGCTTCTTTGCCAATCGTCCAGTCCCCAGTGAGTGCCCAGTAGTTGAGTCCGAGATGTTCTGGAGCGGAATAAACCTGGGACTTGTCAGGAGATGCATTCGATGCAAAATTCTCGGTTCGTGCATACCCGAGGTAGTTCTCTCCGGACTCCAAGTGATTCCAATCGGCAGCAGCTTCCGCGCCTCCAGCCTCAACTGGAGCCAGTCCGTCGTGAATGCCGCTGATTCCCGCCTCAGCGAGTAATTTCTGAATTACCTTTTCTGACTTCTCGTATTCGCCTTCTCCAAATTGCGTGTGACGGATTTTTCCCTTGGCATCGGCAAAATAGAGCGCGGGCCAGTACTCGTTGTTAAATCCTCGCCAGACCGCGTGATCGTTATCAACCGCGATCGGATAGCCAACATTCATGTCCTTTGCGGCCCAGCGAATGTTATCTATGTTTTTCTCAAAGGAGAATTCCGGCGAATGCACGCCAATCACAACCAAGCCCTGGTTTTTATATTTTTCGGCCCAGGTGCGCACATAAGGAAGTTGGCGCCGCCAATTGATGCAGGAATACGTCCAAAACTCGATGAGAACAACTCTTCCTTGGAGTTCCGTGCCCGATAGAGGTGGTGAATTGAGCCACGTCGTTGCGCGGAGAGAGGGAACAATTCCGGCCGCGTTTTTGCCGAAGCGTTCGTGCTGAATTGAGTAGCGACAATCGTCATCAGTGCACCCCGCAAAAAACGGCGGCGGTTAAAGTTGGTCTCTTTCAGCATTAAGTTACCCTCCCTCAAAAGACGGTCAGTGATGATTTTCCGTTACCGTCTTTTCTGGAACGACAAATGTGATTGCACCTTTATCGAGGGAATGGTGGTTAGCATCAACCAAATCGATGTGGACTTTGTGCGTACCCGAAGAAAGACCTTGAAGGATGATAGGGGTTCCACTCGCATCTGCCCACACCCATGACGCATCGTCTAGGCTTACATGAATGTGTCCAATGCGCGGCGAAGCAGCTACAGCATCGGGACCAAACACGGGCACGATATGCAGATTCTCAGCGCAATACTGAATAATCGCCACTCCTCGGGAGGCGAGCGGCCCAGGCAGCGGTGGATCGATGACGATCTTCGCTGGGGGCTCAGCGCTGGTTAAGGGGATGACAGGTGCTGGTTTACAACTGTCCTTTGCGCTTTGTGCCGCAACGGTCATCGCACACAACATGAAGACAACCACCAGCAGGGTCGTACTTTTCTTCAGATTTTCCATATCCTTGGCTCCTAACCAGTTATCAAGCATTGGTTACTGCCTCCTACGCAAAAGGCTCCAGTTTGGACAAGACGGTAGGGAGATATTCCGCAACCGTCGGATGAATATGCATTGCGCGCTGGATGACCGTGTATGGCGCCTTCGCATACATGACGTCCAGCAAAACGTGAATTACTTCATCGCCGCCGGTGCCAAGAATCGCGGCACCCAGAATCTGTTTTGTTTCCGCATCAACACAGATTTTCATGAAACCTTGTGTCTCACCTTTCTCATAGGCCCGGCTCACTCGGCTCATCGGATATTTCGCAGTGAGTGCACGGCGTCCGGACTTCCGTATTTCGGCGTCCGTCATGCCGCAGCGGCCTAGCGGCGGATCGATGTACAAGGCGTATGCCTGGATTCGGTCCGACACGCGGCGATGGTCAGCATTGAAGAGATTGTCGGCGACGATCTCGTAGTCGTTGTATGAAGTATGGGTAAAGGCGCCGCGGCCGTTGCAGTCGCCCAAGGCCCAGATGCCGGGCACGTTGGTTTGCAGTTGATCGTCAACCATGATGTAGCCGCGCTCGTCGGTCGCAACCCCGGCCTGGTCGAGACCCAGGTCGCTCGTGTTGGGGATACGTCCCACCGCGAGAAGAACGTGAGTGCCAAATACTTCCGGCGGACCTTCGTCGCAATCGACGCGGACGGCAACACCGTTGTCGCGCTTTGCCAGTGAGATGCATTTCGCATTCAGCCGAATTTGTATCCCTTCAGCTCTCCAGGATTTCGCGCACGGCTTGGGAAACATCTTCGTCTTCACGTCCAATCAGGCGCGGACCCATCTCTACAATCGTGACTTCGCTGCCGAAGCGGCGATACATCTGACCGAATTCCAACCCGATATAACTTCCGCCGACGATGACGAGATGCTCCGGCAAGAAGTCGACATCCATCATCGATGAGTTGGTGAGAAATGGGACATCGTGAATCCCCGGCATCTCGGGAACCGAGGCACGTCCGCCAACGTTGATGTAAATCTTGTCGGCTTGCAGAACTTCATCGTTGACCACGACCGTGTTCGACGACTGAAAGCGGGCATGGCCCTGGATGACCGTACAGTTTTTCAGTCCTCGCAACCATTCCTCTACGCCCTTGTTCGACCGTCCGGAAACTGCATCCTTGCGTGCTTTGACACGCTTCATATCCACGCGCACATCGCCATTGACGCTGAAACCATATTCAGCGCCGCGGCGAGCAACATGGGCCGCGTAGGCGCTGGCAACCATCGTCTTGGTCGGGATGCATCCCGTATTCACGCAGGTGCCGCCGAACTTGTGGCGTTCGATGATGGCGACGGTCTTGCCCGCGGCCGCAAACCGCGCCGCCAGGGACGGGCCTGCCTGGCCCGTCCCGATGATGATGGCGTCGAAGTGCTTCATGCAGCTAGTGCGCCCTCGATTTGGAGCTTGCCTTCTTTGGCTGCCTCTTCGGGTGTCTTACCGTTCTGACGCGCGACGATGTAGGCGGCGTACCAGCCCGACCAGTGGTGCTTCGGAGCGGTTGGTTCGTACTCGCCATGATGTTCCTCCGTCTCTCGCAAAAGCTCCGTCAGCGTCGCGACGTCAAAATTGCTGACCCCTCGTCCCAGGCAGCCGGGTTGTGAGCTCCTGCAACAGCCAGCCGTTGCCGTCCGGATCATGGAATGAGGCGAACGAGAAGTAACTGGCATGCGCAGGGTCCGGACCGCTGACCCGGAGCCGGCCAAACAGGTAGGGCTCGTCCGTGGCCAGCTGTGCACATTGCCGCCGTGGAACACTTCGCTGACCTCGACGCCGCGACGGAGCAGTTCTTTCCGGGCGGCCTCGATGTCGGAGACGGCCAGGTACAAGCCCTGGGCAGAGCCAGGCGCTGCCGCGGTGACGTTCTTGCCGAAGATGACCGAGCACCCGGAGCCGGGCGGCGTGAACTGGACGACCGCGCAAGTCGTTGCCAGCGGTAAACTCGGCGTCGAGCCGCCACCCGAGTTTGGTGTAGAACTGCTTTCGCGCGGTCAACATCCGAGACCGGGATGACGACCACCTCGAGCTTCATGTCGACTTTCGCGGCGGTCGGGTTCGTGGTTGGTTCATTGTTGCTGGGATTGCACTCACAGTTGCCATTTTTCCTCCTACGTATTTTTCCTAAATCGAGTTCGAACTTGTACTTGCTGCGCTCATGATTTCTCGATCAGTCTTAAGGCGCGTACTGAGTAAAGATGAAGTCAGCCGTTTGTTGTTCGGATATCAAGGCCATTAAAACAGGAGCGGCGACTGCAAACAATTGGACGATGGTATTGACTATACCTTGGTATCAACCTAATGAACGCAGCATTCAGGGCAGCACGAGTCAGCCATGAAGAAAATTTCGAGCGCCCTTGAGGTTGTCATGCGTTCCGGCCTGGGTGGTTTTGATGGCGCCGGCCTACTATCTGCGCCCGATTTCGAATTTGAACAGAACTGACACCGTGCTGATGAATGCACTGGGGCAGGCAGGCTCTAGCGGCCTGCCCTGATTTTTTTGGGTTTGCTACTCACGATCGGTGATTTCAGTATTGTGAGTTTAAAATTGGAGTTTCAAGGCGAGTTGAATCGAGCGCGGGCCGCCGATCTGATACAACGGATTCAGTCCACCGCTCTGCCCGCCGCTCCCGAGGTAGCTGTTCAGCATCATCGTCGCTTGTCCGAATTGAGCGGAACTGAGATAGTTGATCGGGTTTCCGAAGTTCAGGTGATTCAGTATGTTGAAAAAATCTGCCCTTGCCTGGAGAGAGAATCTTTCAGTGACACGGAATTGACGGCGTACTGTCATGTCCCATTGCGTTGCCCCGAAGCCACGCAAAGCATTCCGGCCGAGGTTGCCTTGCGTCGTACCAGACGCCGGGATGGAAAATGCTGCTGAGTTGATGACCTTGCCTCCCGGCGCACCCGAAACATCAAGATAAAGCGGAACCCCGGGAACGATATCCGGGCGTTGCACGCTATTTGCGCCTGACAGTACCGTGCCGGGAAAGGGATTTTGGCCGGTTACCACATTCACAGGTGGAGCGCTGCGAACATAGATCACAGAATCAGTTGACCAGTTTCCGAAGACTTGCCGCAAGATATTGCTTCTCGGATCGGGAATGTCATAAGAAACCGCTCCAGAGAAGGTGTGTCGAATATCGTAATCAGAAGACCCGCGATTAGCGGAAAGCAGCGACTTGGTTAAAGGTACATTCTTAGAATTCACATCGCTCGAGACATCGTCAATCGAGTGTCCCCATGTGTACGAGAACAAGGTTTGCAGACCATGCGATACGCGATGACGATATTCTCCCTGGAAGGCCTGATAGCTTGAGGTTCCAGTATTGCTCAGGACATCGAATTCGCCAGTGAACTCGGGATTCGGCGCGAGATAAATGTCGCGCCGCATCAGCTTCCGTCCTCCTGCTCCGACATACGTAAGCGTCAGAACATCGGCGCTTGAGAGGCTGTGCTCGATAGCAGCATTCCACTGGTAGGTTCTTGGCGAGATGTGATTTGGATCGACAACTGCCATAAGTGATGCGGGAGGGGTCGTAGTAAAAGTTGGAGGAGATGAGTCGGTGGTGTTCAACGGAAAAGAAGTGCCGAATATCAGCTTTTGCTGAATGTAGGGGAAGCTGATCATCGCATTGGTGATGTCGGAATATCCGAGATCGTAAAAAATGCCGCCCCCGGCCCTTATGACCAAATTTGAATATGGCTGCCATGCTACGCCAAGCCTCGGCGCAAAATTGTCTTTCTGCGCGTGCCATAAGGGTGTGCCAGCGGGCGCCAGGGTTGATGTCGCAAGGTCGCTAACTTGGTTGACGGTAAACAACGGAGTTTTATTGGGTGAAGAAGGCGCTGTGTTGTATTCCCAGCGTAGGCCGTAGGTGAGACTAATGTTGCGGGCTGGTTTCCAAGTGTCTTGTGCGAAGAGACTCCAATTGGATGTCATAATCTGAACATCCGAAGTTCTGGAGATCACTGCCACCTCAAGCATGGAATTTGCTAAAACACTAGGCAAAGAACCGAATACGTCAACTTGCTGATAGGTACCGAACCGTTCCTCCGGGCTGAGACGACGATAGTCAACTCCGAATTTCATCTGATGAGCGCCTTTGACCCATGCGAAATTGTCGGTAATGTTGAATTGGCGCTGCACATTGTTTGCGATTTTGCCCACCTCAAAAATAAGGCCGAAAGGATTGAAGTCGCCAATGAAAGTAAAAGAGGCACTGGACGATGATTGTCCCGCCGGGAACAGCTCTGAATCTGCCAGCGGCAGCGCACCACCAAAATTGTCCATTGTCACGAAACTATTACCTCGACTCGTGCTGTAGTTAAAGCGAGCCTCGTTAATCGCACTGGTGGTGATGATCAGAGTTGTTCCGAATGTGAGAGTCTGTGTCCTGTTGTTCGTGTGCAAAAGCTCACTGTAGGACTGCTGAAGATCGCTGGCGCCTGCGCGCTGAATCAGAGTCGATGGGGCGTTACTGTACCTTCCAAATAAGCTCAAGCGTTCGGACGGGCGGTAATCGATGCGGCCACTATAAGCATCTTGCGAGGATGGATCGGAGTATCCCTCAATGAATGCAGCCGTACCATTCCCAAAGTCCTGGGCTCCTGAGGTCGGCTTTGGAAATGCGTTGAGCAGGGGCTGGACCGCGGCTGGCGCAGATGCAATGGTTGCCAATGTCGGAACGTAGGTATTCGCAATCCGCGGTTGCCGTACACGCAGGCCTTCATAAGAAGTGAAGAAAAACAGCTTGTCTTTAACGATCGGGCCACCCAGCACGCCACCAAAGTCGTTCTGGCGCAATGCCGGCTTTTGGATGCCGGCACGGTCAGCGAACCAGTCATTCGCGTCGAGCACCTCGTTACGGAAGTATTCAAATACGGTGCCATGAAGCATGTTCGTCCCAGATTTTGTGACGACAGAGACCTGTGCCCCAGGAGTTCGCCCAAACTCTGGAGCAAATGTTGACGTCTGAATCCGGAACTCCTGTAGTGCATCGAGCGAAACGAGGTTACTCAGTCCTCCGAAGGCACTCGTTGCCGGTAGCTGCCCGGTGCCGCCCTGACCAAAACTGGAACCCGTGGGTGTTCCAAACGAGGCGCTGACACCGTCCACTGTGAAGTAATTCGAGTCGGGCCGCTGTCCGTTGACGCTGAACTGTCCCTGCTCAAAGAAATTGGTTGGAACCAGCACCACTCCCGGCGTCAGTTCAATGAGGGCATCAAAGTTGCGCCCATTCAACGGCATGTTCTCCACGAAACGGTTGTCGATTAACGTGCTAACTGCGCCGTCATTGGTATTTAAAGTCACGGCGTTGGCTTCGACGGTGATGCTCTCGGAGATGGCACCAACATTGAGCGTGAAGTTTTGTTCCAAATTGTCCTGCACATTTACCGTGATTCCGGTTAAGCGAGCCTTTTTGAATCCGGCTTTTTCGACTTCCAGTTGATAGTGGCCAGGATGGATGCCAGCAAATGAATAGAACCCTCCGTTCCCAGTCTCAAGTTCACTTGTATTTCCACGGCTTGTATCGATCAGGCGAACTTTGGCCTTGGGAACGACAGCGCCCGTGCCATCCGAAACTAAACCATATATCGTGCCTGTTTCGCTCTGCGCCTGGACGCGCCAAGGCAACAGGGCAACAGCGACAAATGCCCATGTCAACACCAGGCGCGCACACATCGATCCGTTGCCCGTGATGTTCCCCCCTCACTGTGTTTGGAGTATCTAGGATACACGCACGGCAATGCACGGCCGTGTCTCCTGAACTAATGGCGTAACAGGACACGACTGCTCCCCCAATACCGTGACGAAAAGAATGCGCGAGATATCGAGGGTCGTCTATTGTGCTTTGGTATTGGTTTTGTCACAACAGAAAAGGAATCGGAAATAATGCGGTAACATGTGGAGCACTGTGCGAAAGGGAGAATCAGTGCGCCACCCTGCCAGTCTGGCAGCGAGTTTGCTTTGTATCCTCCTGCTGTCGTGTGTCTGTGCTTTCGCGTTAAATCCCGCACTTGAGATCAGCCAGCATGCACATACCAGTTGGAGAGTTCGCGATGGTTTTGCCAAAGGGGTGCTCACATCAGTCGCGCAAACTACAGACGGCTACTTATGGGTAGGCACTGAATCCGGTCTGCTTCGGTTCGATGGCATCCGCCCAGTCCTTTGGGAGCCTCCCTCCGGACAACATTTACCCGGCAACCTTATTACTTCCCTTTTAGCCGCCCGTGACGGGACACTCTGGATCGGCACCTTCAGCGGACTTGCCAGTTGGAAGGACGGCAAGTTGACGCAATTTCCTGATCTGGCCGGGCAAAGCTTAACGTCTCTACTTGAATCTGGTGACGGCACTATTTGGGTGGGAGTTTATGCACAGAGCGGGGGTGGAGTTTGCGATATCCGGGCCCAGAATGTGCACTGCGAACGCGACAAAAGCAAATTCTCTGCTGGGGTTATGGCTTTATATGAAGACACACGGGGGACCCTCTGGCTCGGTACATCAAAAGGCTTATGGAGATGGAAACCTGGTGCCCAGGCCTTTTTCTCTATTCCAGAAGATCCTTTCGGCGTTACAAGCTTTGTCGAGGATGAACAAGGAAATCTCCTGTTTGCCGGCTACGCCGGAGTCCGGCAACTCATCAATGGCCATGTCGAGCCATATCCATCAGCGGCCTCGCCCTATACCTGGCACATAACACGGATGTTCCGTGACCACGATGGTGGGCTGTGGATCGGCACTTCGGACCACGGCCTGGTCCACATTGGTCCACAAGAGAAAAAGGATGTTTTCTCCCTGACTGACGGACTCTCCGGTGATTACGTCACACGTTTTCTTGAGGACCGAGAGGGCACCATTTGGGTTGCAACCAATGACGGCATAGACCGCTTTCGCCCATATGCGATTCCAACTATTTCAGCGAAGCAAGGCTTGCCAGGTGCTGTTGCATGGTCCGTGCTCGCCTCAAAAGATGGCGATGTCTGGATCGGAACGACCGGTGGGCTGAGTCATTGGAAGGACGGACAAATTTCACTGTACGACGGCATTCGCCGAACCTCTGGGCCTGATGAAAGAATGAATAGAGAGGCGACTCTTTCGCTCTTCGAGGATAGCAGGAAGCGAATTTGGGTTTCCACATCTGAGGGGATGGGTTACCTGAAAGAAGGTCACCTCATTCGAGTACCCAGCACTCCGCGCCAAACTGTGGTTTCAATAAGCGAAGCCCCGTCGGGACACTTATGGGCTTCTCATCAGCAGACCGGGCTTTTTCACGTTTTCGCGGACCGTGTTATAGAACAGATCCCATGGTCTCAACTAGGGCATAAGGATTTTGCCAAGGTGCTCATCGCCGATCCTTCACAGCATGGTTTATGGCTCGGCTTCAATCAGGGTGGCGTTGCTTATTTTTCCGATGGCGTGATTAAAGCCTCTTACTCAACGGCACAGGGTCTGGGCGCAGGGCATGTCACAGATCTTCGTTTCGGCAGTCGCGGGTCACTGTGGGTGGCAACTGACTCTGGACTCAGTCGCATCAGAGACGGACATGTGAACACGCTCACGAGCAAAAATGGATTGCCGTGCGACAAAGTCGTGGCCACAATGGAAGACAACGATCATGCCATGTGGCTGTACCTGGCCTGCGGTTTGGCGCGCATTTCTCAAAGCGAACTGGACCGTTGGGTCGCCGATCCAAGCAAGGTAATAAATACGAAATTGTTTGACAGCTCCGATGGAGTACGGAGTCACACTTCCATCGGCGGATACTATCCGCTGATGACAAAATCGCCAGACGGAAAAATTTGGTTTTTACCATGGGACGGCGTCAGTGTGATTGATCCCCATCATCTTCCCATCAACAAACTTCCACCACCTGTACACATCGAACAAGTGACGGCAGATGGGAAAGTCTATGCTCCCTCCGATGGATTGCCGCTGCCCGCGCACGTTCGCGATCTGGCAATTAAGTACAGCGCATTGAGCCTCGCTGATCCAGAGAAAATTCACTTTCGCTACAAACTGGAGGGACAGGATCCGGAGTGGAGGGAGGTCGTCAACCTCCGCCAGGTGCAGTATTCAAATCTTGCTCCACGCCATTACATTTTTCGCGTTATGGCATGTAACAACGACGGCGTATGGAACGAGGCTGGCTCATCCCTGGGGTTTGATGTGATGCCGTTGTTCTACCAAACCACATGGTTCCGCGCATTGGCCGCATTCGGATTCATCGGATTGCTCTGGGGGATTTATCAGTTGCGGGTCCAGCAACTCCAGCAGCAGTTCAACATCGGGCTGGAGGCGCGGGTGAATGAGCGCACGCGTATAGCGCGCGAGTTGCACGATACTCTCTTGCAGACGCTGCACGGACTGATGTTTCAATTTCAAGCAGTCCGCAATCTGATGACTCGTAGGCCTGACGAAGCCATGCGCTCTCTAGACGATGCTATTTGGGAGACTGAGAAAGCTCTTGAGGAAAGCCGGGAAGCAATTCGGGGCCTCCGTTCGGAGCCAATCGCGAAGGGCAATCTAGCTGAGCTGATCACGGCCACAATGCGGGACTTGGCGAATTCTGAAAAAGGCTCTGCGGGTGAGGCGCCAGCCTTCGATCTAGTCGAAGAAGGTGAACGCCGGAATTTGTCTGCTACAACTAAGAACGAGGTTTGCCGCATCGCACTCGAAGTCTTGAGAAATGCGTACCGGCATGCACAGGCGCATCGCATCGAAGCCGAAGTTCGATACGGCGATGATGTCCTTCGTGTTCGTATTCGCGACGATGGAAAAGGTATCGACCCGAAGGTGCTCAAAGAAGGTGGCCTCGCCGGGCATTGGGGACTCCGTGGCATCCGCGAGCGAGCAGAGCGGATAGGAGCTCAACTGGAGTTTTGGAGTGAGGCCAGCGCCGGCACTGAAGTTCAACTGACAGTCCCGGCTTCTGTCGCCTATGAGAGTTCAAGTGAAAGTCGCGTATTGAAATTGCGTCGAATGGGAAAAAATCGTGCACAGCACTCCTAACGTTATTCGCATCCTTACCGTTGATGACCACCCTCTTTTGCGTAAAGGGATTGCGGCCCTCGTGAACACCGAACCCGACCTGAAACTGATTGCGGAGGCTTCCAATGGAAAGGAGGCGATTGACGCATTCCGAATCCATAGGCCCGACGTAACCCTGATGGATCTGCAGATGCCTGATGTCGATGGGCTCGAGGCCATCAACAAGATTCGTGGAGAGTTTCCTGATGCCAGGATTATCGTTCTTACGACATACAGAGGTGATGTGCAGGTGCTGCGGGCCCTGAAAGCGGGTGCCAGAGGATACATACTCAAAGGACATGTGCACAAGGAACTCCTCGACACAATCCGTGCTGTTCACGCGGGACAGAAACGAATTCCTGCCGAAATCGCCGCCGAGCTCGCGCATCACGCCACTGATGACGCGCTAACCGCACGTGAAATTGATGTTCTCAGGTTGATTGGTACCGGAAACGGAAACAAACAGATCGCCGACCAGCTTTCCATTGGAGAAGCAACGGTCAAAAGCCACGTTACAAACATACTGTCAAAATTAGGTGCTAACGACCGCGCTCATGCCGTGACCATCGGGCTGCAACGTGGGATCATCGAATTGAATCTCCCCCAAAAGTAGGATCTCGGCAACCGACTTTCTGGCGTTTCATTGCTGTCGGAATTCCCCTACGCTGACCCGGGAGGCAATTCTGCAGCGACTTTTTTCTACTTTTGCGAACGGTTGGCCGGGGGTAGGTCTTCTCCTTCAGCGCGTTCTAACCGCCATCATTCTGGTCCACTTCGGGCTCATTGAGCTCACGGGCAAACCTTTTTCTGTATCAATGATTCCACAGGTCATTGCTGCCTGCGCTGGCATACTTCTTTTGGTCGGTTTGTGGACACCAGTCATCGGAAGTTTGATCGCAGCGATCGAACTGTGGATCGCATTAGTCAGTAGCAATGATCCATGGATAGCGATCATTCTTGCCACGCTCGGGGGCAGCGTTGCCATGATCGGGCCGGGGGCGTGGTCGATTGATGCCCGCCTTTTCGGCAGAAAACACATTGCGCCCTGAACGAACACGTCTAGCATGCCCGTCGAAAGTCGGAGCATCGTTCTCGACCATCTACTGAAACGAAGACTCCCCCATTTGGGGTTGTGGCTGAAGGGTTGTTCGTTTGACACTCAACGCATAAGTAACAAATCCCCAGGGCGGTGAGATATGAATCTAGCGCAAACATTCAATCGTGAACTGACGGTACCTTCCATTCCTAATTTGATGCCGATGGTTTTCGTCGTGGACGACGACGCGTCTGTTCGGAAATCACTCGAATTGTTAATCCGCAGCGAAGGTTGCCAGCCGCAGACATTTCGATCAGCCGAAGACTTTCTCAGGCAACCGCGGCCTGTCGTCCCAAGTTGCCTCATCCTCAATCTCTCCCTTCCTGACGTGAATGGGCTCGAACTGCAAAAGATCATCGCGCGTGAGCGGACTGAAATGCCGATCATCTTCATTTCCGGCTGGGGAGATGTTCCAACCACGGTTCGAGCCATGAAGGCAGGAGCTGTGGATTTCCTGCTAAAACCGTTTACCAATGACGTGTTGCTGCGGGCCGTCCGGGAAAGCCTTGAAAGAAGCCGTCTTGCTCTTGATCGTGAGGCCGAGATGGGCGATCTACGGAGTTGCTACGCTTCACTCAGTCCTCGAGAGCGGCAAGTGATGGCACTCGTGGTTTCTGGTTTGCTGAACAAGCAAGTCGGTGGAGAATTGGGAATCAGCGAAATCACGGTAAAAGCGCACCGTGGCCAGGTCATGCAGAAGATGAAAGCGAATTCCTTGGCGGACCTGGTGAGGATGGCAGCCAAGTTGAGACCGGCGCGTGTCTCCGTTCACTTGGCGTGACCCCAGCTTCAACCGATTTATTACAAGAGCGCGATCGAAGCAAACAAACAATGGCGGCAAGAATTAGACGTGCAAATCACGTGCGACCGACGATTTGCCTCAGGCCGAGGTCGCAGGTTTCTCGAATCGCTTCAGGAGTTAACGCTCGTCCTTCAGCGATTTGAACTGCCCCACGAATTGAATCGGTTACTTCGGCAAATAAGATAGACGACGTTAGCGCCAACCGAGAGCAGGGGCAATTGTCTTCACAATTGCTTCCATGACATGCGCATTGTAGGCAACGCCCAGTTGGTTTGGGATTGTCAACAAAAGGGTGTCCGCCTCCGCGATCGCCGAATCTTTTCGAAGTTGCTCGATGAGAACATCGGGCTCGGCAGCATAGCTGCGGCCGAACACCGCCCGCGTGGTTTCGTCGAGAAAGCCAATCTTGTCCTCGTTCTCCCCCGCCCGCCCGAAATAAATTCGATCGCGATCATCAACCAGCGGAAAGATACTGCGACTGACGGATACGCGAGGAGTTCGCTTGTGACCGGCTTCCTTCCAGGCCGCACGGAACGCGTGAATCTGCGTCGCTTGTTGAACGTGAAGCGGCTCGCCGGTTTCATCGAACTTTAGCGTTGAACTTTGCAGATTCATTCCCAACTTCGCCGCCCAAACCGAAGTTACGTTCGAGGCCGAACCCCACCAGATACGATCATGCAATCCTTCGGAGTATGGCTCGAGACGCAGAAGTCCCGGCGGGTTGGGAAACATCGGACGTGGGTTCGGCCGAGCGAAGCCCTTGCCCTGCAAGAGCTCAAGGAACGTTTTAGCGTGCTGACGCCCCATCTCTTCATCGTTCTCGCCTTCGGCCGGCTCATAACCGAAATAGCGCCAGCCGTCGATTACCTGTTCGGGCGAACCTCGACTGATCCCCAGCTGCAGCCGTCCGCCGGCAATAAGATCCGCAGCGCCGGCGTCTTCGGCCATGTAGTGAGGATTCTCGTACCGCATGTCGATGACCGCGGTACCGATTTCCATCGTGTGTGTTCTAGCACCCACTGCGGCAAGCAATGGGAACGGTGACGCTAACTGCCGCGCGAAGTGGTGAACCCGGAAGTAGGCTCCATCCATGCCCAAACGTTCCGCTTCCACGGCTAGGTCAATGGATTGCAAGAGTGCGTCAGCTGCCGATTGCGTTTCGGACTGCGGAGAAGGTGCCCAGTGACCGAAGGAAAGAAATCCTATCTTTTTCATGCAGAATCAAGACTACCGCTTTGAGATCAAGCTTTGCACGTCTCATCATCCGACATCTCAGCTTGTGCTCACGCAACGACGGGTACCGCACGTCAAATCAAAAACTGAAAAGCTTAAGAAGCAGAGCGCAAATCACATCTGGCACTTCCTAACATTCCATCTGCGGTGCTGGCAATACTCGCCTCGACATCCTCGAGCGACAAGTTCACCTTTATGACTTCCCATAAGAAAGCGCACGCAGAGTCCACCGACTGGCAGCGATTCTCCTTCGTCAGTGGCAAGCGGAAGAAATCGCGAAAACTCCGCTCCCCTGCGTGTCCTGCATCTGGATCGAACAACAGTCCAAATAATTGATTTTCCAAGGTTCAAGCTGCCTTACGAACCCGCTGAATCGACTTCAAGAATTTCAGGAGGTCGGCATTGACTTCATCCTGATGAGTGGCCGTAAGACCGTGAGGCCGGCCAGGATAGTAAATTTCCTTCGCCCCCTTGATGAGCTTTGCCGATCTATGTGCTGAGTCTTTGATTGGAACAATCTGGTCGTCCTCACCGTGCATAACCAGCGTGGGCACGTCGAACTTTTTGAGGTCCTCGGTGAAGTCGGTCTCAGAAAATGCCTTGATGCTGTCGTAGACATTCGTGAGGCCGCCCTGCATGCTCCACAGCCAAAACTGATCAAGCATTCCCTGCGAGACCTTCGCACCCGGACGATTACCGCCGTAAAACATAATGGCAAAGTCTTTCCAGAACTGCGAATGGTCCTTGGCGACACCACTCCGCAATCCATCAAACACTTCGATCGGAATCCCCTCGGGGTTGGAATCGGATTTCACCAGGCACGGCGGCACGGCGGCGATCAGAACGGCGGCGGCAACCCGCTTTGTGCCGTGCCGGCCAATGTAGCGCGCCACTTCACCACCACCTGTGGAGTGACCAACCAAGGTGACATCCTTGAGATCAAGCGTCTCGATGAGGGCTGCGAGATCATCCGCGTACCCATTCATGTCGTTGCCGGACCACGCCTGACTTGATCGGCCATGGCCCCGCCGGTCGTGTGCGATCACGCGGAATCCATTCTGGGCGAGAAACAACATTTGCCCGTCCCAGGCATCCGCATTCAGCGGCCATCCGTGTGAGAAGGTTACGACTGGTCCCTTGCCCCAGTCCTTGTAGTAGATTGTTGTGCCGTCTTTTACGGTAATGGTGCTCATACCAATTTCTCCTTTTTAAGTTTTCTCGAACAGAAATGCCTGCGGTTTTTGATTCAGTTAGCAGGTACGACCACGGGAGCGCCTTTGTCCTTCACCAAGAACACGACAAATTTCGCCGGTTTGGTTTTGCTTGCGTTGCGCCCAACGACATGGACATCATCCGGGCCTTCATAAAAGGTCTGACCAGCTGTCACGGTCGTTTCCTTTCCGCCTCGCACCTGCATCACGATCGTGCCTTCCACCACATACACAAATGCATGTGCATTGTGACGGTGGATTGGGTCCGAACTTCCCGGCGGATATACCACAGTGATCATCAGACCTTCTTTGCCGGGAATGTTTGTCAGGTCTTTCGACATGAGTTCCGTGACCTTGGCCTCTTGCGCCGCCAGCGTCCCAGAAATCAAGCACACCAATGCCAGAATTATTCTTGTGAATTTCATAAATTGACCTTTCGTTTGACGCCTTCAGCGCGTCGGCTAAGCCAGCGTCCGCTGTTACGCGTAGTGCCGGATGAGTTCCTGTTCAGCATTCAGCCAATCTTCGAGTTGATGGCCTTCCTGCCGGCCACGGGATTCGTAGAGACTGTACGCAAGTTGCGCGGTCTCCTCGTGCGTAGGAGATAGACGGGGGCCGGTGCTTCTTCCCATTCCCGCCAAAGCGATGGCGTGTTCGGTGGCGATTTCGGATTTTCTGCTGATGATTCCTCCTTCTCCGTTTTCCTTTTTGTTTGACGGTGACTTATTCGGGATTTATGCCGCGGATTGAGCGGTCCAGGTTTCGAAGCGCGTCTCGCCGAGCCTTGCGTTATTGCCGGGTACCAGCGTTTTTTCGCTAAGTTTTGCGCCAGAGTACGGCGCATTTGGATCGGCGATGACTTCGCGGAGATCTTTGAGTTGAGCCAGGCGCTGTCTTACGAGTTCATCCAAACGGAATTGTTCCGGCCCTCCAATTTCGACCACGCCATTCACTGGCGCTCCTGCCGCGATTTTCCCCATCGCGGTCGCTACATCATCGGCGGCCATCGGCTGAAAAAACACAGGAGGCAAATGCACCTTGCCGCCAATGATAGAAATGTCAGCGAGACCCTTGATGAACTCAAAGAACTGGGTCGCATGGATGATGGTGTAAGGAATGGAAGATTCTTCAATCAATTTTTCCTGAGCGATCTTGGCGCGGAAATAGCCGCTTTCGGAAAGTTGTTGGGTCCCCACGACCGACAATGCAACGTGGTGTTTGACTCCTGCCTTTGCTCATAAGTAAGAAGGTTACGGGTCGATGTCACAAAGAAATTCAAGACCGCCGCATCCTCCCAGTTGGGAGAGTTGGATACGTCAACCACTACCGAGGCGTCTTTCAGAACTTCCGCGAGCCCCTCACCGGTGAGTGTATTGACACCTGTGTTTGGCGCTGCTGCTACCGCTTCGTGCCCGTGATCATGCAGCTTCTTGACTAGTTTTGAGCCGATAAGTCCGGTACCGCCAATCACTACGATTTTCATAATGTCTCCGTCATTTCTTACACCTGCTAAGACAGAACCGAGTGGAACTTTGTGACACTATGCCCAATTAATTCTGGAAAAAAGCGCCTCGATTCGTGGATCGGCGGCATCGCTGGTTCTCCCCCAAAAGTCGGAGCAGCATCTCTCGCTAAATGTCGGTCTTAAAACCATACGATCTGACGTCGCACGCCATGCAAGTCCCGGTTCATACTCCGTTCAAGTCAAGTTATTTTCAGACAGGGAGCGGTTATGGGAGCAATCGGACAGCTTTTGGCAGAATCTGTTTTGCACACCGGGTTTGTAGCGGAGGACCGTGGATCGAATGACAGCCTCTCAATTTTTGTAAACGTGCGTACCCGTCTATTCGCGATCGCCTATCGCATGCTCGGATGTGCGGCTGAGGCGGAGGACATCGTGCAGGATGTTTGGTTGCGCTGGCAGTCCACAAATCGAACCATAGTGGAAAACCCGACTGCATTCCTGGCAAAGACAACGACACGACTGTGCATCAATCTTCTGCAATCCGCCCGTTCGCGTCGCGAAACATGCGTCGGATCAAAGTACCCGGAGCCGGTAGATGAGGGCACCCATCCTGGGTTAGGCGCCGAACGCAACGAGGCATTGAACCACGCCGTGTTGCTGCTCCTTCAGAAACTCTCTCCAAGAGAACGTGCCGCTTACGTTCTTCGCGAAGCGTTTGACTATCCATATCGTCAGATCGCCGATATTCTTCAAATCCAGGAAGCAAATGTCCGTCAACTGGTTACCCGCGCGAGGAGGCATCTTGCTGATGGGCCTTCGGCACCGGTCAGTTTGTCTACTCAACGCTTTTTTCTGGGTGCCATCGTCGATGCTGTGCAGGGAGGAAATCTGGCCTCACTGGAAAATATGCTGGTCCAGGATGTTCCTCGCTAATAAGTTAATCAAGTGCGTGAAGGAAATTTCTCGTAGGCTTGAGGCCATGGAAGCTCATCCCGTGCTCCGCATATTAGGAGTTAACGAGAAATCCAATTGGAACCCAAGCATTTTGCGAGAAGATCATTTGTTTCCAGATGACCCTGATTGCGGAACCGTTCCAGGGTCATCGTCGCGCAAGCAGAGCGTAAATCAACCGGGAAGGGAGAATCAATGTCACTCGAGATGAACAGTGAAGACAATATTCCAGACGACAACGAGGCGTACTACGAAGCGATTGCCTGTCGGGAAGAGATATATCTGGAAGAGACGGAGGAAGAAATACGCGCCATTCTAATCTTCGACGAATCGATTTTATCGGGGACCCCGATAATCGATGCAGGGAATAGTTCTCGTGCTATCGAGAATGCTGACCAAGTGGAGCTCGAGATAGAAGAACTCATCACGGGCGATTCCGACGATCCCCCGCTAAGCGAGGCGGTGGTAGCTGATCTGGTTAAAGCGTCCAATGCATGCAACCGTGAGTGAATGCTTAGTGTGATCTCGTCTTTTCATCGTAAACCACGGGTTTTTAGAGCAAATGCGGTGATTGATTTCCTCTGCGCCTGAATATCAACGCGCGGACGCTGCTTTGGCGTTTCCCGAATACATAGTAGAAAAAAAGGTGTACGGCACATTTCACGGCACACTTTGAAAAACTTGGCCTAGTAAGTTATTGACGGCGTAGAGGAAATCCAGGCTTCAACCAACTGATTGGAGATCAGTTGTTCTTAATGACATGTCGGGAATTCTGCCTCGACAATTATTGAAAATAAAGCATGGTGAGCGCGGTAGGAATCGAACCTACAACCTACTGATTAAGAGTCAGTTGCTCTGCCAATTGAGCTACGCGCCCTTCGAGGATTTCTGCTGAGGTGGGCCGGATGGTGGCACGACCGCGAGCCTGATTCCACACAATAATTCTGCGGCTCCGTGAATGAGTGTAACACAAAATATTTCACGGACTTCCGCATGTACGCGGCCGCGTTAACGCGATTCTCTACACGATTTTTTTAGTAATGTTGTTGCACGCTGCCCGCTACATGAGCGACAGCTGTGACTCGCGCGTTGGGACGGCGTGGTGGCAGAGGTTCGATTTCTACCGGAGGACGGCGTTCGACCGTTCCAATCACAGAAAAATCTTCGGCGCCATTGACGGAATGCACTGCAACAAATTGTTGTTGAATGCAGAGCGCATCAATAAGCGACTGTTGCCATTGGCTAAGTACTTGCAGCGGAAGCATCTCGAAATGGCGGAAAATCCAGATCAATAAAAGACGCTGAGAGAAGGTGGGCCTGATGTAGCGCGGGCCGAGTGGAGTCATAACCCTCAGTACACCCACGGACAATTTGTCTAGCAGCATGTCCCAGTTCCAATCTTTCTAATGGTTTGCAAGCTACGGCAAGTTAATGGGCGGCCATTATTGCACCAAGTGCAAGCTGCTGTATAGGGGAAAGTACATTTTTTTCACAGGTAGGGATCCGTCGATCGTCGCGTCCCATGGACGGTTTGGTAAACATGCACTGAAAATAGTGCATCTAGTATGGGACGCACTCAACATGCGATGACAACTTTAACTATTAATTTTTTAGAAAGTGAAAGCCAGGCCACCGCGTATTGCCCGGGCTGACTGAACCAAATAAACCGTCTGGCCATCTTGGGCGACAACTGGAACGTAACCTTGCGCCAGCAGATTGCGCAGATCGAGCACGGCGTCCATTTTTACGGGCAGGAAGCTGGTTCCAGGGATGGGTTGACGTATAAAAATGCTCAGGAATGGATCCGCTTGGCCTGGGGATGAGTTGAACATATCCACTGGCGTGAGGGCCTGACCGTCAGTCCAGCGATAAGACGCGATCCATTTGGTCTTGGAGACTGGAATGGTGCCACTGGCTTTGGCAGCCACGCTGTGCCGATTGCGCAGAACCATGTGTGAGGCCGCATCCTGCAAAGTCGCATTCTCTTCATTCAGTGCCAGGACACCACCGAATTCGTAGTCCAACGTTGCCGTGAAGCTGTTATTCACCTTGCGCTGCATAACTACGCGCATTCCGTTGGTATTGAGTTCTCTTCCCTGATAGGTGAAGGTTTCGGAATAAAGGTCCGGCAGGACGTATCCGCCATCTGTGGATACAGAACCTACACCGGCCAGGGCGGGATTCTTGATGTGGTCTGTATAAGCCGCCAGTTGAATATTGTTCTTGCCGAGGCGGCGGGAGAGTGAAATCTCCTGATGATGGTCGCGCTCCAAAGAAGACTCATAACCGGCGACACTGACCCTCGGACCCGACTCGCTGAGATCGGCGGGGGCGGTATCAAAACCCTTTTCCATCCGGCCGTTGGGTAGGGATGTAGTGTATCCGTATTCGACGATGGTATTGGGAGAGAGATGCAGGCCTACCGAACCAAAAGGCAGAAATGCATTCAGCCGGCCCATGAACTGGATGGTCTGGAGTTCACTGCCAAACTTCAGTTCCAGAACATCTCCCAGAATGATCTTATCGGAGGTAGTAAGCGAAAGCGCTTGTAGTGCGTTATTACCATTAAAGTCCGGACCGGGCAGGCGGCGGGCGGTGAAGGACAGCTCTGGTTCTGAGCCATCCAGCATTTTGTGGCTGTAGGAGGCGCGCAAAACACTGGATGAACCGTTGTAGCCTACAGCCCCCTGCAAACCAACCGTGCTGGTGGAGAAGACGGATCTCTCAACTTTGAAATCCGTATTCATATCCGAAGCATTGCCGTATCCGGCAGATGGAGCGCCCGCTGTAAAGGAAACTGTGCCCTTGAGTTGCCGTCCCTTCGCATCCCCTGAAGCCAAGACAGCTGTGCCATCGTCGCGGAGACGCAAATTGGCCGATTCGGAGGCAGAACGCAGCACCACTTCCAGTCATCCTCGTCGCCGCCGGAATTTGATGTCGCGAACTGGATGGCGTCGAACAGGGTAGTGAGAGTCAGGTTGACAGTGGTGCTTCCACCTGCGCAGGCCGACGTGTTCTTTCCATTGGCTTAAGAAGGTTGGAGCTGATACCGGACGTGTAGACTCCAGGCAATAAACCTGCCGCAGAGTAAAAGCCGTTCTCGTCGGTAAACACACGGAAGGAGTGAGCGCCGAGCCAAGACCTCTACCATCGCCCCCATTTGCGGGGTGCCACGACGGTGCGCACGTATCCTGAGATATGTCCGGGCTTGTTTGCCGCGACAGCGGGAAACACGAGCCCGATTGCAAATACCAAGCATCCGAGCTTACGGAGCATGACCACCACCTTATGGGAGACCAAGCGTAGGATTACTCTACAGCAAATTCTGCCGGAGTAGTCGACCGTCTGCTTGGAGATGTTGTCATTCACCTTGATCTGGATACGATACACCCCTGGGTCAAGGCCGGCGGCTGCGAGTGTCTTTTGCAGGGTCACCTGGTCGCCGACGTTGCCCATTTTGTCCGTTGATTCTACCGTATGAACAATCGCTTTGTTGGTCGCTTTATTCGTTATGTCGTACTCGAATGTGGCTGAGGCTTTGTGGGTCTTTTCATCCACGTCCAGGTTGTAAACCTGCATCCAGAAATTAACCTTCTGATTGCGCTTGAAATTGCCGGCTTGCCATCCGACGGAGGCACGCGCGGACGTACTTTCATGGCGCCGATCACGAAGTTCCCGGTACCGACGGTCTTGGCCGGAACCGGCTCCATCTGGTCAGCGAGAATCAAGGAAGATGCAGCCAAGCGGTCATCTTTGAAATTCGGTACGGGAAGGCGCTTGATTCCAGGTTCCCACCCGGTCGCCGTTCACATCCTTAACCACGATGTCCAGGCGATAAAGGCCCGGCTTTAAGCGGAATGCCTTCCAGTAGACGGAAGCATTTTCTGCTACTCTTCGGCAGAGTTTCGGCCGGAACATCGTTCTGTACCGTGTCCTCAAATGTCTGGACGATTTTCCCCGACAGGGTCGTAACGCGGCCGAAAATATTGAGCACGCCACGCTGCACGCCGTCCTTGTTCACAAAGGTGATATCGCGGTTCTTGACCTGAACCGTTACCGGAACCAGGATCATGTCACTGAGAATCCGGACAAAATCGATGCGCACATCAAATGGCATCAGGTTTACGTTGATCTTGTGACTCACAACTTCTTCCAGGTCCTTGAACTTCACCTGGGGTGCGCGTTGCAATTTGGCAAACTGCTCGAGCCGGTCAAACTGTTTGGTCTGAAGATCGCTGGTCCCAGGATTTACGCCCAGCGTTTCCATGCCTGGGTTGTTAAAACGAGCGGCTTTGGTAGTCATTCCCATTTGTTCATACAGGGTCAAGCCAGCGCCGGGGACATGCAACAGCGCGTCCTTCTCGCCGCGATCCATGGTCATGTGATAGTCGCCGCACATACAGGTATCTACGAATTCGACGATGACTTCCTGACCAATGCCTTCGATGTAGCGCCAGCGCCAATCTTCAAAGGGATATGTAGAAGTACTTCCTCCGCCCTCGTCCATCGGACGCTCGTAAGTTCCGCCTGAAGGATGGGACTCAATCTCATCTGGCGCGCCATACATGATGTACATCCGTCCACGGTCTGTCTTCCATCCAGGGATTCCTGCCGCAAAGTGATCGTTGGCATACGCCATTCTGCGGTAGTGTTCTTCTTTAAACTCGTTTTCTTCAGT
>CAWBXL010000065.1:0-23895 GCA_963792305.1 uncultured Acidobacteriaceae bacterium | reverse complement strand
ACCTGAGTTTGGGCCTCAAGTTTGGTCGTATCAATCAGGGCATAGCGCACCTTGCGCTTTTCCGGAATGGCGTTGACGTAACGGCCCTTATTGGTATCGAAATAAGCCTTCAGTTCGGTGTCGCTGGGATGAATGCCCTTCAGAATTTCGTCTCGGGTCAGGACTGCGTAGTCGAATTTAACTTTAAGGTTGCGCTGTTCGAATTCGCGGTGAACATCCAGATCGGAAACAATCACGCTGCCCGCGACCAGATTGCGCAGTTTTGCTAATGTCAGCTCGTCTTTCACTGAACTTTCGAAACGCTCCGCGGTGAGGTTGTTAGTCGCGAGCAGATTGTCATACTGCTCTTTCCCAATAAACTTCCCTCCGGGAAAGAAATATGCCGCATAGCGGCCGTGCTGGAATTCATCACGAACTTCTTCATCCGAGGCATGCAGCCCAAGGCGATGGGCCTCTGCCAGCATCGCTTTTTGAGCGATCAATTGATCCACGGCGCGTTGCGAAAAATATGGACGCAACATGTTGGCCTGCGCCCCAGCTTGGGGGAATTGGGACTTGATCATCTGATCGAGAGTCCGGTTCACATCATCGGTGGTGATTTGCTCTCCCTCGACCTGCGCAACGACGCCCTGCCCGAGGCCGCCGAAACCAAAGCTGGAAGCCAGTCCACCAGGGACGAAGGCGATCACCATGGACGCGCAAATAAGCAGCAATAATCCACCCAGGACGATCTTCTTGATTGGGCCGGGGGTTTGTAGAAAGCGAATCATGTACGGTAACTCCGGAGGACTTATTTTGAATTGTTGATTATAAACCAGGCGCGCCGGCGGTTTCGGCGCGCCTCATCAAGCTACCCACACCACTGCCCTATTTTAGAGGCCTGTAGTCAACCCGATAAGCTTGCGGCTCATTCCCCGAAACCTGACGAGTGTTGTATTTCAAGAAATACTCCAGATACATGTCATTGGATGGGAACGATTTACCGCGAGAATAGGGATACGTCCCCATAGCGCGGAAAGGCAGTGGCTCAACGGTGTCGCCGTGGGCGGCGTAGAAATCCATGTCTTTTTCGTATCCGTTGGCTACGAAGAAATAGTCGCGCTTCCAGCCTGTAGGTAAGGCCGGCAGGTGCGACGGATCGAACTCCAGCGCTACTTCCTCGCCTGACCCGAAAATTGCCAGCCGGTCGTCAAAGCTGGTGAGCAATGGGAGTACATCTCCGTAGCGAGTGTAGGTTCCAGCTTGACGTGCGTACGGACCGGTGCGGCTGACTTGCTCGTAGACATATTTCACAACGCCCGGGGGCTGCGCTTCAATTTGCCGCGGATAGCCGTGGAAATCGAGGTTCGCAGCGCGCAGAGGTATCTGGGTTAGGCGTGTGGTCTGCGACTGTAATGTGCGGTCGATCAAAATGCTGTTCCAATAGATTTGCAAGTTCGTCCAGATACGTATGCGCTGCGTCCCTACCGGCAGTTTGCCGGTGAGGTCTGCGGTCATGGTGCGAGGGCCGCCTGCGGGGAAACCCATGTCGTCAATCACGCGGGTCCATTTTCCATTGGCTCCGAGTGCTTCGACGTAGGGAGCGATGGCTTTAATACCAGCTTGATCGGCTGCGTACATTCCGGTGGCGGTGAAGTATTCGATTTCGCCGTCCATAAGGAGCCAGAGGGGGCCACCACTGTATGGCTTGCCAAGATCGAGTTCCAGACTGTGCAGCTTGGTGAAACCTTTGAATGGGGCAAGTTCGAAATCACCGACATAGCGATGGGCGAGCAGGTCGGGTAATAGATTGTGTCCGTGATCATCCTGCGCAGCTGCGGGCGCTTGGGCGTTGCTACTGGCAACTACCTTGAACGAAGGATATGGCGGATTGCTGGCGAAGTATTCGTTAGGGAACACATCGAAATTCGCTGGGTGATCTACTGCGAGCAAGCCGACCTTATCGAGGTAGACAACTTCTTCCATCGGCTCCATCAGGCGGAAGCTGAGCTTGCCGTCTTTTTCGCGGACGGTATCGCGGTTGAGCTTGATGTATTCCGTGGGGCGCGCGATGTTGCGCTCGCCGGGGGCGACCCAGTGTCCGACCACGCCGGCGCCGATCATGTCGGCTACTAGTTCATAGTGATTGCCGTCCCAAACAAACAATGTCGGGCAGGAACTGCCGCGGCGGTCCATTTCTGTGTAGCTCTGTACTTTGTTGGCGGGAACTTCAATTTCGTCTTGCAGCACACCGGTTGGCCACAGCATGCGGACCACGTCGGCTTGCTTGGCTTGACCGAGTCCGATATTCAGTTGCAGAGAATTCTGGCCGAGATAGCCGGATGATCCGGCAATTTCAAATTTTTGCCGGGTGCCTCCGGTAAATACTTCTATTTTCGTTCCGATAGCGCTCTTGTTATCGGCGAGACCTGTTAGGTCGAGCTTGAGCCAGTTGTTCTTGTTGCCGCCTTCATTGCGTAACAGGACTGCGGGGCCGTGATTTTGTGTAATGAAAAGATCAGTCGCGCCGTCACCGTCGTAGTCGCCGGTGATGATGGCTCGGGGATCTTTTAGCTGAACCTTGTCCAGGCCGACATCGGTTGTGACATCTTTGAATCCATCCGGGCCAAGATTGCGGAAAAGGCGAACTTCGCCACGGCCGTCTTTGGTTTCGCCAACCGCGACAAGGTCAACCCAGCCATCGTTGTCGTAGTCGAAGGCGGCGAGCCCATAAGCCTTTACCCACCCTGTGTTCGGAAGCTTTACCTGAGAGAAACTCTTACCGTGATTGTTACGCCATAGTGTAAGACCGATCTCAGAGAGACGTGTCAGAGCAATATCCATCCATCCATCATGATCGAAATCAAGGACGGCAACGCCCACGCTGCGTATGTCATCAGCTTTGGGGTCTGATGTTTTGTCATCAGTTTTCAGTGCGGGAGAAAAAGGGTGCAGAACCTTGAAGTCACCTTCGCGAGGATTTTGGAATATGGTCCCTCCTGCCCAATCAGCAACCACTAGATCAACAGCGCGATCATTGTTGAAGTCGGTGCCAATCGCATTGTTGGCTGAGGAGCTTATCGATAGGCCGATGTCAACAATTGTGAAGGCACCGTTGCCATTATTGCGCCACATTACGCTTGTGCCACTTTTTGCTGCACCAACGACCATGAGTATTCCACTCGATCCGTAAAGATCCAGGTCGCCGTCGTGGTCGTAATCAATGAACGTCAGACCGTTGATACCTACACTCTTAATCCCTGCGGCTGGAGCCACATTCTTGAAAGTACCGTTTTTCTCGTTGTGCAGCAGCAGAATTCCGTTATTGAAACTAACCGCTAGATCGGTATACCCATCATTGTCATAATCGCCAGCGGTACAACTCGTTGCTTGCATCTTGGGATCAAGTCCAGCTTGTTTTGTCACGTCCTCAAACTTGCCATTGCCAAGATTGTGATAAAGCGACATCCCACCCTGAGCACCATTGTCCGCAATGAAGAGATCGGGCTTCCCATCATTGTCGTAGTCAAGGAAACAGGCTCCAGCGCCAGCTTCAAAAAAGGGTTTGGTCACATTGACGGAGGAATTAGGATTGGAAACGATCTCGGCCCGCTCGGTTATGTCTATAAACTTCACTGGAATTTCTGGCGGAACTTTCTCAACCACGTTCGGCGATTCTTCAACTCGCGAATACTGCCCCTGTTCTCCATACGCGAGCGTAATGGCAGATCCCAGTTTGTTCTGGGTGATGTACTGGAAACGTTTCAGGTGCTCACGAGCACTGGTCACATCTCCGGACTGCTGATATGCCCGCGAAAGTCCGAACTCCGCGGAGGCGTGATATTGGTTCAGCTTGATTGCATGCTGGAGCGCATCGATTGCCTGGGGAAACTGCTTGAGCTGCGAATATGCCGTCCCCAGGAAATACCACGTGTCGGCGTCGTTCGGGTCGATGTCAGTGACTTTGCGGAATGCATCTACCGCAGCTTGCGACTCGCTGTTGTTTTTGTACAACAAGCCGAGGTTGTACCAGACGTGCGGATCTTTGGGATTCGCTTTGGACGCATCTTCTAAAATCTTTTTAGCTTCGTCCACTTTGCCTGTGTTTACGAGGGCGATGCCTTTGTTAATCGTCGCAATGGAGAACTGGGGATCAAGCGCCGCAGCTTCGGTGAATGATTTGAGGCCCTTTTCAAAAAGCTGCTGATTCATGTAGGCCTCGCCAACGTTGTTGAGGCGTGCGGCTTCGGCGGATTTATCGTTGGGTGCGGCGGCGAATGTGCTTAATACCAGAATAAAGCCGGCAGAAATCAACAGAATGCGACGGAGCATATATACAAGAAGTAAAACACAGAGGAGCGTGAAAGATTGAGCTTTTTTAAGTTAGGTGATGGGTGGCTGGCGCCATCCGCCGCATTCTTTTTCCAGAACCTCTGCCACAGACAGGACTAGTTCCTCTTCCCATGGCCGCGCGGAAATCTGCACTCCGATGGGCAAGCCTTCATTCGAACTCCCAACGGGAACAGACACTGCCGGGGTTCCGAGCAAGTTAAACCACTCCGTATAACTCCAGGCATCCAGATATTCGACGGTTTTTCCATCAATCTGCCAATTGCGTTCACCGTGGCGGAATGCAGGGATAGCCGCTACCGGACAAAGCAGGATTGGATACTCGCGCATCTGTTCGAAAATTTTGTAACGGATCAGATCGCGTTGAATCCACGCGTCGAGTAGTGATTCGCCGGTGTGGGTCGGTTCTGGGGCAACTCGCTCCAAAAACTGTTTCAGCGTCGGACTCACATCTGCCTCGTGTCCTTGCAACATCGGGCGCAGTAACATGCCTCCGGCGATGCCAAAAAATTTCCACCAGGTTTGGCGCGCTTGTTCGAGGCCATCGGGGCGGAAGGGTTCGACGTTAAAGCCAGCATTTTTTAACGCTTCAACCGCAGTGTGAATCGCGTCACGTGTTTCTAGTGTCACTGGCGTTCTGCCATCGTCCTCGAAATAACCGATTCGCAACTTTTTCAGATCATGCACTGCCGGCCAACGAACCGGAACCGGCGCGGACGAGGTATCGCCGATATCCGGGCCTTGCATAAGCTCAAACAGAATTTTCAAATCTTCGGTGGTACGTGCCATTGGTCCAACTACACCAATCATTGCGAACGGCCCCACCGAACCTGGGACATGACCAGACGCTGGAATACGTCCCGGAGTTGGTTTGAGCCCACAGATTCCGCTGAAGTGTGCCGGCACTCGGATGGAACCGCCGCCATCGCTGCCAACGCCTCCAGCAGAACAACCGGAAGCGATTGCGGCAGCTTCGCCGCCACTGGAGCCGCCGGGCGTGCGCGATAAATCCCAGGGACTATTCGTGCGGCCATGAAGAAGATTGTCTGTTTCCCACGCCATTAAAAATTCCGGAGTGTTGGTAGTCCCTAATACGATGGCCCCGGCATTCTTGAGGCGTGTAACCAAAGGTGCATCTTGCTTTGCCACGACGCCAGCTCGCAATTTGCTGCCAGCTTCGCAACGCATGCCTGCAACTTCAATCGAACTTTTGATGCTGATGGGCACTCCGTGTAATGGGCCCCGTTGTTTTCCCTGTTTCACCGCCGATTCGGATTCTTTCGCTTTACGGCGAGCACCTTCCGCATCCACCTGCACGAAAGCATTCAGTTTGGGATTAAGGCGTTCGATTTGCAATAAATGCGCTTCGACCAATTCGACCGGAGACAGTTGCCGGCTGCGAATTTGTTCCGCCATTCGGGCTGCTGACAGGAAATTGATTTCAGTCATGGTGTAAGGGCTGTTGAGTAGAATAACGAAAAGGAGTCTCCCATGGCGCCGAATCACTCACCAAAGTTTTTACAAATTGTGCAGGATGCGAAGAAGCGCATCCACGAAATTACGGTTGATGACGTCAAAGCGAAACTTGACCGTGGTGAAAAATTCCAACTGGTGGATGTGCGTGAAGAAAGTGAATACGCAAAAGACCACCTGCCGGGAGCCATTCATTTAGGAAAAGGCGTGATCGAGCGGGATGTTGAAACGCAGGTGCCGGATTTGAATACTCCTATGGTTCTGTATTGTGGCGGCGGCTTCCGATCAGCCCTGGCCGCGGATAATCTGCAAAAGATGGGTTACACCAATGTGCTTTCGATGGATGGGGGCATTCGTGATTGGCGTGACAAACACCTTCCGCTGACCACACATTAGGAATCTATGAGGAAAAACCCCACTATTGTGGCAGCCTTGTTCCACCTTCGTAACATGCTGGCACTAATTCAATTCGGATAGCATGCCGTTATAGAGATTTGTGCAAATTATGAAACGGTCCATATTGCTAGTGGATGACAGCAAATTCATACGGAGAGCAAACGAACTCGCTTTGATCAAAGCGGGTTACGGTGTACACAGCGCTGGCGACGGCGAAGAAGGCCTGCGGATCGCACGTGAGAAATTACCTGATCTGATCGTTTTGGACATGATGCTCCCCAAACTTTCCGGGCCGCAATTGCTGGATGCATTGAAAAATGACGCCTCTACAAAAAATATTCCCGTCATCGTACTGAGCAGTCTTCCGCAAAAAAATGCCGAGAAATTGAAGCAGAGCGGCGCTGCGGCATACTTTGAAAAAGCAACTCTTGGAGTAGAAAGCGGCTCCACCTACCTGATCCGTGCAATTGACGATGTACTTCGCGCCTCGCAAGCAACCTGTGCGACGGCTTTGCGATAGATCAAACTTGCAAGACACCCTTTTCTAGCGCAGCGATTTGCGCAATGTATTTTTTGGAATTGAATTTGTGCGACGTGCTGGCAAATGACATGTAGCGGATTTTTCCGTAGATCGGGCGGTTCGACCAGGCGCGATCATGTTTCCCTACGATTGCCCAGGCGATTCCCGCATAGCCATTGGGATCGCGGCCATCAAGCTGGTAGCGATCATTGAGCACTACGGCGCGTTGATAGGCGGCCGAGATCGACGGACTCCACTCCAGAATCTTCTTGGCCCAATACATTCGCAGATAGTTATGCATCCAGCCAGTAATGACCATTTGCTTTTGTGCGGCGTTCCATTAAAGGATCGTGGGTTTCGGCATTTTCGAGTTGGGCTTCGGTGTAAAGGATTGGTCGTTTGTCACGTGCATGTTCGGCAAGAGATCGATCAGCCCACGGTTCAAGACACTCCGCGGAGTCATAGCTGGGATTGAACTTCACGAAATTCACAGCCAGCTCCCGGCGCACAATAAGCTGCTCAAGAAAAGCTTCTTTTGCTTTTTGTGAGGTAGCCGAATCCCGCACAGCAAGCGCGGCACGTATGGGACTCAAATGCCCGAAGTGCAAATAAGGAGAGAAATGGCTCGTGCCGTTGATCTCGGGATGATTGCGGTCCTCCGGATAACCACGCAATTTATTTTTCAAAAAGTAATTGAGCACACGAAGTGCTTCCCCAGAACCGGCGCGAATTGCAACCGGGGATACCGAACGATCCAATCGCCATTTCGCGGTGAAATCTTCGGTGAAAGCCTGGGACTTTGCAGCGCCCTTCCAGGCAAACTGGGCGTTGATCTTCTTGCTGGGAACCAAAAAGGTTGGCAACAGCTTATGAATACGCGGACGGATGGTCCGTGCCGCGAATTGTTCTTTCAGCGAAAGTTTGGCGGGAACAACCACATTGGCGTCCACCGTCCACAACGGAACTCGCAACAATTTTGAAGCTTTGTGCCGCCAATGCTCAGGCTCGCGCATTGGATCTTCGTCGCCAATTACGATGCAGGGGTCAACTTCTTTGCAGAACTTCAGCAGGCCGTGGTCGGGATAAGAGCGGAACACGAAGCCGACATTCCGTTCTTTGAGCCCGGCGGCAATGTCCGGTATGCCTCCTGCAAGGAAATGATAGTGACGCAGATTGGCATTCGGATAGAACGGCACTGGCGCGAAGAATGCAACGACTGGCTGTTGTAGTTCATTTCCGACGCGAATCGCTGCATCGAGCGCAGGATTGTCTTCGGCGCGTTGGGCATGTTGCATCCAATAAACAACGCATTTACCGTTTGCGTTTGGTTCTCCGGCCCGCCGTACTGTAATGCGGTCATCGCTCCGGATTTTTTCAATAGCGTCCACGGTGGCTTGACTCCTGCATGGCCTGGTCCAGCGCATGTTTTTCTTCTGCCGTCAATTCACGCGAGCGGCCCTTGGCAAGAGTTCCCAATAGCAGTGGCCCTATCGCGACTCTGATTAGCCGCAAAACCTCGATCTCATGCGCCTCGAACATGCGCCGGATATGGCGGTTCTTTCCTTCATCGAGCACAATCTCAAGCCAGGAATTCTTCTGGCCGCTGCGAATTACTTTCACCTCGCGCAGGCGCAGAAAATCGCCAGTGCTGGTTTTTACGCCCTTCTGTAAGAAATTAAGCAACGACTGGTCGGCGACCGCCCCAATTTGCACATGGTAGGTCTTGCTCAGATGCGTTTCGGGAGCAATGAGCCTGGCGGCCCATTCGGAATCATTGGTAAACAGGATCAGTCCTTCACTGGCTTTGTCCAAACGTCCGATAGGAGAGAGATAGGGAATATCTTTGCTTAAGTAGTTATAGACAGTTTGTCGTCCTTTTTCGTCGGACGCGGTGGTCACTATGCCACGCGGTTTGTTCAAGGCCAAATAAAGCTTGGGCTCTGCTTGAATGCGCTTGCCGTCAACCTGAATATGATCTTTTCCCAAGTTCACCGGCGCTTCCGGGTTGCGGTGAATGGCTCCATTGATTTGCACACGGCCCGCTCGTATCAGTTCAAAAGCTGCTGAACGCGAACAATAACCCAGCTTGGAAAGCGCCCGTGCTAAACCGGCCCGCCGGGAATTATTGGGAGTGGCCACGTTTCCATCGTAACTGAGGCGGAAAACTGAGTTCCAACCTCTATCTGACTGTTTGCCGCTAACCGTTACCCCTAATCCATTATGGTTATTTTTTATTGCGTTATAAACAAAAACGTATAAGCTTTCTTTTCGTTATCCACACAAGTTGCACGGAATGAGGCTAGAGGTTCAATGGGAAAAGTTCTGATTTTGTGGGTTGTTGGATTGATTACGTTATTTCCCCTCAATGCTTTGGCCCAAACATCGTCTGTGCCCGGGTCAGCAACCGCAGTTGCCACCGAATCCCAGGAAGCCCGTTTGGTCAAGCTGGAACAACAAGCTGTAGACGCGAAAAGTTCCGCCGACAACGCCTGGATGCTCACCAGCTCCGCCCTGGTGCTGATGATGACAGGGCCTGGGCTGGCGCTGTTTTACGGTGGCCTGGTGCGTAAGAAAAACGTGCTTTCCACCATGATGCAGAGCTTTATCTTGATGGCTGTAATAACGGTGATATGGGCGGTATGTGGCTATAGCTTGTGTTTTGGCGAAGGCAACAGTTTTATCGGAGGATTCAACCATCTATTCCTTCACGGCGTAACCCTCGCTCCGAATGCAGCCTACTCCACCACTATTCCGGAACAGACCTTCATGGTCTATCAATTGATGTTTGCCATTATTACTCCGGCTTTGATCACAGGAGCTTTTGCCGAGCGTATGAAATTCAGCGCCATGGTGGTTTTCATGGTGCTGTGGGCATTCCTGATTTATAACCCGATGGCACATATGGTTTGGGGAAAAGGCGGGCTGTTGAATGCGGCGCTGGGCGGACGATTCCCTACTCTTGATTTTGCCGGGGGCACCGTTGTGCACATCACTTCGGGGGTTTCCGCGCTGGTGTGCGCGCTTTATATGGGAAAGCGTATTGGCTATCCGCAGACAACAATGTTTCCCATAGTGTGGTCCTGAGTTTTATTGGAGCTGCCTTGCTGTGGGTGGGATGGTTTGGTTTCAATGCGGGCAGCGCGCTGGGATCAGGTGCCTGGCCACCAGCGCATTTGTGGCAACTCACTTTGCCGCGGCTGCCGCAGTGATTGGATGGTGTGCTGCCGAGTGGATACGCAGCGGAAAACCCAGTGTGCTGGGAGCATTTCCGGCTCAGTCGCGGGACTGGTCGCGATTACGCCTGCATCGGGGTTCGTCAGCCCGTCATCAGCGCTGATCATCGGCCTTATTGCCGGAGCTTTTTGTTATCTGATGGTTGCCAAGGTCAAAGCACGTTTTGGCTATGACGATTCCCTGGATGCTTTTGGGGTCCACGGAGCAGGCGGCACTCTTGGTGCACTGCTTACAGGAATTTTTGCGTCCAGTGCAATCAACCCTATCGGCTCGGGCCTGCTGGAAGGAAATTCAAAGCAATTGTGGAACCAGGTGATTGGAATCGGGATCTCGTGGGCGATTGCTGTCGTAGGCACACTCCTCATTCTTTTCCTCGTAGACAAGACCATCGGCTTGCGAGTGTCGGAAGACCACGAAGTCCAAGGGCTCGACCTCTCACAGCATGGCGAGGAAGGTTATTACTGGGAAGTACCAGCTTAAATTCAATATCAATCGGCTGACGATCTCGAAAGGACCGAAAAGAAGCCATGACCAAGATAGAAGCAATTATTCAACCCACCAAGCTTGAGGCGGTAAAGAACGCTCTCCACGATATCGGGGTCGAAGGGATGACCGTGTTGGAAGCCCGTGGGCATGGGCGTCAAAAAGGACACACAGAGGTTTACCGCGGGCGTGAATATACGGTCGACTTGATCCCCAAGATCAAGCTGGAGATGGTTCTGGGGGACGATATGGTGGAAAAAGCCGTGCAGGCAATTTCCAGTACGGCGCGTTCGGGGAAAATTGGCGATGGCAAGATTTTCCTGACGCGTATTGATGACGCAATTCGTATCCGCAACGATGAGCGTGGGGACCAGGCATTATAGACTGAAAATTGCTAACTCCTTTGTCTGCAATCATCCTCCAAAGAAAATAACCTAGACTGATACGGCTAATAAATAGTTTTAATTTCCGCGCTCCCGCCGGGGGCGATAGAGTGACATGGGCACACCACCCTCGGCATGACCACCGTATCCTTCCCCATCAACGAGCTGCGCGATCTCTATGTCGAAGGTTCGACACGGATTCAGCAGGAGTTTGCGCAGACCGGCGATGGCAAAGCTGCCGTCGCTCAACGTACAGCCTTGGTGGAAAGTCTGGCGCTGCGGCTATGGAAAGAATGGATTTCGCCCGAAGAAGGTGGCCCGGCCGGTTTTGCTCTGGTGGCAATCGGCGGGTTCGGACGAGGCTGGCTTTTTCCCCACTCCGATATTGATCTGCTGTTTCTACACGCGGAGAGAGAGGGCGAAAGCAAGTTTCGTGACAAGGTAAGGAATTTTTCGCAGGCGCTTTGGGACCTGCGCATGAAGCTCAGTCCTACTACTCGCACGTTGTCCGAATGTGACCGTTTCGACAGCAGCAATGTGGAATTCACAATTTCATTGCTCGACTGCCGCTATCTTGCCGGTGACCACGAATTATTTCTTAAGCTCCGCAACAAATTAATTCCGAAGCTGGTGATGCGAGAATCGTCGTCTCTGGTGCAGAGTTTGGCTGAGGTCACCCGTTCCCGCCACAACAAGTACGGCAATACGGTGTTTCATCTCGAACCCAATATTAAGGAAGCCCCCGGCGGAATTCGCGATTACAACGTGGCTTGCTGGTTGGCGTTGATATCCGCCATGGACAAATTGCGCGACTGGCCAGATGCGGCATCACTGCTGCCGGCAAATGTGCGCAAGCAATTTGATCCGGCGTTGGATTTCTTGTTCTCAGTGCGATGTTTTCTGCATTTTCGCCACGGGCGCGACGACAATATTCTAGTTTGGGATGCGCAGGATGAAGCTGCAACACATAAAATCGGAGCGTCGGACGCAGGACCGCTCAAAGCCGCAGATTGGATGCGGACGTATTTTGGGCACGCACGCGCCATTTTTCGCGTGGCCAGCCAGCTTTTAGAAGAAATCCCGGCGGCCCGTTCTTCGCTCTACCGGCAGTTCCAGAACTGGCGTTCACGGCTTTCTAATGCAGATTATTCCGTGGTGGACGGGCTCATCTTCATGCAGCAGCCTGCTTCGCTACAGGACCCCGGAAAGTTGCTGTTGACTTTCCAGTTCATGGCCCACCATGGGCTTCGCCTCAGTACGACTACCGAGCATCGTATTGAGAATGTTCTGCCATCGCTTGCAGCAACACCTCCGCAGGGCGCGGAACTGTGGATGTATTTACGTGAAATTTTATTGGAGCCGCACGCGGCTGAAGCGTTGCGGGAGATGCATTCTCTGCATCTGCTAACGCTGCTGCTGCCGGAAATGAAGCTGATTGATTCGCTGGTGGTCCGCGATTTCTATCACCGGTTTACTGTGGACGAGCACACCTTCCTCACCATTGAAAGCCTGCATAAAGCAAGTCAATCCCCATCGGAGTGGGACAAGCGTTATGGAGACATTCTCAGCGAACTGGAACAGCCAGAGCTGCTCTATCTATCATTGCTGCTGCATGATCTAGGCAAGGGAACGCCATCAGAAAATCATGTCACCGCCAGCCTGGAGATTGCCGAACCCGTATTGGACCGGCTCGATTTGAACCCGGAAGGACGCGACATCGTTCGCTTTCTGATCGGGAGCCATCTGGACGTGTCCGCTACTTTACGCCGCGATATTTTCGACCCGGAGACAATTGGCGCATTCGCCGAAAAGATGGGCACACATGAACGGCTGAAGATGCTTTGCCTGCTCACCTACGCCGATATTAAAGCAGTGAATCCAGAAGCGCTTACACCTTGGAAAGCAGAGACGGTGTGGCAACTCTACATCGGGACATCCAACTATCTGAGTCACAGCGTTGACCAACGTTTACATGTGGAAGCCAATGATCAGAGTTTGGGGCAGCTGCATGCGCTGGCGCCTAACTCAGGCAAGAAACTTAAGACTTATTTGGAGGGACTGCCCAAGCGATATCTCCGTGCCTATTCGCCGGAGGAAATTCTCCGTCATTTTGAAATGGCCGGACACCTGGGCCAGGATTCCGTTCAGCTTGATTTGCGGCGGGGCCGCCACTGGTATGAACTCACGCTGGTGACCACGGACCGCCCATTTTTGTTTTCCAATGTTGCAGGGGCGCTCGCCGCCTGGGGCATGAATATCGTGAAGGCAAATGCATTCTCGAATCAGGCTGGGGTCGTCGTAGATACTTTCTTTTTCACCGATACTTTCCGCACTTTGGAGTTGAATCTTCCTGAGTGGGAGCGGTTCAAAATCAACATTGCCGATGTACTGCACGGCCAAGCGGATTTGGAACGTATGTTGCGTGATCGCATGCGTTCGTACAAAACTTCCATTGCCAAGGTCAAGGTGGATACACGGGTTGAATTTGACAATGATTGCTCCTCGACCAGTTCTTTGATCCAGGTGATCGCGCAGGACCGGCCGGGGCTTCTGCACCGTATCAGTTCGCGGTTCTCACATCACAAGTGCAATATTGAAATTGCGTTGATTGATACCGAAGGGCAAATGGCGATTGACGTGTTCTATTTGACTTCTGAGGGCGCGAAGCTAACAGATGAACTCGAGCAGCAGTTGAAATCGGATTTGATGGATGAATTGAAGGCTGCTTAGAACGTACCTCAGGCGCTAAAGCGCGAAAGTTCTAACGTTCTTTGCGGCACGAGTGGAACTCGTGCCCTTCCCTTTTTTGCGGCAGTTCTTGCGGCGCGATCTGGAACTCGTATCCTTCCCTTTTTCCCTGGCAGATTATTTAAGCCCTACTCCGTAAAGATAGTCATACGAATTTCCATTGCCCCAAGGCAACGTTGCCGTGAAGGATGAGAACAATACTGCTCGGTCCATGAAAGTCACGAAAACGTCCTGTTGAGAATTGGCCGGGGTGACGCGGAAAGTGAAAAGTCCGTAACAGGGATTTTGCAGTTGCTGCGGAGAACCGTACAGATAAGACGCGTCCGCCACTGGAGTCAGCGTTGCCTGCACGAGCGTATTTCCCTGGTCATCCTGCACCGTGACCTGTCCATTGCTGCCAATCACCAAAGTTGCCTTCCCCAAGCTGGGAGTTCCAGTTTCGAAATTGCCTTGTCCCGTCGTCGCGCCGGTCTTTCCATAGAAAATAGCTTTGTAGGTTCCTGCGGAAGCGGGATCAAAATTTTTGCTGGTGGCCTTCTTCAATCCGAGAATAGCTCCGTTCGGCGTGTCTACCGCGAAGATTCCATTTGGGGTTCCGAAGATGTAGTCGAAGCTGCCATTGTTGTCGGCAAGCTTCATGAATGACCCGGATGAATCAGACTGAAAAAGGCTGGCATCGAAACCGCCCTGATTAAAGGGATTGGCGGACTGGCCTTGCGCGCCGTAGGGCCAATAACTAGAGATAGTGACACCTCCCTGCGCATCCATAGTTGCCGCGCCTACCTCTAACCCTCCGGCTGCGGTGCGAAATTGCATGTAGTTGAAACCCTTGCCTGCCCAAGTGGAGAGTGAAATATTCCCCTTCTGCACTGCAGTGATCAGAGCGGGAGCATCGTGGTTCGGCCCGGTTTTAGCTGCTTGTACGAGGAGGGCATAATTGGGCACCTCATAGGCGGCGACCAGATTGCCCGCTGGGTCGTTCAAAGTATAGGTGCCATCACCGTTGATCGTGTAGGGAACGGTTCCACTGTCGCCATTGGAAATATTTGTGTAAGACAGCGTGCTTGCGGTGGGATCAAGGGTGATGGAGAGAAAATCTCCGACCGAAGCTGTACCGTTGTATGAGCGCACCGCGCTTGATGTGGGATTGTTTGTTAGAGAACTTTTACTGCAAGCAGAGCAAAACAAGACTAGTAATAGAAAAACGGAGGCGCGGAATTTCATGGGGAGGGCTCCTTGGGGTCGGGGAGGCCATCGGCAGGATTGGGGAAAACTTTAGTGAGCTTCTGCGAGTTCCAGGCGCAACTCGGCGCCGGTATTGATTAAGGAGATCGCGCTACAGTCCTTTATTGTCCAACTGGCGCCTGCCTCGGCAAGTTCGTTCCCGGTTGCAATCGGGAGCAAGCCGATCACCCGAGCGCCGGCGGCTTTGCCGGAGCGTACGCCTGCGGGAGCATCTTCGACCACTACACAATCGCTGGCGGGAAACCCTAATAAAGCCGCGCCTTTTAAATACGGTTCTGGATGGGGCTTTCCGTTTTGAATATCAGTCGAAGTGATGAACTTCTCGGGGACAGGCAATCCGGCAGCGCGAATTCGCACTTCGGCCAAGGCACGCGTGCAAGAGGTGACAATTGTCCATTGCGACCGAGGCAGCGACTTCAACAGTGCGTGCGCTCCCGGCGCAGCTACCACTCCTTCGAGGTCTTCAATTTCGCGCCGCTCCACGATGCGATTCTCCGCTTGGTGGTCCGCGTTCGGCAAAAGCTCGCGAATGGTGGAAAGGCTTGGCCGCCCGTGGGCACGGCGGACCACATCCTCGGAGTCGAACCCGCGTTCCCGGGCCCAATTCGCCCAGACACGCTCAACGGCGGATGTCGAATCGACCAGAACTCCGTCCAAATCGAAAAGAAACGCGCGACAGGATATTTGGGCCACGTATTACCATAGCAAAACCGTCGACCAATCAGGCTATAGTAGGATTGCTATTTGAAATGCATACGATTACAGTGTTGCAGACTTTGCCCGGTGAAACGTTTAAGCTGGTGAATCCACGTAGAAATCTGCTCTGCCGAAGGGACTAACCCGTGACACTTGCGCCGATTGACTGGCTCATTATGTTGCTGTATTTCGCCTTCGTTTTGGGGATTGGTATCTCCCTGAAACGTTACGTGAAGACCAGTTCGGACTTCTTTCTTGCAGGGCGTTCGTTACCAGCCTGGATCTGTGGGCTGGCCTTCATTTCGGCAAATCTGGGGGCGCAGGAAGTAATTGGCATGGCCGCCTCCGGAGCCAAATACGGCATTGCCACCAGTCACTTTTATTGGATCGGCGCGATCCCAGCCATGGTGTTCGTCGGGTTGTTCATGATGCCGTTTTATTACGGCTCACGAGCGCGCTCGGTACCGGAGTATCTCCGTCTTCGTTTTGATGAAAAAACCCGTGGGTTCAATGCTATTTCTTTCGCCGTAATGACGGTCTTCTCTTCGGGAATTTCCATGTACGCCATGGCCAAGCTGATTCAAATCATGCACATGTTTGACAGCACGCTGGCCCGGTTTGGATTGCCTATTTCATGGAGCTTTCACGTCAGTATTTTTGCCTCGGCTGTCATTGTGCTGGTGTACATCTTCCTGGGTGGGCTGACGAGTGCGATCTATAACGAAGTTTTGCAGTTCTTTCTGATCGTGGCGGGATTTTTTCCCCTGGTGATGCTGGGACTAAAGAACGTGGGCGGTTGGAGTGGCTTGAAACAGCAGTTACCCTCCGCATTTACCCATTCATGGCAAGGATTGAGCAACGCTCACACCAACCCCTTGGGAGTAGAAACTTTCGGATTGGTGATGGGACTTGGGTTCGTGCTCTCGTTTGGTTACTGGTGCACTGATTTTCTGGTGGTGCAGCGGGCGATGGCTGCGGATTCCATGATTGCGGCGCGACGGACACCTCTTATTGCGGCATTGCCCAAGATGGTGTTCCCAGTGCTGGTCATTCTCCCGGGATTAATTGCGATCGCGCTCCCCACACCGACTGTCGCGGTAAATGCAGGAAATTCGACAATCCTCGCCGCTCCCGGGAAAGGCTTGATTCCGGCAAAAGTAGACGAGACTACCGGCGCGGTTAAACTCGACGCCGATGGCAAACCAGTGCTCGATTATGACCTTGCAATTCCCAACATGCTGCTCCATTACTTCCCTACTGGAATTTTGGGGCTGGGACTCACCGCATTGCTGGCCAGCTTTATGTCCGGCATGGCAGGCAATGTCACTGCTTTTAATACAGTGTGGACGTATGACATCTATCAGTCCTATATCAATAAGGACGCCAGCGACCAGCATTATTTGTGGATGGGACGCATGGCAACTGTGTTTGGCATTCTGGTTTCCATTGCCGCAGCTTACGCCGCCACGCGTTTCAATAACATCATGGATTTTCTCCAGCTGGTATTTGCATTTGTGAATGCGCCGCTTTTTGCCACATTTTTGTTGGGCATGTTTTGGAAGCGTACTACAGGACATGGGGCATTCTTTGGTTTGTTTTCGGGCACGACCGCTGCGGCGATACATCATGGATTGACTCTTCCAGTCGGCGCAGTTGCGGGAATCAAAGGAGGCTGGGTGGCCAGCTTCCTACACTTAGGCCCTATACACATCTACCCGAGCGAGATGGCACAGAATTTCTGGACTGCGATTTGGGCGTGGTCAGCTTGTTTTGTGATTACGATTCTTATCAGCCTTGCGACCAAACCGCGGGAAGAAGCAGAACTTAAAGGTCTGGTGTATTCACTCACAGAACGTCCGAGTGAGGGGCATCTACCTTTCTATAAACGGCCGCTCGCATTGGGTCTCCTAGTGTTAGCTCTTGTGCTGGCGCTAAACTTGATCTTTTGGTAGGAGGGATTTTGGGACTCGATATCCGATTGCCGATTGGCGCATTCTTCGCACTTATCGGGCTCATTCTGTCCGGCTATGGCTTGCTTGGCGACAAGGCGATCTATCAGCAGTCGTTGGGCATCAATGTAAACCTGGGATGGGGCATCGTGCTGCTGATCTTTGGGTTAATTATGGTTTTCGTAGGACGTAAAACTGCTAAACAGTGATCCTTAGTTTTGCAAACATCTTGGCCCAATGAGTATTCCAACCACTCTCGTAGAAAAATTCAACCAGCGATACAAAATAGCGCCAAAGCTTTTTCGTGCGCCCGGCAGAGTGAACCTCATTGGAGAGCACACCGATTACAACGACGGATTTGTCTTTCCTGCCGCAATTGATTTTTACACTCAGGTCGCAGCCGGGGCCCGGTCTGACCGCAAGCTCATGGTTTATTCGGAGAATTACAAAGAAGCGGTAGAGATTGATCTACAGAATACCGCGCAAAAACCGAAAAAACACTGGAGTGATTACGTTTGCGGTGTGGCAATGATGCTGTTGTCTGCCGGACACAAGATTTCTGGGGCCAATCTATTAATTGAAAGCAATGTCCCTTTGGGAGCTGGGTTGAGTTCCTCAGCGGCTCTTGAGGTCTCGATAGCTTCAGCGTTGTTGGGAATTTCGGCCCTCTCGATTGACCGCTTGCAGCTTGCCCTGCTTTGCCAACGGGCTGAAAATGAGTTCGTGGGCGCACGCTGCGGCATTATGGATCAATTTATCAGCAGTCACGCCAAACCAGACACAGCATTGCTGCTGGATTGCCGATCTCTTGAGTATCAGGTATTTCCACTGGCTTCAGGTTTTACTTTGGTTGCATGCAATACCATGGTGAAGCACGATTTGGCGAGTGGTGCTTACAACCAACGTCGCGCCGAATGCGAAGAAGGCGTGCGTCGTCTTAGCAAATTCTTGCCAAACTTGCGCGCGTTGCGCGATGTCACACGGCAAGAACTTGACCTCTACGCCAATGAATTACCGAATACGATTTTGAAACGTTGCCGCCATATAGTCACGGAAAACGAACGGGTAACACAAGCGGCAATTTGTTTGCGGAACAATGACCCGTCCGGATTCGGACAGTTGATGGCGGAATCACACCGCAGCCTCCGCGACGACTACGAAGTCAGCTGCGCGGAACTGGATTTGATGGTTGAAATCGCAGGCCGTGCCGAAGGGGTAGTGGGTTCACGAATGACCGGCGGGGGCTTTGGCGGTTGTACTATCAATCTGGTGCGTTCGGAAAATGTGACGCAATTCCAAGATATGGTCTCCGCTGAATATCAGAGTAAAACTGGACGGCATCCCGAAATTTATGTTTCCCGCCCGGCCGGTGGCGCGGAAGAAATTGCGGTACCAGGCGTTGTCTTGGAAGCCTAAATGGCAAAGCTCGATTTCCAACAACAACCTCACCGCCGCTTCAATCCCCTGACCCGGGAATGGATACTGGTTTCTCCTCATCGCACGCAGCGGCCATGGCAAGGCCAAACAGAAGGCACGAGTACCACGCCGGAACTCAAATACGATCCGCAATGCTATATGTGTCCGGGAAATCTGCGAGCGAGTGGGCACCGCACGCCGGCCTACGAAAATGTTTTTGTGTTCGACAACGACTATCCGGCTTTGTTACCCGATACTCCACAGATTGATTACAAGCGTGGTGAATTGATCGTAGCCTGCGGCGAGCCAGGGATTTGTCGGGTCATGTGCTTTTCTCCACGACACGATTTGACTATCGCCCGCATGGAGAAGCGCGAAATCGAATTGGTGGTGGATGCCTGGACTGAGGAATATCAGAAACTCAGTGCCAATCCTTTAATCAATTACGTTCAGATTTTCGAGAACCGCGGCGCCATGATGGGTTGCAGCAATCCTCATCCTCATTGCCAAATCTGGTCAACGGCGAATATTCCTACTTACCCGAAAGTGGAGCAGGAATCATTTCAGGAGTACGCAAATGCACACAAATCTTGCCTGATGTGCGATTACCTTAAGTTAGAGTCCGATTTAAAAGAACGGATTGTCTGCGAGAACAACGGATTTCTTGCGGTGGTGCCCTTCTGGGCCACATGGCCATTTGAAATCCTGCTCCTGAGCAAACGACATGTCGGCGATATGCCTGCACTTGACGCAAACGAACGCTCGGCCTTGGCGGATATTTTGAAGCGGATCACTGTCCGCTACGACAATCTGTTTCAAACATCATTCCCGTACTCGATGGGGCTTCATCAGCGGCCAGGAGATTCGGCCCACCCTGAATGGCACTTTCATGCGCACTTCTATCCCCCGTTGTTGCGTTCGGCGACTGTGCGGAAGTTTATTGTGGGGTACGAATTGCTGGCGGCCGCACAGCGAGATATAACGCCTGAGAGTGCGACGGCGAGATTGCGGGAAACGTCAGAAAGCCACTTCACCAACCATGAATAAAGCGAGAAGATGGATTGCAGTATCCGGATTTTTCTCTTAACTTCTTAGCAAGGATTTGGTGAGCGCGGTAGGAATCGAACCTACAACCTACTGATTAAGAGTCGTTCAGGTTCGATGTCGCATTTCAGCCGTTGCCACTTTAAAAATCAACACTTACCATAACCTAAGCCCGCACGGAAGTACTCTGCAAAAGTATCGAAAAAGCCCGAATTGGCGCATGGTGGCTCGAAGCGTATGGCACACTTACGGCACATCGCTTCGCAAGAGTTGCGCCGTTGCACCAAGAAATACAGACCCAGGATCAGTAGGTCAAATTTTGGATTTTCATGCGATGACTGCGGCCGAGAATCCTATCATTTTGACCTTCATGAACTATTCGCGTCCCTGTCGTTTCAACCAACTTGCAGAAGATTTTGACGTTGTTGTGGGCCTGGTCGGGATCGAACCGACGACCTCGTCCATGCCATGGGATTGAGCACCATATCGCTTATTGACGGCAAAGAATTTATGAGTCGGCAAAACCGGCACAATTGGCGCCTTCGCTACGCTAAGAATTTCAGAAGCTTTAAAGCAATTAACCTCAACGAACGTCTATTCCGCAAAACAATACGAAGGTATCGTCAAGACCTTCGTCCAATTGTTCCCCATTTGAATGTTTGGTTTGATGCTCATATCGCAATCGAATTGGGAGAGCGTAATGAGCAAGATCAACGACCTGAATGTGCCGTCGTCAGCAGCAGTGGTGATAGTAGCAAGCAATCCCTCTTTTCTTACGAGTGAGGAATCGGATCGGTTGGCGCGTGCAATCGCCGGCGACACCGTTGCATTCGAGAATCTGGTGATGCCACACAGGGATTCTATTCTTCGTATAGTGCAAAGAATTCTTCACAATCGTGAAGACGCGGAAGATGCTGTCCAAGCTGCATTCCTGCATGCGCTGCGACACATAAATTCGTTTCAGGGACATTCACGCTTCTCTTCCTGGCTCACGCGCATTGCAATAAACGCGGCCCTCATGCGTTTGCGCACCAGCCGTGGTAATCGGGAAACATCGATTGACGAGATAGTGGAGCGCGATGAGTTTCATCGCACACTTGATCTGGCTGATACACGACCGAACCCGGAGCAACGATGTGCGGAAAAAGAAATTCGCGCGGTTTTTGATAAAGCTATTGGTCAATTAAGTTCAGACCATGTCAGAGTCCTCAATATGCGGTTCAAGGAAGAGATGTCAATCGACGAAGTTGCTCGCATATTGAAGGTTCCTACAGGAACAGTAAAGGCAAGACTTCATCGAGCACGTGTGGCGCTGAGCCGACATGTGCATTCGAGACTTGCATCGCGACCCCGCGCCCTCAAATATCAACGGCTGCATCTGCATCAAGCTGTGCGGATCGGATTGGCACAGTAATCTGAGTAGGCCTCTCAATCGATTTCGGCTGATTTGTAATCGCTGGGCTGCTCAACCTAGCACTCTGCGGTTGTACATTCCAATTCCTCAAGTCATGAATGCAAGCGAAAATTGAAACGCGGACGGTACGGAAGGCAATTGCCAGCGCCAAGCCGGCCAAACAGAAAATGCGTACGACGATTGTTTTCATGAAATTCTCCAACAACGGGCAGATGCAAGCCTCACTCCTCGCACCTGTCAGAGATCCGGCTATTGTTTTTTTGCCGGAGGCTGGTTAATCACTGCCGCGCCTGCTGCGCTCACTACTTCGTCCTGGGAATCCGCACCTCCCGAGACGCCGATTGCGCCGATGATCACTCCGTTTTCGATCAGTGGAATGCCACCTCGCGAGGCAATGACCTCATCAAATGCCAGCGCATAGTTGAGGTGCATCAGATTGACGGCGTCTTCGAAAAACTTGGTGGGGCGCCGGAAGATCGCGCCTGCGCGTGCTTTGTGCTCCGCAATCTTGATCGAGGCGAGCATTGCCCCATCCATACGTCGAAAAGCAACAAGGTTGCCACCAGAATCGGCAACAGCCAAGTTCATCTTCCAATTCCGCTTCTTAGCCTCGACGATAGCTGCGTTAATTACCGCCTCTGCCCGTTCTAGCGATATCGGGGGCCCGTAGGGTACATCAAATGGTATTTCGTCTGGTATGGCGTCAAGAGGATTCGAGGGTGCGGGTCGTGAGTCAATCGCGATTGCTACTTTGCTAGTGGTCATACATTTTCTCCATGGGGTTTGAAAATAATTTTCAAGGTCATATCCGAAAGCAGATTTCGCTAAATCTGCGGGATATCGTCATCAAAGCAAACCGGAGGGGAACGATCAATCAGACGATGGTATCGCCGATACCTTTGTATCGTCGCGCGACCGCGTTGATTTCCGAACGCGAATGGCAATCGCAAAAAAATAGCGGAGCCTTTGGTTTTGAGGCTCCGCGTAATGGTGTAATACGGTCGACAATTAACCGTACGTCAGGTCGGTCCTCTGTCCAACTTCGATAATGTAACCGTCGGGGTCGCGGATGTAGCAGCGAATCTCACCGAACTTCGGTATCGGTTCGGTGATGAACTCTGCTCCGCGACTTTTCCATAACTCATAGCACGCGTGAATATCCGCAACGCGGATATTCATAAAGCTGTTGATCTTATTCGGGTCGGGGACGCTGAGAATTACCGTCGGTTTGTCAGGTGTTGGACCACCGCCGACGTTCAGAATCATCCAGATATTCGCGAGTTGAAGGTATCCAGGGGCATTGCCGTCGCCCATGCTCAAAATCCGAGCGCCGAAAACTGTCTCGTAGTAGCGGGCCGATCGCTCAATGTCCTTCACGGTGAGAAAATGCGCGACGGTGAACCCGTCGAGTGGTGGCATTTCGTAGGTCTTCTGTTCGACTTGTACACTATTCATTACTGACTCTTTTTTTGATAGCGTTCATCACAAATATGGCGTTCGGGTTGGAATGCGATTGCGCAAGATGCACACCCTGCGCCAGGCATCCACGCCTAGCGTGGGATCTGTTCCAGGTAATATCCGAGCCGATTTTCGACGTCTCCCGGCTTGTGGAAGCCCCGCGCCATCAGCGCCTTGATCCCATTCTGCGCGGCGGGTCGCCCGAGCGAAGCGATGCATGCATCCCATCCGGCGCCGAGCTCGACGTCCGGCGGCAGGCTGGTGTTGACGAGGCGCTTGGTGTTGGCGATCGCCCATTTGTCGAACTTGGCGATCCGGGTCGCGAGCGCCTCGACGAACGCATCCAGTTCGGCGTCGGGCAGGGCGCGATTGATGTAGCCGTAAGCCTCGGCCTGCTCTGCTCTGATGTCTTCCGAGCTCAACAGCACCTCGAGCGCGCGGTTTCGGCCGATGAGTTGCGGGCAGCCGCGCCATGGGCCGCCGCCGGCGACCATCCCCACGCCCACCTCCCATTGCGAGATGATCGTTTTTTCGCGGCTGGCGAAACTCATGTCGCAAGCCAGCGTGATCTCGCTGCCGTTGCCGGTCGCCCGGCCGCGGATGAGGGCGATGGAGGCCACAGGCAGGCGCGTCAGACGCACGAGAAAATCCGGCCACGGCGGCAGGCCTGTGGGCCCGGCCGGCATTGAGGTCAGGTCCTCGAGCTTCGCCGTGAAATCGGAGTGATTCAGGAAGTAATCGTCGACCGCGCTGTCGAAGACCACGACCCTGACCTGCTCGTCGGCCTCGAGAGCGTTCATGACCTCCTGAAACTCTCGGACCATTTCCGGGCCCATGACGTTGATTGGCGGGTTGTCGAACTGACACGCCAATAAGCGGGCGAACGTCGTGTCACACGAATTTGTTTTGCAGGTGTGCTCGTTTGTGTGAACTTGATCGGTGCGGTTACGGTTGCCATCGGATTCTCCTTGTTATTTATTCGTCGCGAAATAGATTGATGCACACTGGTATTAACTGCCAGCAACTTTTGTTTCGTCCGTCGCCGCAAAATGTTCTTCCGTTAGCAACAACCACTCGGCAAAAAGTCGAGCTGTCGCCAGACCTATG
>CAWBXL010000064.1:0-17023 GCA_963792305.1 uncultured Acidobacteriaceae bacterium | reverse complement strand
GATTTGCTCGATCTGCCACAGATGGAGACGTTGATGTGCCGCAAGGATCCGTAGCGCTCCATGAACGTTGTGGCTGACACGGGCATGGACAGGCGATTCGTTGCGTACCTGATCCAGCGCCAAACCGAGGGCCGATTGAATAGTTTCCACCCGGCGGAGTTGCGATTCCTCAAATGCGTCTTGTGCAGATTCGAAATCGTGATCTTGTGAACGATTGCTTTGAGAGCTTTGAAGCGCAGCCGGTAAGGTGGTTCGAGGTTGCGGATAAGCATCTGCGTCAAAGCGCCAGTCCGCAGTCGCCGGTTGCTACCGAGCCGCGGAGCGACGCGCGATGGCCTCGGCGATTACCAGCAGAAAACATTGGTAGTTTGCGCTAGATGATCCAGGCACTGCGCCACAGACCCGGAGTTTGCTTCGAGTTGGTGGTAAGGTCGGCGTGGCTTCTGCCGTTAGTCAACGTCTTCGCTTCGCGCGAGGCATCTTCGATCTGCTGGAGAAAAATGCAGACTGCCGTGCCGAAGCCGGAACCGCCACCGCCGGCACCGAGTCGAGCCGTCGCCACCGCAGAATGCTCTCGTTTACTTCCCCAACCGTGCCATGAAAGCTCGTCCCGTTAAAGCACCGTAAAGCCAGCCGGAGACAAGGGTTAGGCCAGATAGTTAAAAAGTGCTAGAGGGTCTGGAAGTGGGGTGCCGCGCATCAAATTCATCGCGAGGCATTACTTTTCTCTCATATATCCGACAGAATCGTCTCAAAATTGGCCACTATTGCACCACGAAAAGCGTTATCAAAGCTATACGTATGCCCATCGGGATTTGCCACGGTGATTCGAACGGAACCGGGAGGAACTGTCGGTACATTCGTCAAAAGTGTATTTTGGTCGACAAAACTCGTAGTGGCCTGAGTGTCGGCAAAACTCACGGTGACCCCTTGCTGAAATCCACTTCCACGCAGTTTTATTTGTGTCCCTGGAGTGCCGCTTGCAAGAGCAGGTAACGCAAGGCTCAGAGGAACTTCCTCCAGCTGTACGATCGTGATCCCGGAATTGGATATCAGAAACATCTCAGTCCCAGTCTCATCCAGTGCTATGACATTTACTGCTATAGGAAGTCCATCTGCCAAGCTGATATGCCGAACGAGACGCCCTGTGTGTACGTCAAAAATCTGCACCCCGGAATCCTGCGGCATAAACAATAAACTTCCCGAAGGGTTTAACTTTTCTCCGAATACATCGTTGAACCTCACGCCTTGCGCATAGGGCTCGTACGCCAGAATTGCCGTGCGCTCCACAGCGAGATTAGCGATTCCCAAGGACGCAGCGAAGTCGTTGCCATCGGCACTAGCTGCTGCGTCACCATAGCTTCCAGAGAATCCCAAGGTCAGTTTATTGGCAGTAAAATCCAGTATTCCCGTGGGCCCTCCGGTAAGTGAGTCCGTTGCAAAAAACACCTTACTCCCATCGGGAATAGAAGCCATCGCTGCCAGAGTAGTATTCAAGTTTACGGTCACACCGTCTGATGCACACACAGATAACCCTGTGCAACTGAAGCTTCCACTATTCAGATCGATGATACGAAAGGTTCCACCATCAAGAGTCCCTGTGCATTGCACGTTTAGCAGCATCTTGTGCGGTTTGACTGGCGAGATATCTAACGGTTGTCCTCCACAATCAACGTCGGCCTGCATAAGAAGCGGATAGGTTGCCTGCACCTGCTTGGTAGACAAATTGATGACAGAAATGGTGGCTTCTTCAAAATTCAATACCGCCAGTAACGCGCCATCGGGAGTCATCTTGATGACGCTGGGTTCGTGACCAACGGGAATGGGAGATAAATATGCATGAGTTTGCAAATCGAAAATCTCGATACGATCATGGTCTGCGCTGGAGCTGTATAGCAGCTGGCGCGGCTGGTCATACACGATATCGCTCAATCCGCCTGCGATCGGGAACAATTGCACTGAGGAAGGGTATTGAAAACCGTCAGTGACCGTGTCTGATCCGTGGGGTGTGGTGATTGTGACATCCACATTTCCCGCACCATGAGCCGGCGTTTTAACTGTGAGTCGTCCAATCGCAAAAGACGGGATCGACCCGGAGGTAAAAGGGCCTAAAAAATTTACATTAGTAGCCAGGTTCCCACCAAACATCACTTGAGAGCTACCGTCAAATCCATATCCCGTGAGGATGACGGAATCACCACCAGCAGAAGTTCCGCCGTTGGCATCGATATTTAATATATGTGGCCCGTAGCTTACGGCGTCAGGCAGTATTTCAAAGAAACCATCGAACCGGCTCACGGTGACATTTGCCGGACCTTGCTTTGTTCCAGCCGGTGCAGTGACGCTCAATCCATTTGAATTGCTGGAAACGTTTGTTCCCTTCTGTGCAAGCGGGGATGCCGGAGGAGCGCCGAAATAGATGTCATAGGTTGATGTTGATGGAAAGTTCCCACCCAACTGTGTCTGCGTCGGCGAACTCAAACTTAAGGAAACCGGATTAAAAGTACCAAAACCCGGGAATGGTAGATCGGGAAAAACTGGAGAGCTTACATCCAGCAATGCAATTCCCTGCGACGATGGACCAAACAACATGTTGTTTTCGTCAATTGCGAGCTTAAAATTTACAAACCCTGAAAATGGCAATGATGATCCAAAAGCAAAACTGGGCACAATTCCTTTTAATGAAAAGGTTGTCGTGTCTATCACATCTGCAATAGGGCCTGATTGTAATAAAGCGCTGCCTAATACGTAGACTTGCTTGCCGTCATAGCTGTACAACACTCCATCAGCCGGAAAGACATCAAGAGGAATAGATCCCACCTGATTGAATTGATCGTCATAGAAAAGCGTGGAAGCGTTTTGTATGGAGACATCAATAATCTGCGAACCATCAGGACTGATTGCCAGATATTGACCAGGCACATTAACTGGTCCGGTGAATTGATTGCTTGCGACGTCATAGAGAAATGCAAATGCGCCGGCAGAGTGACTTTGATAAATCAAAACTTTGGAATGGTCCCGGCTGCGAAGCGTAACTTGGCCTGCGGCAAAATGCCCCATTCCAGTAAACGAATTATTTGTAGGGTCCCATAAATAAACCGGTGGCCCGGTGGGGTCAATCATCATTATTAGTACTTTGCCATTGTTCAATGCCGCCAATTCAAAAGCTGTTTGCGATGATCCCGAGATTTTCGGAAGCGGAGTTTGCCGCACGACTTCAAGTTTGTCGGGGTCAATCGTAGTAATGTTTGAAACAAGTGGGCTGACTACATACACCGCATTGCCGCTTGCCGATTCATCGATGCCACCCGGGTACGGAACAGATATCGTCGCTACCCTGTGACCATCAATGGACGAAAATACATCCACCTCATTAAGAGTTTCGACAGTTGCAAAAATCAGTTTTCGAGCTTGGTCGTAAATAATGTCGCCAGGATTTTGATCTGTACGAACATAACTGCTCCTAGTTGGTGTAATTGGTGGAGTTGTGGGCCGCGTGACGGTTAATGGCACAGCAACGGCACTTGTGTTCAAGGTGCTATTGTCAGTAGCTGTAACCACAAGCGGGAAAGATTGCAGCGGTTGTGCCAATGTCCCCGGCCGGACGACAAACTGGACAGGGGTAGTTGGGGTTAAAAGCATTTGCGGCGCGAAAATGTTAGTTCCGCTGTTGGATGGTAACGAGGAGATATCAGTTATAAGTTGCGGTGAAGTGCCTGCATTTGCAGTAACCGAAACCTGAACAGTTCCCTCGACAGTTGGCGCCAAAGAAAGAGACCCAGGCGAGACATGGATCGCAAAAGGTGCAATGGGTTTAACCGTGAGCGAAAACGTTACAGCGTGCGTAAGCGAACCGCTGTTTCCGGTTACTGTGACAGTACTTGTTCCAATCGTCGCATTTGGTGCGGCGACCAACTGGAACACAGAGCCTTGTACTAATCCCGCCGCTATAGGGATGGAAGCTAAATTGGAAGGTTGTATCGTCACTCCCGATGGAAGTCCCGCAACTGTCAGGTCCACCTTTCCTTTGAAACTGTTCAAAGAAGACGCCGAAATACTTTGAAGCTGATATGCCCCTTGCTGCTGGATATTAACGGTGGGCGCTTCCACTACTAGCGAAAAATCTCCGCTAGGCGGAGGTGGTGGAGGAGTATTCGTCGGTGGTGTACCGGGCCCGCCAGTGGACGAACCGCCGCCACAAGACAGTAAGGTAAATTGAAATACGACTAAGATTAGGACGAGCAGAAGCCGCTGAGGATGACTTACTAATCGCGAAGTAATAAGCACTAAGAGTAACTCCGGCCAGATCTAGGGGATATCAATTTGGAATAGTTTCTGTCTTTTGTCAAGATTTGAAGGCCCAACGAAACGGGTTCGTAACGAGGCTGTATTATCAAGCACTTGCTAAAACCCTTGACTACCCCACCCCCTCCCGCTACCATATCCGCAAGTCGGCCTTAACCGGCCGGCATTGGATTTCATGCAGAGTGGCTGAGGGACGAGCCCTGAGAAGCCACGACAACCGGACTTGAAGGCAACTTCTTGTCGACCGGTGTCAACTCTCTCCCAGACGGGGAACATGAGATTCGGGATGCAGAGTATTTTTGCATTCCGTGTCCTCTTTTCCAGAACCTGGGAAAAGAGGCTTTCGTGTTTTAGGGCCTTTTCCCACCTGCTGAAAACCAAAAAGCTTCACCACCAAGGGCACGAAGTCCGAAGGACTTCACGGAGAGTTCGTCACTATGTCAGCTTTTGAGTTGCGATGTCGCGAATGCGGTAAGTCTTACGGGAATATTCCGCAGTCGATTTGTCACGAATGTTTTTCGCCGCTGGAAGTTTTCTACGATTACGAGGCCATCCGTCCTCACTTTACTCGCGAGCGCATTGCCGCTGGCCCGGCCAGCATGTGGCGTTACTCCGATCTGTTGCCGTTGCCGGATGGTTACGAACCAGCCCTCCCCACTGGTTTTACGCCTCTTTTAAATGCTCCGCATCTTGGTACGTGCTTGGCGTCGAAGAGTTTGTACCTGAAAAACGACGCGGTCTGTATGCCCTCCCTGAGCTTTAAAGACCGCGTCGTATCAGTTGCGCTGGCGCAGGCGCGCGCATTTGGATTTGAAGTTGTGTCGTGCTCTTCGACGGGAAATTTGGCGAATGCTGTTGCTGCGCATGCGGCGCGCAATGGATTCCAGGCCTGGATCTTTATTCCTTCGGATTTAGAAGCTGCGAAAGTTGTTGGCACACAGGTGTTCGGCGCGAAAGTTGTGCGCATTTCAGGAAACTACGATCAGGTGAACCGGCTGTGCTCGCAGATTGCCGATGAGCATCGCTGGGGATTCGTGAATGTGAATCTGCGTCCTTATTATGCGGAAGGATCGAAGACCGTGGGATACGAGATCGCCGAGCAGCTTGGCTGGCGGTTGCCCGACAACGTTGTGATTCCAATGGCGGGCGGGTCTTTAATTACGAAGGTGAAGAAGGCGTTTGAAGAGCTGATCACTTTGGGATTGGTTGAGCCGAAGCATGTGAAGTTCTTTGGCGCGCAAGCGACTGGATGCTCTCCGATTTCTACCGCGGTGAAAGCTGGCAAAGCAGAGATCGATCCGCAGAAGCCTGCGACGATTGCGCGATCTTTGGCGATTGGCAACCCGGCTGATGGACACTATGCGATCAAGACCATCACGGGAAGCGGCGGCTGGTCGGAAGATGTATCTGATGCAGAAGTTGTGGAAGCGATGCAGTTGCTCGCCGAGCAAGAAGGAATCTTCACCGAAACCGCTGGCGGCGTTACTGTCGGCTGTGCCCGCAAGCTGCTGCGCGACGGCCGCATCAAGCCGGAAGAGACGACTGTGCTTTGCATTACCGGCAACGGACTGAAGACCACTGACGTGCTCGTGGACAAATACGAAACAGAAACGCCGATCGCGCCGAAGCTGGCGGAGTTCGAGGCGTATCTGAACAAAACGCTGGCGCTGCCAGAGGCAGTAGCGGTATAGGTTTTCTCTGCGATCTCTGCGCGCTTTTCTTTGCGTCCTCTGCGTTTTGGGATTTCTCGGACGCAGAAACCAAATCTTAAAGCGCAGAGATCGCAAAGGACCGCAGAGATCGCAGAGAAGAGCAAAAACAAAAAATGCCTATTACAGTTCATATCCCGACAGCGCTTCGACGTCACACTGAAGACACGGCGAAATTCTCTTGCGCTGCGAGTAATCTCGATGACCTCTTCACCCAGCTCGACACGAAATTCCCCGCCCTCAAACCGCATCTCCGTGACGAGAACGGCCAAATCCGCCGCTTCCTGAATGTCTATGTGAATGAAGAAGACATCCGCTTCCTGGGCGGAAATGGATATGCATTTAAAGACGGCGATGAAGTCCTGCTCGTCCCCTCGATTGCCGGCGGAAACAACTAACGAATTGCCGGAGTTTTGATGTGCTCCGGCCGAAATCCAACTCCAATCACGTGGGCAGGAATACGTCGCAACAGTTCAACCCGATCGAGTAGTTTGAGAGGCCACGGCGCACTTTGCGGTTTCGTGCTGGCCAATACTTTCCCGATAATGTTGTTCTGCGCAAGCACCTGAAGTTTCTGTGTGGCACGCGTGGGAAAATTTCGTCGTTGTTGCACTAATTCCAGTTCGCTTTCGGATGGAACCCGTTCAACAAGTATGGGGCCGAGCAAATTTGCGGTCGCGACAGCATCCTGAATGGCAAGATTGATTCCAACCCCTCCGATTGGAGACATGGCATGCGCTGAATCGCCGATGCAGAGCAGTCCTGCCTTCGACCATTTTTCCAAGCGGTCAACACTCACGGTGAGGAGGCTGACGTCTTTCCAATCTTTCAGCTCATCAACACGAGCTTTCAGGAACGGTTCAAAGCCCGCCAGCTCCTCGCGAAACGCCGGCAGCCCTTTCTCTTTAGTTTTATCCGCCTGGCCTTTCGCGATCACAAATGCGCATTGCCAGTAGTCTCCGCGATTGATCAGAACGAGAATTTTGCCGCGGTCGAAGTGCCCAAATGTGCGGGCAGGATCTGTGGGACCGCGGCTGAGACGCATCCACAAGACATCCATCGGCGCACCGATGTCCATAACTTTCAAATTTGCACTCTGGCGAATGATCGAGTGGCGCCCATCCGCGCCAATCGTCAAACCGGCGCGGATTTCCAGTGGCCCCTGCGAAGTTTCAGCTCGCACCCCAACGACAACGCCACGTTCTTCGATGACTCCTGTGGCCTTGGTCACCATTCGCAAATGAAAGCCACGATATTTCCCTGCTTGCGCTTTGATGAAATCGAGAAAATCCCACTGCGGCATAAGAACAACGAATTTGCAAGTCGTAGGTAGGTGGCGAAAGTCTGCAATTTTGACGTTGTCGTGCCCCACCTGTCCGGCGATTTCATAAACTTTTTGGTGAGGGCATTTCAGGAATTCGTCGAGAATGCCGAGTTCATGCATGATCTCGAGCGTCGAAGGATGAATGGTATCGCCACGAAAGTCACGCAGGAAATCCGCGTGCTTTTCCAGGACAACTACTTCGATCCCCATCCGTGCCAGCAGAAAAGCACAGACCATTCCAGCTGGGCCGCCTCCAACTACACAGCAGCGTGCGGTAATGGCTTCCATATTTTCATGTTAGTCCTTGATAAAGCATATGCAACGACATGCCCGGCGGAAAAACTGTATTTAGAACAATTCTTAACCTGATTTTAGGGCTTTCTCTGCGCCTCTGCCCGCTGCTGCACCACATGCAAAATTCTTTTTTGTAAATCTGACATCACAGCATCCGTCCAGAAATGCGCATACCAATTGAAATCTGTGGAGACACGTTGCCAGCTTGTGAGATGCAAACGGACTTTGCCGTCCGCCAATGGCTCGATTCTGTACTCTCCCCGCAGCACATCAAAATAAGGCCCGCCGACGGTGACGTGCTCATCCAAAGTTTTATTGGGAATCTGCGCCGTCTGCGGATGAATCGAAAACGCCAGGCGCTGTTGGGGTTCCCAGACATCGACAACTTCAATAAACAAAACGCCTCCGTCAAAGGAAGCCTGGCGCACTCCGCCAACTCCTTCATATGACAGCGTCGCGGCGATCGGATCGGGAAATCCAATGCGGTGACTCCAGGAGGGTTGCAGTTCGTCTTTGCGAATAGCGGAAACGGTTTTAATCTGGTCCCAAACTGCATCTGGCGAGGCCTGCACTTCAATCACATTTTCTACCGTGCGAATATCGTGGCGATTACACAGTGAGGGTTCCAGCGGGCTAAAAATGAAAGGCAGGAAAAGAATGCAGACAGTCGTAATATTGCCAACTCGTTTCAACCGTTTGTTGCGAGCAATCAATCCGGCAACGACACCGCCGACGGAGGAAAGCACCAAGCCGACCGGCAAATACATGACGATGCAAATCCAGCCTTCGATCAGGAACGCCAGCATGGCGGCACACCCGCCTGCAATGGTGATCCAAGGAACCAGCAGCCAAACCACAACCGACTGTGGTTGACGAATCTCCGCAAAATAGACGGCGATGAAACCGCAGACAAATGGCATCACAAACAAAAATGCCAATGACATTACACCAACGAACTGATTGACCGCTCGCGTACCAAATGCCAGCCGGATGAAAATTCCATAGCCAATACCTGCTGCCGCACCAAGGAGCAGAAGCTTCACGTTGGAATAAGAGCGATTCATGGCGAGTCATATTACTCTTTGCTAGCGGATGCAGGGGATTTCAAATTCTGCGAAACGAATGAATGTTATGTTGGGCGAGTTATGGTTTGGCGAAAAACCGTGAGACTGAAAAGAAAAACTAAAATAAAAGCACGGACCATTCGTCCTCCTCTTCGGGGTGGACGTTCAAAAACAGGGCCGCAGATCGTGAGGAATTCTACTCCTGAAAAACCATTGCGGACCTTGCCCCGATTTAGTATCATCTAACTAACTGGTTAATTAATATGAGGCCTGTCCGAACATCACATTCCAAGCCGCGTATGGGCAGCCGTGGACGCCCGGAGGAAAGCCGCGCCGCCATTCTGAATGCGGCGATTACAGAATTTTCCCGCGAAGGGCCAGCCGGCGCGCGCACCGATGCCATTGCCCGCGCCGCCAAGGTCAATAAGGCCTTGCTCTATTACTACTTCAAAGACAAGGAATCACTGCACGGTGCGGTGTTAGACCAGGTTTTCGGGGGGCTTTGGCAGGCTGTACAGGAAATATTGTCCGAAGATTTACCGCCGCGCGAAAAAATCCTCACGTACGCTGGAATGCACTTCGATTACATTGCCAGCCATCCGTTGTACCCACGCATTGCGCAGTCAGAAATGATGAGCGCGAGCAAAGGGAAGCCGGTCCACCTGGAGCGCATCGTCACTAAATATTTTCGTCCGCTATTTATGGGGGTCGCGGAAGTACTCAAAGCAGGCGTCGCCTCCAAGGAGTTCCGTCCGGTGGATCCATGGCAATTCATTCCATCCATGATCTCTGTGATCGTCTTCTATTTCACCAGTGCGCCTGCCATGCGAATGATGAGTGGAGCAGACCCGCTATCACCAGAACGTATCGCGCAACGCCGCGCTGCGGTGCTGGATTTTATTTCCACCGCCTTGTTCCGTGATCCGACACTTGATTCCAAAGGAGCACGCTCGTGAGTGTTCGCAATAAAGTGATGTCTTTTTTGGGAGTGATTTTCGTGGTGGCGCTCGGCTACTACCTCTTCTTTACTCCCAGCACAAAAGACTTGGTGCTGATTGGAACCGTAGATTCCAACCAGGTAATCGTCAGCCCACAGGTCGCGGGGCGAATCGCGAAGCTGCTGGTGGATGAAGGCACACAAGTGAAACAAGGCGACTTGATTGCCCTGATTGATCCGGCGGAACTGGAAGCACAAGCCCGTGCTGCCGCAGCGACGATTGATAGTCTGCGTTCGCAGGTCAACTCGACCCAGGCCACGAAGGAAGCCACGCAGGGCTCGACTACCAGCAATGTAGCCAATGCCCAGGCGCGACTGCAATCAGCGCGCGCACAACTGACCCAGGCTGAAGCAACGCTGGTGCGGGTGCAAAGCGATAGTCAGCGCACCATTGACCTGGCCGCGTCCGGAGTTGCCTCGGAACAAGAACGCGTGCAAGCCGAAAGTAATCTCAAAGCACAGCAGGCGACGGTACAAGCACTAAAAGATCAAGTAACGGCGTCTGAAGCTGACTTGAATACAGCCGTCGCGAATACCCATCAGGCGCACGCGGCTGAAAGCAATGTGAGGTCCATGCAAGGCCAACTGGCTAATGCGGAAGAGCAATTGAAGGAAGCCGACGTCCGTCTGGGATACACAAAAATCTATGCCCCGGTGAGCGGGACCGTTTCAGTTCGTGCGGCGCGTGAAGGAGAAGTACTGACTGCTGGGCAGCCGATCGTGACTATCGTAGACCTTAGTGACACTTGGGTCCGCGCTGCTATTCCCGAGACTTACGCCGATCATATTGGGCTGGGAGACACATTACGGGTCCAGCTGCCGGGAGGAACTATAACGTCGGGCAAAGTGTTTTTTAAATCTGCCGAAGCTGATTTTGCTACACAACGCGATGTCAGCCGGCGCAAGCGCGATATCAAAACCATTGTTTTGAAAGTACGTCTGGCCAATCCGAAAGGCGCCTATGTTCCCGGTATGACAGCTGATGTGCTCGTCTCTAAAGATCAAATGCAGGGGACCTCAGGCAACGGCAGCGCGACTGCGGAGAAGCAATGACCGCCGATCTCGATGTTCGAAATGTCGCGGCCAGCGATGATGCGTCTTTTGGTCAAGCGAATGCCATCGAAGTGGACCATATTGTCAAAAAATATGGGGATTTCACGGCAGTCGATGACGTTTCTTTCACCGTCAAAGAAGGAGAGATATTCGGCCTGTTGGGGCCGAACGGCGCGGGTAAGTCGACGCTGATTCGGATGATGACCACGCTCATCCCAATTACCGGGGGCGCGGCCCGCATTTTGGGGCATGACGTGAGCAAAGATCCTGATGCTGCGCGACGGGCAATCGGGGTAATCCCTCAGGCGTTGACCAGCGATATTGATTTAACTGTCGAAGAGAACCTGAATATCTACGCCAAACTTTATGAAGTGCCGGCCAAAGAGACGCAAAGAAGCGATCGACGAATTGCTGGAACTCGTAGACCTGACCAAGTGGCGTGGGGCACAAACGAAAACTCTTTCGGGCGGTATGCGGAGACGGCTGGAAATCGCGCGGGGATTGGTCCATAGCCCCCGCATTTTCTTTTTGGATGAACCAACTACCGGGCTCGACCCCGTTTCCCGCGTGGCTGTGTGGGAAATGTTGACCAACATCAAGAGCAAACGCCAACTTACAATTTTGATCACCACTCACTACATGGATGAAGCGGACCGTCTTTGCAATCGTATCGCGATCGTAGACCACGGCAAATTAGTTGCCCTCGACACGCCTGAAGCGCTGAAGGCCAGTGTTCCAGGGTCGAATGTAATCGAAGCACAATTTACCGGCATCCCCGACGATTGGGAGCAGCGCCTGCAAAAACTGGATGATGTTACTTCCGTGAAACATCAGGGCGCCGGAATGTTTCGCGTCCTTACCAGCAATGGTTCGCGCACGACCACACAGTTGGTGGAACTAGCAGTGCAAGCAGGAGCAGAGGTGAAATCGCTCTCCGTGCAAAACACAACTCTGGATGATGTATTCGTCCACTACACAGGACGACAGCTACGCGATGAGTTGGTAAAAGCGCACAGCTTCGTCATGCCGCCCAGACCGGGGATGCAGCCATGAACCGGATGATGGCGATCATCGAGCGTGAACTGCGCAAGTTCTTCCGTTCCCCGGCGCTGATGATGGTGTCCATGATTTTCCCGCTAGTACAGCTCATTATCCTGGGCAACGCCTTTGGTGGAAAAATCGTAGACGCGAAGATGGGAATTGTGGACGAAGACGGCGGCACTCAAGCATTAAAGATCCGTGAAGCCTTCGATTCAGTCCGCGTTAACGTGCGCACGTTCCTGCCTGTTACATACACGGACGAAAAACAAGCCATGGAAGACGTACGCAACGGCAAGATTGACGGCGCGCTGATTATCCCTCCGCAATATTCACGCCGTGTATACGAACAGAACCACCCGCAGATCGCGTTGATTGTGGACAACAGCGACAATTTCATGAGCTCCACGTTGGAGGAGAAACTCAATGAGCTGACCCAAGCGTTAAATGAACCCACCATCGAACCCCGTCTTCTGCAAAAGACCGCGCTCGATGTCGTGGAACTTTATCCGTATATCGAATACATGAAGTATCTTTTGCCTGGTTCCATCGCGCTGGCCATGTTTGTTTCAGTCATGATCGGCGGGGGAATGCTGTACATCGACGACAAGGCCCGCGGCGTCCACGAAGGCTATCTGGTCACGCCCATCACTAAGACCGAACTCGTTTTCGGACTCAACGGAGCTGGGGCCATCAAAGCGGTAATGACAGGAACCATTATTACTGTGATCGGCTCTCTCATGGCCGGTGTCGGAACTTTGTTCACGCCCTCCATCGCGCTCGGACTGTTCATCATGATTATGCTGACCTCGGTCGCCTTTAATTCCATGATGTTCCTGCTTATGGTTCGGGTGGAGGACCCGCTGGTACCACGGGCCATGTTCGGCATCCTCAATACTCTGTTGTTTTTTCCTAGTGGTTCGATTTACCCCATACAGGCATTTCCCTGGTGGTTGCGGGCCATAGCACGCGTTGATCCCTTTACCTACGCCGTCCATGGCTTCAAAGCCCTACTGCTCAAAGAGGCCGGACTTGGGGCCATTGTGCCCGACATGCTTTTCCTTTTTATTTTTGGAGTAGCCACACTAGGTATCGCTATTCCGCTGTTCAAACGGACGCTGTAAACAACCACGGACAAGGCGCAGTGCCCTAATTTTGACTTCTCCGCGGTATTTCTCCGCGACCTTTGCGGTAAAAAGCGTTGCTATTGCCTGAGAAAGGTCAAAAGACTTAACCGCGGAGAACGCAGAGAAACTTCCGCAGAGATAGCAGAGAAATCAAATTAGGACTCTACCTAACAAAGTGGGAACTTTTCGGCGGTGCCTGCTATCCATTATGCTTAGGGAGAGCCATGACACTGCTTGATGCCAAACAATACGATCCCACTCGCGACCGCCGCCGCTTGGTCATAATTATTGGTAGTGCAATCGTAATTCTGGTTCTGGCGGGACTCACCTGGATTTTTCGCTACTGGCCGGAAGAACATGTCGCGAACAAATTTTTCAGCGCGCTGCAAAAGCAGGACTACGATACTGCTTATGCAATCTGGATGCATGACCCGCAATGGAAGGAACACCAAGCCCAGTATGAACGTTATCCCTACAAAGAGTTTTATACGGACTGGGGTTTGGGTGGCGACTGGGGAAAAATCAATACCTATGACATCTTCTGGGCGGGAAATTGCCCCAAAGCAGGCAGCGGAATTGTGGTGGATGTTGTCGTGAATCAACGCGCGCAACACGCCCAGGTTTATGTGAACAAAGAAGACAAGTCATTGGGTTACGTTCCCTGCGATATCGAGATTCACTAGCTTTGCACAACCGTCGTTTATTTGCGTAGTGCGCTCAATTTTTTGGGGCTGGCACAGGATGGACCACGTCCCCTAGCGGGACCTCTAGAGTGCCTGCCTTGTTTGATCCGGAGTCGTAGATTCCGCTATGTAAGAAAACATTTCCCGGAGGCACGTCGATCTCCAGATGCAACTGAAGACCTACTTGCTCCAGGGATGCATACGCCATAGGGTCGAGTGAGACGACTGGCTTCCGGATGACCCAATTCAGAGGAGTTCCGTCACGATCATAGACGATCATGGCTACTTCAATGTTTCCATGGCGCACGCCATCGGGAGTTGTCTCCAGCTTGATGTCTTGTTCGGCGATAGCAAAATCCACTCCATAGCGTGTCACCGGCCGTTTCAGCCTGGTGTTGCCGCCTGCTATGTCCGCGTTTGGATCAGGCTGCATATTCACAGGCGCCACATGTATTTTGTAGAGTACTTGCGTAGAGTCGGGCAGGCCGTGAACCAGCAGCGGCATCAATGTGTCATCACCGAATTTTCCGGTGGATCCTTTCGGCACTTCGTCTGCGTAATAACCTTGCCGGTAGGATAGCTTGTAGTTATCGCCCAGCAACTTGACCTGAATCTTGCGAAACTTACCATCCATCTTTTTATTGCCGGGTGAGTAAGCGAGCGTGTAGTAGCGAGAACCATTGTTAATCGCGTGTGCCATCGCGTCACTCAGGCCATTGCTGTTGTAGTAAGCCTTACCGCCGGTGTCGCGGGCCAACTCTTCCATGGCGATCTGGCCTCCTGCGCGCTCCAACTCGACACGTTGATCCTCCTCCGTGAGACGGACCTTTGCCACCAAGGGTGGCTTCATATTGTGGCAGCCCGGCGAGTGCCTGCGCGGCAATGGGATATATCGCCACCTGACCTGGCGTGAGTAGATCGGATGTCTGTTGCAGTTCTCTCTGATATGGAGTCATGGGGTGGAACGTCTTTGCATCTGTGGTAGGGAAAATTGTGATGGGGAATGATCCCGAAAACCAAAGCAAGTTTTTACGGCCGGGAATTGCGGACAGATATCGCGTCAACTGCTGGAGGCCTTGTAGTGTTGCTCCGATGCGTGAGCTGCCTATGAAAGCGTTGGTCTCGTTGGCAACGCTCTGCCGCAAACCTGCTGTTTCCTCTGACATCTGTGGGGTAGGCGCAATCATTCCCGACGGATCTTCCTGCGTGGCAGATAATCGGGAGATCAACGGACCGGTTTCATCTTTTTTGTTTTCAAACGCAGTTAGCAGTGCTGCTGAATCGGTTGTAACTCCATGCACGATACGTAGCTGTTCGCCCAGCACGAAGACGGCAAGGCGTGTGCCGGATGGCACGTCTTTAAGGTATTTAACGACTTCCGCGCGGACGTATGCCTGGTCTCGTGGATGCGTATTGAGCCAATCCAGCAATAATACGTTCACCGCGTCAGATGTTTGCGTCACGGGGAAGTTGGTGTACACGTGTGGTGGCAGCGGCGGCAATTTGACCGGGGCCGAAGATGGGCCTTTGTGCTCTTCGAAAAACGAGACAGTCTGTGGTTGGCCGTCTTCCAAAATCTCGAAGTCGTTTTTGACCAGGCCGGGAATCGGCTCGTCTTTACTGTTGCTTACGACGATGTCAACAAGTACGACACGGACTTTAGATTTAAAAGTTGGTACGCTGTTGCTGGAATCAAGTGTCTGACTCTGAGCGTTCAATGTGGCAATCAAAAATAAAAACATCCACAGATGCAAACTGCTGCGCAAATGCATACTGATTACCCCAACCAAAAAGTGCGAACGCGGAAACTATCCGACCGGAGCAGCCCCCAACAACTGTTCCAGCGCCTTTTGCAGGGAAGCTTCATCGCCGACTGAAATGCATTTACGCGACCGGTCAATCTGGCGCATCAAGCCAAAGAGCACTTTCCCCGGTCCAACTTCGACGAAAGTCTGAACTCCCTTTTCAATCAGCCAGCGCATGGACTGCTCCCACTTTACTGAGCCAGTCACCTGGCTAACCAAGGCATTGCGGCTACGATCCGCATCCCCTACCTGTGATGCGTCCACGTTACATATCAGGGGCCAGGCCGGCTTACTAAATGTGAGCGTGTTCAAATCTGCGGCCAGACGATCCTGCGCCGGTTTCATGAGGGAACAATGAAACGGAGCACTCACGGGCAAGATCACAGCTTTTTTGGCCCCACGCTCGCCAGCCAGACTGGCGGCACGTTCCACGGCAGTCTTGTGTCCAGAGATTACGATTTGCTCGGGAGAATTCAGGTTCGCTGGTTCGCAGACTTCTCCGGCGGAGGCATCACGGCAAACAGCGGCGACGGCTTCAGCATCCATCCCCAAGATAGCTGCCATGCCACCAACGCCGACAGGCACTGCCTCCTGCATATATTTTCCGCGATTGCGGACGGTGCGGACGGCATCGCTGAAGGCCAGCGTCCCAGCGGCCACATGAGCAGAGTACTCGCCCAAGCTGTGACCAGCAACGAAACTTGGCTTGATTCCCTTTTCATCCAGCACGCGCCATGCGGCAACGGAAGTTGTAAGGATTGCCGGCTGAGTGATCTCAGTCAGGCGCAGTTGATCTTCCGGCCCTTCGAAGCAAAGTTGGGAAAGCTTGTAGCCAAGGGCTTCGTCGGCTTCCGCGAATGTCTGGCGCGCAACCGGGTATTTTTCGTACAACTCTTTGCCCATACCTACGGCTTGAGAGCCCTGGCCGGGGAATAGGAAAGCTAGAGTAGATGTCATGATGTTTTCTTAATTTTCAACAAGTCATGTGGTAAGCAGCCGCATCGGCTGCCCGGACTTTAGTCCGAGCTAAAGCTCACTCCCGGCCGAGGCGGCCGGGACCACATGGGCTGCGATTGTTGCCAGTTCCTTTTCGATTTTAGGATTAATCTTCCGTTCCGCGAACTCTGCCGCCACACGAACCGCATTTTTAATCGCATTCGCATTCGACGACCCGTGGGTAATAAAACACACACCCTTTACTCCAAGCAAGGGCGCGCCGCCATATTCTGTATGGTCTAAGCGCTTTTTAAAATCTGTGAATGCGCTGCGAGAGAGCAAATATCCAACCTGCCGCGTGATCGTCGCCTTCAAAGTTTCTTTCAGCGTGTAGCGGACTAAATTGGCCACACCCTCGGAAATCTTCAGCGCAACATTTCCCACGAATCCGTCGGCCACGATTACATCAATCTTTCCGTTGTATAAATCCCGGCCTTCTACATTACCAATAAAATTCAGTGGAAGTTGCTTAAGCAGCTGGAAAGCGTCTCGCGTGAGTTCGTTCCCCTTGGTTTCCTCCTCCCCAATGGAGAGCAGGCCGACTTTAGGCTTTCTCGTGCCAAACATACTGCGAAAGTAAATCTCGCCCATCACCGCGAACTGCACCAGGTTTTCCGGGTTGCTATCT
>CAWBXL010000063.1:0-38156 GCA_963792305.1 uncultured Acidobacteriaceae bacterium | reverse complement strand
TCGATCGCGGAGACGGAACCGGCGAAGTAAATGTAAAAAAAATCTTTCGAAGGTGCTTTGGCCGATCGCCAAAGTGCCGAAGCCGTCGCGCCGCGCTTTGGCAGGTTCTTCGTCGATGCAGCCGTAGACTTCGATGCCGAGATGAATTTGTTCCGGATCACGCCCCAGACTCGGCGGCCATGTCTTTAAGCTCGCGAAATCTCTTGCCGATGTCTTCCGGCAGCAACCACGCCGGCAGCCACCGTCGCCGAGCGCAGCGGCGCGCTTCATCGCGGCTTCGGTCCAACCGCCGACCCACAGCGGCGGATGAGGCCGTTGCAACGGCTTCGGACAAATCTCGGCGTCTGTGAAACTGACGAAGGGTCCTTCGTAGCTGGATGGATGCGTGGTCCAAATCTGTCTTCATCGCGCGCAGATGATCGTCGGCGATTTTGCCGCGCTGCTTTGCGATCGACGCCGAAGACTTCGTATTCGCGCGATTTGATCGTCGACGGCGAGCCGATGCCGACGCCGACATCGAGCCGGCCGTTGCATAGGCACGTCGAGGGTGGCGATTTGCTTGGCGGCGAGCAACGGATTGCGGCAAGGCACCACGACGCAGGCGATGCCCAGACGCACTGAATGAACCTGGCCCGGCGAGATAAGCCAGCGAAGTCATCGCCTCGTAAAAATCCGGACTCTTGCGTTGCCCGCCTCGCCGTGATCCGCCCCGGAAGAAATATGCGTGCGATGGATCTCGTCGGACCAGGTCAAATGATCGTGAACCCAGATCGAATCGTAGCCGAGGGCTTCGGCTTCCTGGCCGACTTCGACCATCGACTCGGCCGTCGCCAGCGGCCCCGAGTTAGGAACTCGCACGCCGAAAGTTACTCGCGGGTGATCGGAATTATTTTTCTCGCTCATCAATGCCAATCCTCCCTTGCATCGCGCGTTGCGCGTCGAAGTAGACGGCCGACGCCATTCGGTTTAAGTTATAGCCGGAATCGCTCGAGAAAGCACAGCAGCAAGCGATTCGAACAGCGCCGGAAGCCTCGTCCATGGAAAAACAATTCAAAGCGACTTGCAGGTGCGGCGAGTCCCCCGCGAGCGGCAATTGCAGCAGCGTTTGCCATTCGCATGCGTGTATTCGTAGGTGAGCAGGGCGTACCAGACATACGTAACTGAGCCAGTAGATCCACCACCTGCGCCCTATCGCTACCGAGTCACCGACGGTGTTCATCAGGACCGGATCGGCGCCCGCGTACTCGAAGATGCACTGCTTCGGCGATCGCCGACCCAGACCGAGCGGCCGGCGAGCGCGTGGAGGCGGACGAACAGCGCGAGCTGGATCGGGCTGTGTCTTGGAAGCCGTCGACGACGATGAATCGAAGGCGGCGCGTTAGCTCGGCGCGCACGCGCGGATGCTCGACGAGGTCGAGCGCGCCGTCGAGAAGCAATACGGAACCGACGAAAAAAACCATTCATGGGTGCGGCTAGTCAGTTCGTCGTCTACCCATGCCTCTGGAGTTTTACTTCAATCCAATGGCACACTGTTGATTGCGGCTTGTCCTATCACCACAACCGAACATCAAGGGCCGGTTCGTGGAGTAATCGTTATGACACGCGACCTTGATGCACAGGCGCTGATGGATTTACAGACTGTAACTCGCACTCATCTGTCGGTCGGCACAGTGACTGATCGCGACCTGCCTGCTGATTTCCAGTTGGCACGCCAGCAATTTTCGCAGAATGCCGAGGGGTTTCCAGTGCAGACGCTGGACTCCAACACAATTTCCGCTTACGCCCTGTTGCGGGACATTCACGGCGACCCAGCGGTCATGCTGCGGGCGGATGGGGACCGCCGCATTTCACAAAGTGGGCTAAAGGGAATCCACTATTTCCTGGTAGCGCTTTGTATCCTTGGTTTTTCTTTTGCCCTCGTTACCTGGTTTTTGTTGCATAACAGCGTTCTTTCAAGACTTGCGCAACTCCACACCCAGGTAGCAGAAATTACCAGGCAGCATTGGACGGCCAAACATGTCTACGTCAGTGGTAAAGATGAGATTTCTGGATTAGGATCGGCCATCAACTCCATGCTGGACATGGTGCGCAGCACGGAAACTAAGTTGGATCTATTGGCCAATAATATTCATCAGGTATTTTGGGTCAAAGATGCAAGTACATTGACGTTCACCTACATCAGCTCCGGCTATCAAAAGCTTTGGGGGCAGTCCTGTGAGACTTTGTACTCCGATCCGGCCTCATGGATGAGAGCAGTGCTTCCTGAAGATCGAAAAATCGCAGAAGAGCTTCTGGATAAACAAAAAAATAGAGAAATCGGCGAAGCGGAATTTCGTATCGTTGGACCGGACGGCCGTACCTGCTGGATTTGGGACCGCTTTTTTCCTGTGGCGGATGCTAACGGAAAAGTCCAGCAATACGTGGAGATACTCGAAGACATCACTGAATACAAAGATGCGGAACACATTCTTCTGCACTCCCAGGACCAACTCTGGGAGGCCATGGTCCATCGCAAGGAACGATTGCAGGCCGCCGGCAAAACTACGGCAGGCGCACATTTCGAAACTGGATCTCTCTGAATTTGTAAGCACCATGCCGCGCCGTACTTGCTAACCGCAGTTACGATAAGATGGCGGTCAGCATGGATTTAAGTCCCGATTGTCCCAGGAATGCGCGACGGCGTCTGTTCGGAATATTCATATTACTGATCGTTGGCATGCTTACCTTGCCGCGCATTCAATCTCAGGAGCCAGCAATGTCCGATTCTTCGCAGCCGGCGGTGCAGGCCCCTGCTCCGGCGTGGATTCACACTACAAATCAGAAATTAGAAGCTGAGTTGGTCAAGAAATACGGAGAGGGTCAACGGGTCCGTATCCAGCGCGGCTTGCAACAGGTTTCAGAATTCTGGCGACCGGAAGATGGCGATGCTGCCACGTACGAAGAATTCATCAACACGAATTTTGCCGGAGATCAGCCACCTTGGACACGATGTTCAACCGCTTTGAACATTTACTGGAAGAGCTTTCCGGACATATGCATGAGATCAACCGGGAGTTTCGCCAGCAGATGGACCTTGATCTTGGGCCAGTGCTTCCCTTTGATCAGGCATTTGCCGGGTATGATCCGTCGGCACACCTGCTGGATGATTTTTTTCAGAATAAGCTGGCGTTTACGGTGCTTTTGAATTTTCCTCTGACCACCCTTGAGGAACGTTTGCAGGATGGGCCGACGTGGACGCGAAGGCAATGGGCCGAGGCGAGGCTGGCACAGGGTTTTTCCAAACGAGTTCCAGCGCAGGTGAATTTGGCCATCAGCGGAGGCGGAGGCCGAGGCAGCACGCTACATCGACGAATACAACATTTGGATGCATCACCTGGTCGATGCCAACGGGCAGCGGTTGTTTCCTCCCAAGATGCGGCTGTTGAGCCACTGGAATCTGCGCGATGAAATTAAATCTGACTACACCGACATGCAAAACGGGCTCGCCAAGCAGCGCATGATTCAGCAGGTGATGGAACGGATTGTTACTCAGACGATTCCTGCGGTCGTGGTGGACAATCCGGGCGTGGACTGGAATCCCTACACCAATGAAGTGAAAACATCGCGCGGAAGTTGATTCAGAGCCCTCGGCCATAAAAACAAAAGCTGCCAGCAATACCCGCGAGCCCGACACCCGTTACGCGATGCTGCTCAAGACTTTTCTTGCGGCACGTAAGGCGGACCCGTACTCGCCTACAGCGCCGACCCTGATGGCACGCCGGTTTGAGGAAGACCGCGAAATTCCCGAAGCGCGGGTCAAAGCTATGCTTGAACAAGTTTTGACTTCGCCACAAGCCGCGCAAACTGCCAAGCTGATCGAAAGCCGCCTGGGACGTCCATTGGAACCGTTTGATATCTGGTACAACGGCTTTCGGCCAAATAACAAGTACACCGAAGCACAGCTCGATGAAATTGTCGCCAAGCGTTATCCAAACGCCGAGGCTTATAAAAAAGATATTCCCAATCTGCTAATGAAACTGGGGTTTGCTCCGGAGCGGGCGAAGTATATTGCGGACAATATCGTTGTAGACCCGGCGCGTGGTTCGGGTCACGCCATGGGCGCGCAAATGCGCTCTGAAAAAGCTCATCTTCGTACCCGTATCGAGAAAGTCAGGGATGAACTATAAGGGCTTTAATATTGCGGTCCATGAGATGGGACACAACGTAGAGCAGACGTTATCGCTTAACGATGTGGACCATGCGTTGTTGAGCGGCGTGCCCGGAACTGCTTTCACCGAAGCACTGGCTTTTGTATTTCAAGGGCATGATCTTGAGTTGCTCGGACTTGGGTGCCCCCGATGCGAAGAGTGAGGCTCTGAAAACGCTGAATGATTTCTGGGGCACCTATGAAATTTCTGGTGTGGCATTGGTAGATATCGCGGTCTGGCATTGGATGTATGACCATCCTGACGCCACTCCGAAACAACTGAACGATGCCACCGTACAGATTGCGAAAGACATCTGGAACAGCTACTATGCGCCGGTATTTCATAAGAAGCGATGTGATTCTGCTCGGCGTTTATTCCCATATGATCAACTACTTTCTTTATCTGCCCGACTATCCGATCGGACATTTGATCGCGCATCAGATTGAGGAGCAGATGAAGAAAGCCGGCAGCATTGGGCCTGAGTTTGAACGCATTGCCAAGATGGGACGGGTCACTCCAGATCTTTGGATGGAACACGCGGCTGGAAAACCAGTTGGAGCAGATGCGCTTCTGGAAGCTACGCAGAAAGCACTAGCTACGATTCAGTAATTGTCTTACTAGCGATGGCCCTTACGCGGTCACTCCGAACGCAATGCTTGCATAACATCAACGCGCGCAGCGCGTGTAGCGGGCAACACCGATGCGATGACCGCGACCACCATCAGCAATAAGGCGGAAGCAACCACCGGCAAGGCGCCTGGCATTTTGGCCTCTGCAAAAAACCTGCCCGCGAACTTTGCCAGTATGAACCCGAACGCTGCACCGGCAATCACACCAGCACCCGCCATTACAGCTCCTTCGGCGATCAACCTGGCTCAACAGGTGCCGGCGTTGCGAGCCGATTGCCAGGCGAATTCCGAATTCACGGGTACGTGCACTGACGGAAAATGCCAGCACGCCAGCCACACCCACGATGGCAATCGCCAAAGCAACCGCGGCAAATCCACCGAAGACAATTGAGTTGAGCCGATCAGGAGTGAGCACTTCGGCGCGAATGTCTTGCAAGCGTAGCGGCGTGCTCGACGGGTTGATCAACCGACATGCTCGCGCACGACGCGAGTGACAGGCGTGACCAGCGCGTAAGGATCGCCGTGCGTGTGCACGAACAACCGCCCGCCAAAGATGCCCACGCCATTGTCGGAAAGATTGTCCGGGCACCTGGCCGAATGGATGATAGATGGTTAGCGCCGCGTCCCGGGACTATGTGCTGATCATCCACATCAGCAACGATCCCGACAATTCGGCGCGGTCCTTTGCTCATGCTGATGAAGTCCATCACCGGGTCGGTCCACATAATGTGCCGATTGAGGGCATCCTGGCCGGGAAACATCCGCTGCGCCACAGTTTGACTGATGATCACTACAGGCTCGCCGCCACGCCGGTCATTATCGTTGAAGTCCCTGCCTTCGACGATGGGCACGCCGAGCGCGCGAAAAATCCCGGCGAAACCACGCGGAACTGCGCCATTGGATCCTCTTCATGAGTGCCTTTGACATGACCTTCGCCGGTGTATGCAAATCCAGGACCGAAGCCGCCGGCATCTCGCCAGGGCACGGTGGTTCCTACCGCGACTTCGTCCACTCCCGGCAATTCCTTGATGCGGCGGAGTGCTCTCCCGATGAAAATTGATGATTTGATCCGGAGTCTTGCCATAAGACATCACTGGCATATTTATGGCTAATACACGGTGCATGTCGAAACCAGTCTGCGTGGCTTGCAGAGTGAGCAGGGTCTTGATCAGCATGCTCGCTCCGGCCAGCAGTATGAATGAGGCTGCAATTTGGGTGACTGCGAAAATCCGCAGGCGCCGGCTGGTTCCGCCGGTAATGCGTACTCCTCCGCCACTGAGGTTTATTGTGAGGTGTTGGCAGTGGGTAAGCGCGGAACGTAGGCCAACAGCACAGCGGCCGCAATCGCCAGATCCGCTCCTAGCCAGAGCATAGTGAAGTCAACTTTCAAGTCGAGCGCTCGTACCGAGAAGCGTGAAGCATATCGCGCCAGCACGTGTACCATCGGGCTGGCGCTTACTACACCGAGAATTGCTCCTACACCGCAAAGCAAAAGACTCTCCGCCAGCAGCAGGCGGCGTAACGTGGCGGCGCTTGCGCCGAGTGCGGAACGCACTGCCAACTCTGCTTCACGTCGCACCGTCCGCGCCAGAATCAGGTTCGCCACATTGCAGCACGCGATAATGAACACCAGGCCGGAGGAAGCGAGCAAGACCAGCAACACGGTACGCGCACCCGATGTGATCTCATCGCGCAGCAGCTTGGCGTCAATTTGGAATTGCCCAGACGCGGGATATGCTTCGGCATGATCCTTCGTCATTGCAGAGTATGCTGACTTCAACTCGGCGCGAGCTTGATCGAGAGAAGCTCCCGGAGCCAGACGTCCAAACAACTCCGTCATGCGATGAACCCGGCCTTGGACCATCGTTGCCGAGAGATGATGTGGGCTGCACACAACGTTGGTGATGAGCTCGGTGTCCTGCGGGTAAGGAACCGAGGGCTCGAGGACACCGATGACGGTGGCGGTACGCGTATCCAGGCGGAGCTGTTTCCCGATCACCGAAGGATCGCTGTGTAACGCGGTCGTCCAAAAACGGTAAGTCAGCACGGCGGCACCAGCAGCATTGGGTCCATCGTCGCGCATATCTATTAGCCGGCCGAGGACAGGTTTTAAGCCCATGACTTCGAAGTAGGAGCCACCCACAACGCCGGACTTAATTTCACGCGGCTCACCCAGCCCGATCATGGTGAACCCGATCGCCGAAAAGTCTCCGAATTCGCTGACCGATTTCACGCTGGCCTTCAAGTCTTGAATTTCAGGTACGGAAAAATTATTGTTCTCCGAACCGATGCCGGGCGCGCTCTGCCGGATGTAGATCAGGCGGTCTTCGTCACGATTCGCCAGGGGCCGCAGCAGAACGCCGCGCACAAGAGTAAAGATCGCCGCATTGGCGCCGATGCCGAGCGCGAGCGTAAGAATCACGGCGCAGGCCAGCCCGGGAGTGCGCGCCAATGAGTGGATAGCAAACCGGAGATCGCGAATAAAGGACATGGTCACACCTTCCCGCCGACGAGCAGCAATCCTATCAATTTAGACGTTACATTGTACCGTTAGACATTCCTGAACGAATTTGGACATCACAGAAGTTATATGTTTTACGCTGCGTCAAACTTGAACTACCTTCATATCTTTCAGTACACGTAATGTTGTTTCTAGATATTGAACGTCCACATTACTTGGCAAACCGTCAGTCTCTAACCGGCATTTTTCCCAACGTTGTCTGTACAGGAAGCGAACACGATCTAGCTTCAAGGCCATCAGCTCGTTGTAGTAGCACTCCAACTCCTGTGCAGTAGCGAGCCTTTCAGGTTGCGGTGTCGGCTTCGTTATGTGGTGATAGTCACGATACTCCTTGAGCGTCGGGGTCCTGTCGCTCCTCAGGCCGGAGTTCGTCGGTACCGTAAAGAGTCGTTCCTTTGTCCACAGTTTGATTTCCTCGACCTCATCAGGTTCGGCCCATGGTGAAATCACCACGCCTTGCAAAAGCTTCTGCAGTGAAATTCGTCTTCGTTTGCAATCGTGAACCCAAGAGTGACGGGGATTCACGTCTAGTGGCACGCGATGTAGAAAGCCATTTAGGCCAACGTGCCGATTGCCTCCGTCCAAAGGATTGATGGACGTTAAAATAGCTCGCACCTCACATTCGGCTGCATACTTCTCTTGCTTGGTCGTAATGAACTCCATTGTGTTGAATCTGTTAGTAAGGTGAGATGTGCCGTACTGAATCAAGCCTATGTGCGTGTCATCAGGAATACTCGCAAGGCACTCTTTCAACAGGCCGTAGCGTGAAGTCACAGCCACGCCGTCAGGGGCGTACTGTTCCCAAATCGCTAGATCTTCCTCCCAGTACGAGTACCAGCATGTAATGAAATGCATCTCTCGGCTCTGGGCCAACGAACCGAGATGGTAATTGAGAGCTAATTCATCTTTGACGTCATAGGGGTCGAGCCCTAAGACACGTCGAGCGTATTGCTCGGGCGGTATACCCTCGCTTTTGTCATCGAACAGATCTGCTCGACGAAAATATAGTTCTTGGTTGGCCATCAGATCACGGAATTTTCGGAGGTCTAAGAACCTCCAAATCTCCGCTTCAGGTAAGGCTTCTTTCTGACTGTAGTACGGAAGAACAGGCATCCTTCAATCCCTTAACCTTTCGGCTTGATGGCTCTACTGGCTCGTGTGGTCGCAAACATAATAATAATTAGTGTCCTGACCACCGCTGTAATGCCCGGTGCGTTGGCCAGTACACCACTATTGGCACCACAATTAAATATCCAATCAAATAAACAAGATTTGGCAGAACATGCTGCTCACGCCCGAAAAGTCCGCGCGACCAATTGATATCGTATTGTCCATACCAGAAATAACAGATGGGGACTACCAACCAAGCTGAAAGCGTCTGGTACTTCCATCCACGTTCGTCGTAACCCAACTTCCAAATTGCCCACAACAGCAACGGTGGAGTCACGATGTGGAACAGACTCATTAAGCGTAGAAACAGCGGCACTTGAACATCAAACATATATTCGGTTCCGCCAGTGACATGGCCACCAAAAACAAAAGCCCATATCAGATCAATCGCGTACAGCGTTTGAAAGACCAACAAACCAGTTGCCTGCCAGGAGAAAATCAGCCTGCTCTCCATCCACAACCCCAGCAGAATGAAAAAGTTTGCCAGATCACAGAACCATAAAAAATTTTGTGCGCCGTAGTGTTTCCAATACAACGGGACCCACGCGAGCACCCACAACGTCCAAATTATTTTGAGCCAGAGTGGAAGGCGCATGCGTGCCATTGTATCTGTATGACCACAATTAATTCCCGATGAGAATTACGCTGCCCTAACCTGAATGCGACTTATTTTGCACAAGAACCAAACGCGGAAATCAACCAGGAATGGGCCATTTCTTGAGTACCTCGGTAACTTGCTGCGACTCATGGAAGTAATAGGATGGCTGGTATGGGCTACCAGGCACTACTTTTCTGCGCGGATGAAAAGACCGCTGGACTGGTGACGCAAGTGCTTACGGAATTGGAGTTTAGCGTCGAACCAGCCAACGAGCCTTTTGCCGCCGTCAAACGACTTACCACACAACATTTTGATGCAGTCGTGGTGGACTGCGAGAACGAGCAGAACGCGTCATTGTTGTTCAAGAGCGCGCGCAATTCTGGACCAAACAAAACCTCGCTCGCCGTCGCCGTGGTGGAAGGACAGCCTGGAATTGCCAAAGCATTTCGTATCGGCGCGAACCTGGTATTGACCAAGCCCATCAATGTTGAACAGTCCAAAGGAACTCTGCGTGTAGCGCGTGGTTTGTTGAAAAAAGGTGATGCGGCAAAACCAGCTGCGGCAGCGACTACTGCCCCGCAAGCTCCGGCAGCGCCTCTAAAACCTACACCAAATAATCCGGCATTTGCGCGGCCTTTGACACCCGGAGTGCCGAGTTTGAAGCCGGTGCCGCCCAGGTCACTCACTACGAAGCCAGCTTCGTCAGCCATACGTCCGGAAGCGCCTTCCATGCTGGAGTTGGATGCGGAACCCACGCCACGAACGGAAACGACGGATGCTGCATTGCTGGCGTCCATGCCCGACCCAGTTACAGCAACCCCCGCTCCAAAATCAATTACCCCGAAAGCCGCATGGCCTCCGGCAGGCAACAATCCATTCCCTGGAACTAATCCTTCCATGGGTCAAGCAACCGGAGTCGCCCCGGCGCGAGAAGTCGCTCCCCGGCATCATGAGACTTTAGAACCTAAACCAGCAGGATTTGCGCCAGCTGTAAGCGAACCTGCGAGGCCATCTGCACATGCTTATGCGGACACACATAGTTCCGCACCGATTCTGAGCACACCGGAACCATCCGGTTCGGGCGCACAAAAATGGATCCTCATCGCAGCTGCTTTGTTGCTTGCTGCCGCAGGTGGATATTTCGTTTCCACCAAGATGCATTCCGGATCCGCGACTACGGTCAGCAATACTCCGGTACAGACTGCTCCAGCACAGACTGCCCCTGCACAGGATATTACGTTGGGTGGATCTACTACACCGGCTAGCTCGCAGCCAGCAGCACCAGCTACGCAGCCGCAGGCGCCTGCCCCTGCCAATCAGAATGTTGCACAGGAAGAAGCTTCGGATGAGCCTGCCGACACAGGGAAGAAACCCAGTGCGATGCAGAAGCCAACATCTACCAGCGCGGAAAAACCCACGCATGAAGCACTTGTGGTGAAGAGTTCAGCTTCTAAACTGGCGCAAGCTCAAGCGGAACAAGCGCCGCAGGCAATCCCTGTGACGGGTATCGCATCGAATTCCGGCGATAAAGCGCTCTCGGGGATTTTGCAGGCTGCGCCCACGGCAAGAACGCCCGTACTGCGCACGGTGAAAGTTTCGCAAGGCGTATCGCAAGGCCTGGTTATCAGGCGGGTCTCGCCTGACTATCCTGCGCAAGCCCGTCAATTGCGGATTGAAGGAACGGTACAGTTGGAAGCGACCATTGCCAAAGATGGAAGTGTCAAAGACCTTAAAGTGGTCAGCGGTCACCCGATATTGTCCCGTGCGGCAGTGGAGGCGGTAAAACAGTGGAAATATAAGCCTTACCTTCTGAACGGCGCGGCTGTCGAGATCGACACTCAGATCGCGGTGAACTTCAAACTCCCGTAAATTATTTGTTAGATAAGTTCTCTCAGCGCGAGGAACCATTCCTCGCGCTGTTTTGTTTCCCGTTATAATAGAAAGATTCCCTTGGCCCAAAATTCCGTTCTGTAGCGCTCATGAACCGGAGTTTCTGGACAAGGCCGGGTCTGTCTATGGATTTCAAGCTGGTTAGTGAATACAAGCCTCAAGGTGATCAGGGAAAAGCCATCGAATCACTGGTGCGCGGGGTCTACGACCGCGAGCAACACCAGGTCCTGCTGGGAGTAACCGGCTCCGGCAAGACCTACACCATGGCCAAGGTGATCGAGCAGATTAACCGTCCGGCGCTGGTTTTGGCCCATAACAAGACCCTGGCGGCACAGCTCTACCATGAATTTAAGAATTTTTTCCCGCACAATGCGGTGGAATATTTTGTTTCCTACTACGACTACTACCAGCCGGAAGCCTACGTTCCCGCCGCCGATCTTTATATTGAAAAAGAATCGACCATCAATGACGAGTTGGACAAGTTGCGGCTCTCCGCAACGCGATCTTTATTTGAGCGGCGTGACTGCATCATTGTTTCTTCGGTGAGCTGCATCTACGGCCTCGGTTCTCCGGAAGCCTATTACGACATGATGCTCTTTCTGGAAAAGGGGCAGAAGATCAAACGTGAGGACATCACTCGCAAGCTGGTGGAGATTCTTTACGAGCGTACCGATGGAGACTTCCGCCGCGGTACGTTCCGCGTGCGCGGTGATGTGATTGAAATATTTCCCACGTACGACGACATGGCGTACCGGATCGAATTGTTTGGGGATGAAGTGGATTCGCTCGGGCAGATTGATCCGCTGTTTGGGACGGTAAAGCAGAAGTATGTCCGGCTCCCGATTTATCCCAAAACTCACTATGTGATGAAACCGGAGACGCGCAGCAAGGCGGTGAAATCAATTCGCGAGGAACTGGCCTGGTGGGAAGCGGAACTGGAAAAACAGGGGCGTCTGGTGGAGTCACAACGTGTACACCAGCGCACTATGTTTGATCTTGAGATGATCAAGGCCATGGGGTTCTGCCATGGCATTGAAAACTATTCACGGCACTTCACCGGACGCCTGCCAGGAGAACCGCCCCCGACGTTGCTGGATTATTTTCCCCGAGATTATCTGATGTTTGTGGACGAATCGCACCAGACTGTCCCGCAGCTGCATGGGATGTATCACGGGGACCGTTCACGGAAAGAGACGTTGGTGGAGTATGGCTTCAGGCTGCCTTCGGCCTTGGATAATCGTCCGCTCACATTTGAGGAGTTCGAACACCGGATGAACCAGATGATTTATGTCTCGGCGACTCCGGGGCCGTGGGAGCTGACAAAATCTGCCGGTGTGGTGATTGAACAGATTATTCGACCTACCGGGTTGGTTGATCCGCCAGTGGAAATTCGTCCGGTCAAAGGGCAGATTGATGATTTGCTGCATGAGATTCGTGATCGCGTGACGCGCAATGAGCGCGTGCTGGTTACTACGCTGACTAAGCGCATGTCCGAGGACTTAGCGGAATATTATGCTGAAGTCGGAGTAAAGTGCCGGTATATGCACTCGGAAATTGAAACTCTGGAGCGTGTAAAGATCCTGCGTGATCTGCGTAAGGGTGAATTTGATGTGTTGATCGGAATCAATCTGCTTCGCGAGGGGCTGGACCTTCCTGAGGTATCGCTGGTGGCAATTCTTGATGCCGACAAAGAAGGGTTTCTGCGCTCGGCTGGCTCGCTAATTCAGACCATCGGGCGTTGCGCACGCAATCTCAATGGACGCGCTGTGCTTTACGCTGACCGCATGACTGACTCCATGAAGAAGGCCATTGATGAAACTGATCGCCGGCGCGCGATCCAGGAAGCTTACAACGTGGCCAATGGGATCACTCCAGAATCTATCGTGCGGTCTTTGGATATGTCGCTGGCTGGCGTGATTGATGCTGACTACACTGATCTGACCAGCGAAGCCGCGGGTATGCCGGAGTTTAAGTCGCAAGAGGAACTGGATGCTTACATCGTGCGACTGGAGAGCGACATGCGCGAGTCAGCCAAGCGGTTTGAGTTTGAGAAGGCGGCGAAGCTGAGGGATACGATCAAAGAACTCAGAACAAAGGAGTTTTTGTTCGCGTGATTTGGGATATCGCTCGCGTAATTAAAAACCTATGGCGCCGGCTGGCTAAATTCAATACGAATCGTCAGGTCATTGAACAACCTGTACCTCAGGTGACCGCAGAGGATGTCAGTAGAGTTGTCCTTCGAGATTTCCCCAAGCCGCAATTCGACGAAGTAATGTCCCTGCTCAACGAGTACGGCAGTGAAAAGTTGTACAGCGGGCGCTTTCGCGTACAACTAGCAGTCCTGAAATTGGGGCAGGGTAATCTGGCAGCACTGCGATTACACATTGAGACTGCCAAGCAGGACTCGAGAGATGTCCTGGTAGCGGCAGAATATCCTCAATACTGGCAGCGCAAGTTTCAGGTTCGCGAATTATCCGACAAGGAACAGCGGCAACTTGTAGACAACGATTGGAAGCAATATGAAAAGTGGCTACGCAGTTAATACATTCTGAGTGTTAGACCCATTACAACGTTAAGTACTGCGCCGGAGTCAGAATCGCAATTTCCCGCCAAGGATGCATCGCTAACAAATCCGCATCTCCAGTAATAATTAAACCCGCTTCCCCGTTCTGAGCGACTTCTAGAAATTTGTCGTCCTCTGGGTCACGGCATTCGCGCACAAGTTGAATGATGGGAACAAATTCGGCGGTGCTTCCGAGACGGCCCAGGAAAAGTGTGCGCTCTTCCGCGCTGACATAAGAACCAAATTTGGGGCGCAAGAGAACTTCGGCCAGTTCATCCATTGTGGCTTGGGAAAAGAGCAGGACACCACTGCCCAGGCCATCTCAACGGCTTGACGGGGAATGGAAAGTGGCAGCATGACTGCACTGACAAATACGTTAGTGTCCACGACGATGCGATTCATGATTCTGTAGAACCAGTGCGCATCAGTCTTTCAAGATGTCAGCCAGTATTTCCTCAGTCATTCCTCGCGCTACGGCTTGGGTGCCGATACGATCCATCATTCGACTGAGTTCAGTGACGTTAATTTTGCGAATCCGTTCGTACTCTTCGGCCGAGATAATGACCGCCACGTCACGGTTTTGGCGGCGGATCAGCACGGGTTCACGCTGCGCTGCGTCGAGAAGAGCGGCGAGGCGTTGCTTGGCTTCGGTGGCTGATACGCTTTTCATTATCCCTATTTTAGACAAAATGGACAATTTAGACAACTGATATTTTTCGATGGATTTTCTTTCACGAATTCTGGTTCTTTCCCCTGTCCCCACGGATCGTATTCCTGCGCGTAATGCATGCGTTTGCGCGTAATCGGGTGGTCTTGCGACCACCACTCGAAAAAATCTCCCTCCGCCGGATACTCCAGCCAGTTCTCCCCTAATTTCTGAAAAGCTGACGCGGCAACTGCTTGTGAATCTGGCACTAGGCCATGAATTGCTTCCAGGCCAAAAGTGTCTGCCTGGTGTTCCAGATGGCGGCTAGTTCCGTTTTGCAAGGGAGTTGAGATGAAAGAGAAAACTCCAAGGAGCAGAAAGAACAGCGGTACCGACGCCAAATCAGCGAAGTCCCGGATCTGCCATTTGGGTCCCCAACGCCGCACTGCCCAATCGGAGCAGAGATATGCCAGATATAAGAGCGCGAGCAACAACAATAACAATGCGATGATTCCCTTTACGATGTGATTCAACACGTAGTGCCCCATCTCATGGCCGAAGACAAACATGATTTCACCTGAGGTCATGTGTTTCTGGGTTGTGTCCCAGACGACCACACGTTTGCTGGAACCAAATCCACTCACGTAGGCGTTATCTCCCGTGTATTTTTCGCTGGCGTTCATGGAGTACATGCGGTCGCGTGGGATGTCGAGGCCTCCGCGTTTTACTACCCGCTCTATTTGCGTCACCAGTTCTGGATTGGTTTGATCCAAGGGAGAAAACTTGAAATACAACGGCTCAATCACCAGGGGAGCGATGAACATCAAAAAAACAACTATGGGGATGCAGATGAGCCATCCGTAAAACCACCATCTTTTTGGGCTAATACGGATCATCCAGTACAACAACAAAAGTAAAATTGTTTCCAGGGCCACACCCAACAGCAAGGTTTTGGCCCAGTCTGCCCACCATGAACCCCATCCCTGAACCGACAGGCCGTATGCGCGGCTGATGTGATGGTGATACATATCGCTGGGAATTGTCAGGACCGCCATAAGGATGATGAACAACGGGAAAACGATCAACCCCTGCAACCATTTATTTTGTGATTTCTTTTCTGCCAGGTTGCGGAAGCGCGCCGCTACTCCGAAGTAAAGGATGGCCAGCAGAATTACGAATCCGTAGATGGTGTCGACTATTTCTGTTTCTATGGACTGGAGGTAGAGAGCGTGGGCTTTTTCCAGTTTGCCTGGAGGAAGGCTGTATTCGATGATCTTTCCTGATTGGGTATCGGTCGCGGCGGATTGACCGCTCTGAGCAGGAGCAGACTGGGCCTGAGCATGAAACTGACTTACTGTCAGTAGAAGACCGAGCACGACGAATTTAGCCATACGCATCATCAAGTCCCCATCGAAAACGAATTACGAATTACTGTACATATCCTGCACCACGCAGTACTTTCCCCGGGAGTTTACCTGTCATCTTTCCATCTTCAATCACAGGCACACCATTAACCAGGACGCAATTCATCCCCTCCGACAACTGATTGGGATTTTCGAATGTTGCTACATCGCGCACAGTTGCGGGGTCAAAAATCACCACATCCGCCCACATTCCTTTTTTTAGAACTCCCCGGTCGGTCAGGCGCATGCGTTGCGCGGGAAGCGCGGAAAATTTGCGGATCGCGTCTTCGAGAGATAGCTTCTTTTCTTCTCTTACATATTTCCGCAGAATTCGCGGGAAAGTGCCGTAGGCCCGGGGATGCGGATGCGCTTGCCCCAGCAATCCGTCTGGAGATGCACCTTCTGAATCATTGTCAACGGAAACCCAGGGCTGTTGCAGTGCCAATTCGACGTCCGGTTCCGACATGCCGAAAACCGCCACGTACGTATAGGCGTTATCCTGGACCAACAGGTCGAACAACGTATCCATGGGATCTTTGTTCCAGAGCTTGGCGACCTCGGACAGTCGTTTGCCTTGAACGGATTTTAACTGTGGATTTTGTACGACTCCAATCAGGATTGCTTCCGGCCCGGGAATTTCCAGCCACTCATTGTCCCAATCGTTGGATGGAGTAAGCATGTCTTTGCGAATGCGCTCACGGGTGGCGGGATCTTTCAAGCGCTCGACCAGTTTGGCGTCACCGCCGTCGTGCACCCACTGGGGGATAAACGCAGATAAACTGTTGAACCAAGCTGGATATGCATAGGTGTCGGCGGTTACATCCATTCCTTCGGCGCGTGCCTGATTAATTTTAGCGACCACTTCTGGCATGCGGCCCCAATTATTTTTGCCGGCCACCTTCAAATGCCATATTTCAACGGGGACATGGGCTTCACGGCCGATGCGCAACGCTTCTTCAATCGCGGGTAGAACGGCGTCGCTTTCATTGCGCATATGTGTGGCGTAGATACCGCCGAATTTTGAACTCTCGGCTGCGAGGGCGATGATCTCTTCCGTTTTTGCGTAAGGCGCGGGCGCGTATTCCAGAGAGGTTGAGACTCCTACTGCTCCATCACGCATGGCTTGACGCACCAATTCCTTCATCACATCTAGTTGTGCGGGGGTTGGCTGGACATCAGCGTCTCCCAAGACCATGCGGCGGACCTGGGTTGCTCCTACGTAAGTTGCGAGGTTAATACCCATTCCTTGTTTTTCCAGCCGGCCGAAATATTGCCCCAGTGTCCTCCAGTCGGGCTTGATCTGGTAGTGCTCGTATGAAAGATGATCAGCTTGAATGATGGCGTCATTCAACGGCGCCGCGGAGCCGCCTTCTCCGGTAATTTCAGTGGTAATCCCTTGATAGATTTTCGAGGGGAGCCGCGGGTCAACCAGAATGGTAATTTCGGACTGGCCCAGCATATCAATAAAACCGGGCGCGACTACTTTGCCCTGGGCGTCAATGGTGCGGGTGCGGGCAGCATCGTGCAGATTGCCGATGGCCGCAATTTTGCCATCGCGAATTCCTATATCGCCCGTGTACCAAGGTGATCCGGTGCCGTCAATGATGTGGCCATTGGTGATGACGACGTTGAAGGGCTTCTCGGCTGGCGCGGCCCAAGAGATGACTGCAAGCAGTAAAACTACTGCCAGAGCCTGAATTTTCATTTGTCCTCTATTACTGCGTTATAACGAAACGCCGAATATGGCGCTCCGACAGTATGCTATGTTCTACGTTCGTCTACAACTCAGTGAGGCCGCCCATGCCGCGATATGAATACCGCCCAATTCACCCAACCCCCGAAGCAGAGAAGTCTTTTTTGGCATGGATTGACCAGTTGGACAAGGAATTCGTCAACCGCGATCCAGAGCACCGCAGCAATGTGGTCCGGGATACTTTGCACCAGCTTTATTTGGAACGCTCTTATGCGACGCGGCTTTCCTCCGCTCCGCTGACGCAGCAAGTATTGATTCATTCTTTCGATCCGCAGAATGCCTCTTTGGAACCTGAATACTATGGCGACGTCGATGCTGCTAAATATGCAGAACGCAAGCCGCTAATTTGGTTTTGGATGATGTTCGACCGGTCCCCTGCTGGGTTGAATCATTGGCTCGGATTTCGGGTGCGCGCGATGCTTGCGAAACACATCTTCAAGCACTGTGGACAGAATGTGAAAATTTTTCATGGCGTGGAAGTTTCTTACGGGTACAACCTCACGGTTGAAGACAACTGCACCATACACAAATACGTTTTGTTGGATGATCGCGGGGAAATCATTATTCACGAAGGCAGTTCTGTTTCTGATTACGCCAATGTCTACTCTCACGCGCATGATTTGAATGATGGCATGATTGTTTCCAATCATAAGACTGAGATTGGGCCGCGGGCACGGATTACTTATCACGCAACGGTCATGAGCGGCGTACGGGTTGCGGAGCATGGCATGGTGGGTTCGATGGGCGTGGCTTCCAAAAACGTTGAGCCTTACAATATTGTGGCCGGAATTCCGGCCAAACCGATTAAAGTTAAGACCATCGCGCCGGAAGAGTTGCGAAAAAATCTGCCTTAATTTGTTGTTCCTACGCGGAGCGTAGCCACAATGAGGAATGACAAGTGTTTAGAATAGTATGCGATGCCAGCCTCAGACTCGACCCAGCGCTTTTCCTCTCGTGTTGAGAATTATGTTCGCTATCGTCCGGGCTATCCGCGGGAAGTGCTTGATTTGTTACGAAACGAATGCGGTTTGACTCCGGATTCGGTTATCGCCGACATCGCTTTCGGCACTGGCATCTTCACTAAGTTGCTGCTCGAAAATGGTAATCCTGTCTTCGGCGTCGAACCGAATGCAGATATGCGAAAGGCAGGGGAAGAATTTCTGACTGCTTACCCGCGATTCACTGCCGTCGCCGGCACAGCGGAAGCAACCACCTTGATGGACCACAGCTTTGACTTGGTGACCGCTGCACAAGCGGCCCACTGGTTTGACTTAAAAAAGGCCCGCAAGGAATTTATCCGTATTACTAAGCCGGATGGATGGTCGGTATTGTTGTGGAACGAACGCCGCACAGACTCTACTCCGTTTCTGCGCGCATATGAGCAGCTGGTGCTTAACTACGGCACGGATTATAAAGAGGTCCGCCACGAACGGACTACGGAGACAATCCACGAGTTTTTTTCGCCCACAGCATTTCATTCTCGAGTGTTCGAAAATCACCAGGAAATTGACTATGCGGGACTGGAAGGCAGGCTGTTGTCGTCGTCTTATACTCCGCCGCCGGACCATCCTCAACACAACCCTATGCTTGCTGAGTTGCGGCGCGTATTCACGGCCCACCAGGTAAATGGAAAGGTTGTCCTGGAATACAACACTCGTGTGTATTACGCACAACTCAGTTGAAATCTGATTAAATGGCGATCGGTATTTGAGGAGCATTCGTGTCTGAACCGAAGAACTTTCACATGACGCAGGAAGAATTCCGCCGCCACGGCTATGCGATGGTGGACTGGATTGCGGATTACAACGCGCGAGTAGAGTCGCTCCCCGTACTTTCGCAGGTTGCGCCGGGGCAGATTCGCTCTTCCCTTCCCGCACAGCCTCCGACGCATGGCGAGCCATTCGAAGACATGCTGCGGGACGTGGAGAAGCTGATTCTTCCTGGCATCACACACTGGCAATCTCCGAATTTTTTTGCTTATTTTCCTACTGCGGTTTCAGGCCCTTCGATCCTTGGAGAATTGCTTTCTTCGGGATTAGGAGTGCAAGGGATGCTTTGGGCCACCAGTCCAGCGTGCACGGAACTGGAAACTCATGTTCTCGACTGGCTGGTGGGAATGCTTGGTTTACCGGAAAAATTTCTTTCCGAAAGTGCCGGCGGTGGCGTGATTCAAGACACCGCATCGAGCGCTTCTCTTTGCGCATTGCTCGCGGCGCGCGGTCGGACCACTGGCTTTACCTGCAACGAACTTGGGAATGATGGGAAGCTGGTGGCTTATACCTCTTCGCAAGCGCATTCCTCGATTGAAAAAGATATTCAAGTTGCCGGAATTGGACGCAAGCATTTGCGTCTGATCGAGGTAGATGAGCAATTTGCTATGTGTCCGGAAGTGCTGGCGCGTCAGATCGAAGAAGACCGTCGAGCGGGGTTAACTCCGTTCTTCGTCTGCGCCTCCGTGGGGACAACATCGTCGAATGCGATTGATCCGGTGCACGAGATTGGGCGGATTTGCCGTGAGCAGAATCTTTGGCTGCATGTGGATGCGGCCATGTCGGGAACTGCGGCATTGTGTCCGGAGTTCCGAAGGATTCACGATGGACTGGAGCTTGCCGATAGCTATTGTTTTAATCCGCATAAATGGATGTTTACGAATTTTGATTGCGACTGCTTTTATGTAGCGGACCGCAAGGTGTTGATACAGACCTTGAGCGTGTTGCCGGAGTATTTACGAAATAAAGCCACGGAATCTGGCGCAGTGATTGATTATCGCGACTGGCAGGTCCCCTTGGGACGGCGTTTCCGCGCGCTGAAATTGTGGTTCGTAATTCGGCATTATGGGATTGAGGGATTGCAGCATCATGTACGGCGGCATGTGGAACTGGCGCAGGAGCTTGCCCAGTGGGTTGCAGCGGACAGTCGCTTTGAGGTGGCAGCACCTGTGCCTTTAAATCTGGTTTGCTTCCGGCATAAGGCTGGGGATGAGGCTAACCAATCCATTATGGATCGGTTGAATCGGTCAGGGGATCTTTACTTGACTCACACACGATTGCATAACAAGTTGACGCTAAGGATTTGTGTGGGGCAGGCAAATACCGAGCGGCGGCATGTGGAGAAGGCATGGAAGAGGATTCAGGAAGAGGCTGATGCCATCAGCGGCTAAGCCGGGATTTTGCAGAATTATTTTCCGGAGTTCTTGAGACGTCGGTCGCGCTCGGCGCTACGGATTTCGCGGCGGCGTCCGGCATCTTCGAAGCGGCGTTTTTCGTCGTTGGATTCTGCGATAACGGCTGGGACTTGCAGGCGCCCTCCTGCTCCATCGACGGCTACGAATGTTAAATATGCCGAGCTTATGTGTTTTCTGGTCCCGTGGAGATAATTTTCCATCCACGCTTTCACGCCTACTTCCATTGAGGTATGAAATACGCGGTTGACCGCTGAACGAAGAATTACTAAATCTCCTACATGTACTGGAACCCAGAAATCCATGTGATCGATGGACGCGGTCACCACATAGCTGTGCGAGTGGCGGTGCGCGGCCATGGCTCCGGCCATGTCAATCCAGTGCATTAGGCGTCCGCCGAGCAGCGCGCCCAGCGGGTTGGTGTCATTGGGAAGAACGATTTCGTTCATCTCCGAGTAGGACTCGCGGACAGGGCGTGGCGCCAGAGTTTGGGTCATGAGGATTTTGTTCGACGTTGCAGATAGGACTGGATATAGCAGTCGGCTTGTTTTTGAATGCGTGCGTCAGAGTGCTGAATGATCCATTGCATCTGTGATGCGTCGAATTCCAATTGTTTGTGTTCGATTGGAAGATGGGCGGATTCGCCGGTGAATGCGATTGATAAATGCTGGTCGCGGTCAGTGGTGACGCAGAAGCGTACGGCGTCGAATTGGCGGTCTTGCGGCAGACGTCCGCAGTTTTTGGCATAACCCAGATTGCACAGCTCTCTTACTTCGGATTCTTCAAGTTGAGCCTGTTCATGTCCGGGAGCAGAGCAGTGGCCTTGCCAGCCTCCGCCTAGCGGAAGACGCGAGGGGTGAAGCCATCCGCCGCCATCCCATTTTTCTGTGGGTACAAAGTACGGACACACCATTTGTGCTCCTGTGAAGAGCTATTGTAACGCCGTCATGTTGATTCTTATGTTTTCTTTGCGGCCTCTGCGCGATTCTCGGTGTCCTCTGTGTTTTAAGATTTGTTTTGCTTTCCAAAACCTTAAAACGCAGAGGTCTAGGAGAACTGCCGTAAAGACGCAGAGAAAACCGTTGTAGTAATCTGAGCACATGGATCGAATTGCGATGTTGAATGAGATTTTGACGCAGAACCCAAACGACGCTTTCGCGAGGTATGGGCTGGCGATGGAGTACTCCAATCGCGGTGAGGTGGAGATTGCGATGGCGGAGTTTGGCAAGTTACTGACAGCACATCCGGATTACACGGCTGGGTATTTTATGGCGGCACAGACGCTGGCGAAGTCTTCACGCGTAGATGAGGCCAAGAAGATGCTGGCGGATGGGATTGCTTCAGCCCAGAGAACTGGGAATGGACATGCGCTTTCGGAGATGGAAGGGATGCTGGCGGAGTTGAGGTAGGGTGCCCTAGGCCTTTGTCATTCCGAAGCGCAGGTTTATCGCGCGAGGAATCTGCTTTTCTTTGGACGAGGACACTGGTGCTTTAAGCAAACAGCAGATTCCTCCTTGTCGCTACGCTCCTCGTCGGAATGACAAAAATTAGTCTACTTTGCGAATCATCTTCAGCATTCCCCACTCCACCAAACCCGGAAACAATTGATACAGCTTGATCACCGGGTGCATATGCCACGGCACAACCACTTCCATCTTCTGCTTCAAATATCCATGTACGGTTGCGCGCGCCACACGCTCCGGACTGATGCCACGCGTTTGCTGTGGACGAACGGTTTTAGCTTCTCTCCCACGAACCAAGTTCTTCCCAAAGTCGGTGCGCACATAGCCGGGACAAACGGTCAGGACGTTAATCCCAGCCTGCTTCAGTTCAACTCGGGCGGCTTTGCCCACTGCGTTCATAGCAAATTTCGTCGCGCTGTAAACCCCGTGAAATGGCAGCGGAATATGCCCGGCGACGCTGGAAATATTGATGATCGTCCCGCTTCCCTGCTGCTTCATCACCGGAACCACCGCCTGCATCGACTCCAGCGCCCCAAAGAAATTCAAATTGAACACGTCGCGGACGCTCGACATCTCCGCCTGATTGCTCGCGTCCATGATGCCTTTGCCGGCATTGTTCACCCAAATATCGATGCGCTGGAACGAATGCACCGTGAGGTTGATGACTTTGTCGATCTCCTCGCGGTTACGGATGTCGCAGGAGAGCGCGATGGTGCGGTCGGTTTGGCCCGCGCGGGCGCGGGCGGCTTCAGCGCGCCCGGTGTCACGCGACAGGAATACCACGTTCGCGCCTTTTTGCACAAACAGCTTGGCAATGGCTTCGCCGATGCCCATCGACGCGCCGGTTACAACCGCTACTTTCCCGGAAAGATCCATGTCGTGCTTTTATTCGGTTGCGCGGTTCAAGTCAAGCTACGAGGGTACAATAAAAGGATCGGAGGCCTTTTTTGAGCAAGCTGCTGCCGCTGTTTCCCCTGGATATTGTCCTGTTACCGGGCGCGCCTTTGCCTCTGCATGTGTTTGAGCCGCGCTACAAGGAAATGATTGCCGAGTGTCTGGCGGGGGACAAGCTGTTTGGCATTGTCCGCTCCAAAGAAGATGAGGGCGTGGCCGATATCGGCTGTACGGCGGAGATTTTGGATGTGACCAAAAAATATCCAGATGGGCGAATGGACATTGCAACGACGGGGCGGCGGCGCTTTGAAGTGATGGAAGTGAATCAAGGGCGGATGTTCTTGCAGGCTGAGGTGGTTTACATCGAGGACGAACCCGGCTCGGCGACCAAGCAGGAGATTGATGTAGCGGTGGAGTTGCATAAACAATTGTTGGAGATTGCCGGAGTAGAGGAAGAGGGCGGCTACAGTGACATCCCGCAGCTTTCTTATTATTTGGCCGGGACGTTGCCGCTGGATTTGGATTTCAAACAGAATCTGTTGACCATGAAGTCGGAAGCGGAGCGGATGCCGGCGCTGGTTTCTTACTTCCAGACAATTTTGCCGACATTAAGGCGGACGGCCATGGCGCGGAAGCTGGCGGGTGGGAATGGGCATGTGCACTGAAGTTTGAGGGAAGGATATTTTGCATGAGTATTGCCAAAGAGCTTGCCGCGCTGTATCGCCGGGACCTTACTCGATTGATCCAGCAGATTGAGGCCTATCCCAATGATGAAATGGTTTGGCATACTCATCCGGCGATCACCAATTCGGCGGGGAACCTCGTGCTTCATCTCGAAGGCAATCTGCGGGAATACATTGGGCGTCAGCTGGGTAACATTGCTTACAGCCGCAAGCGAGAGCTTGAATTTAGCTCCAAGGGAATTTCGCGGGAAGAATTGGTTCGACGTGTCGTCGAGTTGAAAGTTTCTATTCCATCTGCCATCGAATCCCTTTCTCCCCAGCAATTCGAGATGCAGTATCCCGAGATTGTTTTACAGCGTGCAACCTCGACGCGAGAGTTCCTCATTCACTTGCACGGGCATTTGAACTGGCACATGGGAGAGATTGATTATTTGCGGCGAATCCTTACCGATGGCAAGGCCGTGAATGCGGCTGGGCTTGAGCCTGTTTCCAAGTAAATCTGCAATGCTTTATCCGCGAAGAGACAAATGCCGCTTTGCGGTTGTATTCACTATTCGGATAGGCCTGGCAAACCATCGATGCTGGGGGCTGGCCCACCCGTTTCTCTCCAATTATTATAGTAAGTAAAACAACAGTCGCTGCCCCACCTTTTGCGGTGTTCAAAAGGTGGGAATCTGAGCCGCGTACACTATGGAGTTTTCTGTATCACGCCTGGAATTCAGGTGCCACGATAAAATCAAAAACTCTAGACGTTGAGAGTTGTGTCTCCCACCCTTTGAAAACCGCAAAGGGTGGGGCAGCCTCAGTTAGAGTAAGGGCAAGGAAAATTAAAACCAAGGGTGGGCCAGCCCCCAGAAATCTACGACTGAGACAAACGTTTCTGGAACGAGTTCAACCTGCACCGCACAAACGAGTTCGTGATGTGTAGAACAAAGAAAATGAAAAAAATATTTGCAGCGAATGAGAAATTGAGCACAAAGTTTTGAGAGATTTCAAATGCGGGATAAAGACGGCCGTCTCCAATTGTCCGGAATGCGCCTGGAAGATTCAGAAAAAATATGAATCCGAAAAAATAGAAGGCGGCTGTAATGACCTGACACATATTCGTGCAGGTCATGTCGAGCAACAGCAATTTTTTCATTGTATCCGGACTTGACGGTTGAGATTTAATTACCCGTAGCCGCAGCAAAATTACGATCGTTGAATAGATCGTATACGTGCAAACGCCGCACAGTATGAGTACAACTAAGCGGTGCAGCAGAGAAATCTCTCTCCAAATAGTCCAAAGTGGGTAGAACTGGTTCATAAGTGTAGTGACACCGATAAACAGCTTTATGCTCCTCAAAAAACTAAGGCCGCCTTTCGGCGGCCTTTTTATTTTATCTTGCGATAAGCTAGTCGCCCAGAACCGGCTCAGCAGCTTCCGGCTTCTGCTCCGGCGCTGCATTCGGCTTCACCAGCGCTCCGAGCGGAATAAATCCACCCTCAGACTGCACCGGCTTCTCTTTCAGCACCACTTCGCGATACATGGAGGCCATGCGCGCGTTGTAGGCTGCGTCGTCTTTCTTGGGGCCACGAGCGGCTGCTTCGGCTTGCTTGGCGTCGCGGGCACGGACTTTTTCTTCGCGTGCGGTCTTGGCGATGCCCAGCTTGTCGAGATCATGCTGCACTTCGTTGGTGAGAATTCCGTCTTTCACCACCAGGTTGTGGGTTTCGTTTTCCATCTTCACGTTCTTGCCACCCGCGAAGATTTCGTGACGTCCGTGCTCTTCGTACCACTTGGTGAGCGTGGCGGTCATGTGCATTTTCTCGATGATGTTTCTCCAACCCACGCCGGTGTTGTAGGCGCAGAAGGAGATTTCGCCTTCCTGCGTGGCGTAAGGGATGATGCACTGCTCGGTGCGGCGGAAGTCGTAGTTGAACAGGTCCTGGAACCACATTCCGGCGATGAACAGGAAGTTCCAGCGATCCTTGCGGCGCTTCATGACGTCGTCAATGGTGCGGTCTGGACCGACCTTGCCGTAGTTCTTTCCGGTCGCGTTGAAGTTCTTATCGAACTTCGCCAGCAGATCCATCATCTTGAAGTGCTTCGGAGACTGGAAGCTGTCGTAGTTCTTCATCAGGCAAAGCGCCATGCCGAAGACCGTGAGGAACTTTCCACGAGCTGCGTCGTTGACCTTGGCGATATCTTTTGCCAGCTGGTCGCCTTTCAGGAACGCGGTGACGGGGACGGCTTCTTTGGTTTCCTTGTCAATCATGATCGCCATGCCGGTGCCGCAGTTCGGGTGGCAGCCGCAGGAGAGTTGTCCCCAGTCGTTCTTGACGTCGTTGACGTGCATGAGGTCAGCCCAGTCGCTGAAGGTGCCCATGAAGCTGATCGGGAACCAGTCGCGGGTGGGTTCGCCCAAGCCAGTCTGATTTTTAACGTCGTGCGCCAGGTGAGATAGCGTGTAGCGCTGTGCCGCGCGGCGTTCGTCGGTGACGGCTTCGTCGCGTCCGGTGAAGCTGACGGGCTGGAAGCTCAGGAAGCTGATCGTCTTCGGATTGTCGAGCGCGAACTGGATGATACGTCCAACCTGCTCGTTGTTGATACCGTTCACGATCGTCACGACCGGAACGATTTCGACACCAGCTTTGTGCAGATTTTCAATGGCCTTCAGTTTCACGTCGAACAAGTTGCCCACGGCGCGGTGCGAGTTGGCCGCGTTGCCGATTCCGTCGAACTGGAGATAGGCGTAACGCAAGCCGGCTTCCGCAGCCTGCTTGGCAAATTCGAAGTCTTTTGCGAATTCAATTCCGTTGGTGGCAGCCTGCACCGCGTTGTATCCAACTTTGCGCGAGTAGCGGACGGCATCCAGGAAGTAGGGCGAGAGCGTTGGCTCACCGCCGGAGAACTGCACGCTCATCTGACGACGCGGCTTGATGGTGATCGCGTTGTCGAGCATCTGCTTGATTTCTTCCCAGGTGAGTTCGTGCACGAAGCCGACCTGATTGGCGTCCATGAAGCAGGGATCGCACATCATGTTGCAGCGGTTGGTGAGGTCGATGGTCAACACCGATCCGCGGCCGTATTTCACGGTCGAGCTGCCGTGGTGATGCAGCTTTTCGTCGTTATGGGCCTTAATGTCGCGGCCGGGGAATACTTCTTCGAGGTGCTGCGAGAATTCAGTATCAATCGACATCACATCTTCAAAGTGGCCGTGGATGGGGCAATCCTTCACCATCAGGATCTTGCCGTCTTTTTCGACGATGGTGGCTTTGATTTCGCCGACCTTTTCGTTCATAAGAACTTCATACGGCAGCTTGCCGTCGAGAATCTGCTGGCGGATTTCCGGGACGCACTTGGGGCAGAGCGAGTCAGTCGAGCGCGGCCATCCGAGCGGCGGCTTCGATTTCTCATACGACTTCAATAGAGGCTTGTCAGACCATTTCGGGGTTGGCGACGGGTTGGGGCTGATCCGGTTGAAACGATCGAATACCGCCCACACGCCTTTGGCTCCGTATGTGATTGCCTTCTCCACATATTTAATTGGTTTGTGCATTTGTTCTCGCTCTCCACTGAAAATAGTTCTGCCCGCGAGACGGTATCCCCGGGTGGAACCTGAAAGATTTTGTCTTACGTGACCTTCACCTGAGAGGCATCCCCTAGAGGTACCTATCCGATGATTACTTATATCTATCTTATTGAAAAGCTTACATGAGTCACAGGGGAACCCAATGAGTGGGTGAAAACAGGGGTTGAGTGGTTAATTTCAGGATTAAACCGCGCTAAGTTGTTGATAAATATAGATGTCAGTTTGGAAATGCAAAAGCCACCGGAACCTTTCGGCACCGAATGGCGGATCTCGCTGGTTACTGATTTAAGCTACGCGGATGTTGGCGGATTTCATCTGGCCGGCTTCGATCTTCTGCATCAGGCCGATCTTCAGTCTGTCGAGGCGACGGTCTTCTATCTCGCGCTCCTGACGTTTTTGCTGGATCAACGCTTCGTGCTGCTTAGGGGAGATTGTCTTTAGGGTCGTCATGGTTCCTCTCGCTACATTCTCTGTGGTTTTGGGTTCCAGTTTAGCCGGGGGATTCGTGTATGTCAAAGGGTGATTGGGGGCATTTTTAGTGTACTTTTAACTACTTACAACTAGTTTTCCACAGTTTCCTCACATGCGAATTTCCCGCAATCTAGGTTTGATTTATGGAGCTGCATTCTTGCGCTCCGCCAGTATCGGGCTGCTGGGCGTGGTATTGGCAGTCTATTTGTCGCGAACTGGATTTAGCGCGACCGTCATCGGCTTTGTGCTTGCATCCGGGTTGGTGGGCAGTGCGGTGGCCACAGGACTGACTGGGCGTTACGGCGAACGTCTGGGACGAAGACGGTTATTGCTGGCGGCAGCACTGGTGTCATCTGGTGGAGGACTTGGGCTGGCTTTTGTTCATACTCCTGCTGGCTTAGTGCCGCTGGCTTTCCTACTGATGCTGAACGGCATGGGGACGGACCGCAGCGCGGCGTTCGCCGTGGAGCAGGCGGTTATCCCTGGCTTGGTCAGCGACCGCAGCCGTACCTGGGCTTTGTCCTGGTACAACGTCGTGCTGGATATATCAGGTGCGCTGGGTGCTCTGGGTGGCGCATTACCAGTGTTGATTCAGCACTGGAGGGGTTTTGATCTCCTGCACAGCTACAAGCTGGTGTTTTTCCTGTACACCGGATTGAATCTGATTAGCGCGGTAATCTATCTTTTCCTCGATTCGCAGGTGGAGGGTCAACATGCGCAAGCTTCATCCACCAAAAATCTGGCGGTTTCCGAAGCTTCTAAAAAAACGGTACGAAAGATCGCGGCGTTATTTGCCTTAGACGCCGGAGGCGGCGGATTTTTAGCCGATGCTCTGCTTGCCTACTGGTTCTTTGAGCGTTTCGGAGTCACCGAAGCAAAACTCGGCGTGCTGTTTTTCATCGTGCGAATACTGAATGGCGTTTCTTCACCTCGGCGCTGCTTGGCTGGCTAGCAGGATTGGGCTGGTGCGTACGATGGTATTCACGCATCTTCCATCCAGTTTGTTTTTATTGATTGTCCCGTTTGCTCCGACTTTCAAGATGGCTGCTATCCTTTTGTTGTTCCGTGAAGCGCTGGTCGAGATGGATGTGCCGACTCGGCAGTCCTACGTCGCAGCCGTAGTCCAGCCGCATGAGCGCGTTTATGCCAGCGGCGTAACCAATCTCACCCGTACTGGCGGCTGGGCCGTCACCGCTTCCCTTTCCGGCTTCCTTATGCAAAACGTGGCATTTTCCGCTCCTTTGATTTTAGGAGGCAGCATGAAAGTGATTTATGACATCCTCTTATACAAGTCTTTTCGCCACCTGAAGCCGCCGGAAGAAGCAGCTCGAAATTGATTCGCGTAGGAAGTTGACCTGATCGAGGAGGAGTTATGAAATCCGTACGTTTCGCTTCATTGATGCTCGTGCTCGTTGCCGCAATTGCCAGCGCTCAATCGCAGACACCCGCAGAATGGAAAACCGTGGAAGACGCGATGGGCCGCAGCGGACAGCCGCAACCCGATGGCACATTGAAATTCGGCATGCCGCGCAAAGATTTAACTGTCACGCTCGACGGGACACAGATCAAACCGGGCTAGCTTTGGGAGCGTGGGCCGCTTTTAAAGGCAGCGGAAGCGATTCCATGGTGATGGGCGATCTGGTGCTGACAGAAGATGAAGTGGAACCAGTCATGCTCAAGTTGCAGCAGAGCGGGCTCCAAGTTACGGCCTTACACAATCATCTACTGGGCGAGTCCCCGCATGTGATGTACATGCATATTGAAGGGCACGGAGACGCAACCAAGCTGGCTACTTCCCTGCACGACGCGTTGGCGCTGACGAAGACTCCAGCTGCGACGCCAGCGAGTGCGACACCGCCCGCGATTGATCTCGATACCGCACAAATTGACAGTGCCATGGGACGCAAGGGAAAGAACAATGGCGGGATCTATCAATTCGGCATTCCCCGCGCCGAAAAAATTACGGATGACGGTGTGGAAGTACCTCCGTCGATGGGCGTCGCGACCGGCATTAACTTTCAGCCAACAGGAAATGGCAACGCCGCGATCACAGGCGACTTTGTGTTGTTGGGCAGCGAAGTAAATCCTGTGATGCAAACATTGCGGGAAAATGGAATCCAAGTAACTGCTGTTCACAGTCACATGTTGATGGAGAATCCGCGGTTGTACTTCATGCATTTCTGGGCGAATGCCAACGCCGTGCAACTTGCTAAGGGGTTGCGAGCAGCGCTGGATAAGACTAACTCTACAAAGTGATGCGTGATATCTTGAATCATCTTGCAGTGCTCGGAGGTTTCCTTTGGCAGTTAAAATTACGATTAGACCGAATGGTCCTTATCGCGTAGAACCGGCGGATGGAATTGAACTATACAACGCAGATGGCAGCAAATTCGATTTGACCGGCAAGCCTGGGATTTCTTTGTGTCGCTGCGGCGGATCGGTAAACAAGCCTTTTTGCGATGGGACACACAGCAAGATTGGTTTCCAGGGCGCGGAATCGGCGGTGAAGAAAGTTGACAATCCTACGTAGTCACTGACCTAGGGCCACATCCGACGCTAATTTCTCGGCATATAATTTGTTAACCAATCGGCTCGGGCCATCATGGCTCGAGTTCGCCGAGGATCTTGCTTGCACAATTCCCGTGATCGAGAGTTAGGTATGCACCGCCGCATTACGCGGCGGGATTTTTTAAATGGAGTCGCGGTAACGGCCGGGGCAGCGATGTTGCCTGGGCCTTTTGCTTTTGGGGATGCCGGCTCGCCCTACTACCCTCCAGCGTTGACCGGTTTGCGTGGAAGTCATGCAGGGGCTTTCGAAGTTGCGCATAGTTTGCGTGACGGAACTTTTTGGGACAACGCCGGAAAACCTGTCGATACGGGCGAAACCTACGACCTGGTGATTGTCGGGGGCGGCATCAGCGGGCTGGCTGCGGCACATTTTTTCCGCAAGAGTGCCGGGCCCAAGGCCAAGATTTTGATTCTGGAAAATCACGATGACTTCGGGGGACACGCCAAGCGCAATGAGTTCCGCGTTGGCAACAAATTTTTGCTGGGATACGGCGGGACTTTTTCGATTGAGAGTCCGCGGCCTTACAGTGTGGTGGCGAAAAGTGTGATTGAAGAGCTGGGAATCGATGTGCCGTCATATTCAAAGCATGTCGACCAAGACCTTTACCGCTCACAAGGTTTGCTCCCTAACATATTTTTCGACAAGGAGACATTCGGCGCCGACAAATTATTGCCGAACCCTCTATTGGGCGCGCTCACCGATACCGGCGACAAACCGCAAGCTACCGATGCACTATGGAAAAAATTTATGGAGGAAGCTCCGCTTTCCGGGCAAGCCAAGAAGGATCTGCAGCGGCTGCGGACCGAAAGAAAGACTATTATCCCGGCCTGAACTCGGACGAGAAGAAAGCGAAGCTGGCGCGCATCAGCTATGCGAAGTTTCTTACCGATGTTGTGCGGAGTGAGCGAAGAGTTGGTGCGGATGTTTCAGGCGATTCCTACGCCGAACTTCGGATTGGGAATTGATGCGGTCCCGCACAGGATGCATGGGGAATCGATTTGCCAGGATTTGCGGGGATGGATCTTGACCCGGCTCCGGCAAAGGCATGAACTATGACGCGATTCCTAATGAGGAAGCAGAGAAATATTTCTTCCACTTTCCTGATGGGAACGCGAGCATCGCGCGTCTGCTGGTGCGGAAACTTTTGCCGGATGTGATTCCCGGAAATTCAGCGAGCGACGTTGTAACCGCGGGGGCTGATTACTCGAAACTGGACCGGCATCTTCTGCGCTTCGCATACGATTGAACACTACCGTGGTTCGCGTAAAACATGATGGCGATCCTGCATCGGCAAAAGAAGTGGAAGTTGCATATGTGCAAGGCGGCAAAGTGTGCACACGGTCGGGCAGCACATTGCATCCTGGCCTGCTGGCATGTCGTGATTCCCTACATTTGCGATGAATTCCTGACAAACAGAAAGACGCTCTGGCTGACGCGGCCAAAGTGCCGTTGCTCTATACCAATGTCGCCATCCGCAACTGGACTGCGTTTCAGAAGCTGGGAGTAAGTTCGGTTTATGCGCCGGGTAGTTATCACACGCAGTGGAGTCTCGATATTCCGGTCAGCATCGGGAAATACAAGTGTCCGCGCAAACCGGAGGAGCCTATCGTCGTTCACATGATGAGGTCGCCCAATAAGCCGGGGCGGCCGGCGCGCGACCAGCATCGCATTGGGCGGGGTGAGTTGTACGGGACTTCGTTTGAGACGATGGAGCGGAATATTCGTGAGCAGATGGCGCGGACGCTTTGGGCGCGGGAAGATTTGATCCGGCGCGCGACATTGTCGCGATTACGGTGAACCGCTGGCCACACGGTTATGCGTATGAATACAACTCGTTGTGGGACAAGTTCTGGCTGGAAGGTGGCGAGTTGCCCTGTGAAGTAGCGCGGAAACCGTTCGGACGACTGGCAATTGCCAATTCGGATGCAGGGGCTTATGCGTATACGGATTGTGCAATTGATCAGGCTTATCGAGCTGTGGGAGAAATTTCTAAAATCTAAGCCTCTCTAAATCATTGAAATTAAGGACAATTCGAGGATTGATTTTACTACTATTTAGTAGTAATAATAATACAGATTTGGACTAATCATGAATGCAGCTCTTGCCGTCCTGATATCGGGTTGGATCTGCGCAGGCTTCCGAACCTCAGTGATGCGTCCACACGCAAGCGGTTGAGTCATGCTGCGATTGAAGCTTTTTTTCAGATCGTTGAAAAATGGCAGCTGAACAACGATGATGCCATGCGTTTGTTGGGCGGCGTTTCGCATGGCCGGTATTACGGCCTCAAGAAAACGCGCAACGGTGTGCTTACACAAGATGAATTGACGCGGATTTCTTTTCTGATCGGAATTTACAAGGCACTAAACATCTTGTTCGCGCGGAAGCTGGCAGACCAGTGGATGTCGCTAGGCAACAGCAATCCGATGTTTGGTGGGGCGTCGCCGTTGGCGTCATCGATTGAAGGCGGATTGCCGGCAATGTTGCAGGTTCGACGATTGCTGGATAGCCGGCGCGGCGGACGATAACAACTTTCCTCGCAGTACCTGACGCGGGTCCTGTCCTGATCTTTTGTTACCACATTTGTTCACCATGAAACTTCCAAACATCACTGAGATTGTTCAACGCCGCACTCATCGCCTCATTCCGGCACAGTATGCGGATGACGGCGCATCAGTGCTTACGCGTTTGTCCGATGATGACGAAGTGCTTGATGGCATTTTTGAATTGGACAACGCTACCAACGACCGGTTGCTGGCGGAATCAGGGAAATTGCCGGGCGTGGACGCACGGGAACTGGTGTTCGGAATTCCGTCATACCGCATTATTAATGCCGCGTTTTGTCATGCCATTCCGAATGGGTCGCGATTCAGTTCGTCCGAGCGCGGGACCTGGTATGCATCGTTCGATTTGGCAACTTCGCAGGCAGAGGCGGCCCATCACCGGCGGCTCTGGTTAAAGGAAATCAATTGGAACCAAGAAGACGTTTCCGATTACGTAGATTACCTCGCTGATTTTCACGCGGAGTTTCATGATATACGCGGGGCAAAAGAGTTTCGCGATTGTTTGTCGCCTGATAGTTATGTGGCATCGCAAAAATTGGGGCTGCAATTGTTGCAGCTTGGGTCGGCGGGGGTTGTATATCCCAGCGTACGGCGCGAGGGCGGTACCTGTATTGGGTGTTTTCGCCCGGTGCTGGTGACGAATGTGCGAAAGGGAAAGAGCTATACGTTTGTGTTTGGGGATTCGCAGAGTGCCCCGAGGATTCGGCCAATATAAGCCGGCAAAGGCTTTTGTTTAATGAATTGTTTTGGTCTTACGTGACATGTAGTCCATCAACAGGTACTGGCCGAGCGTATATGGTGTGGTGAAATATGCCTTCCCTTTGCACATCTCTGTCACCTTCTGCACAAATTGCACCAGACCATAATCTGACGCCAGCATGAAGGTGTTGATCAATACTCCCGCTCGCTTGCATTTGGAAACCTCTTCCAGGGTCTGGCTCACCACTAACGGATCAAGTCCGAAAGCATTTTTATAGATGCGCCCGTCTTCAAGCGTTAGTGCCGACGGTTTGCCGTCGGTGATCATGACGATCTGCTTCATGTCCTTGCGCTGGCGTTGCAGGATGCGTTGGGCCAGCCGCAGACCTTCTCGTGTGTTGGTGTAGTAAGGACCGACTTTTACTCGCGCAAGTTGGGACAGCGGAACTTCTTCGGCGGAGTCGTGGAACAAGATCAGCGAAAGGGAGTCGCCCGGATACTGAGTACGGATTAGGTGTGACAGCGCCATGGCAACTTTTTTCGCCGGAGTGAATCGGTCTTCGCCGTAAAGGATCATCGAGTGCGAGCAGTCGAGCATCAGGACCGTCGCGCAGGATGACTGATATTCGCACTGATGCACCTGCAAATCTGAATACTCGATATTCAGCGGCATGGTCAGGCCTTCACGTTGAATGGCGCTGGAGAGTGTTGCTGTGATATCGAGATTAAGAGTGTCGCCAAATTCATATTGGCGCGAAGCTCCGCTGGCTTCGATGCCAGTGGCCATGTCGCGGGTGTCATGCCGTCCGAAGCTGGATTTGCCCAGCGAACCTAACAGGTCGCGCAGAGTTTTGAAACCAAGAAAATCCAGGCTCTTATCGGTGATTTCGAATTTGGCTTGCTGGGCCTCGCCGGTCTGGCCTCCAACGCTGGAACGCTTTGACGGATCATGCGGCTGATCAATGCTGATGTAATCTTCCTGTTCCATGCGCTCCATCAACTGCTCGATTAGTTCCTCAAGCGTGCCGTCCATCTGCATTTGCTGGAGTTGCTCGCGCATTTGTTCGTCAAGCAAGTCGCTTTCCATCAATGCCTGTTCGATAGCACGGCGCAGGTCGTCAAGCGTCTGCTCGCCTGGCTGGTCGTTATACATGTAATTTTGAAATCCACTTTGCAGCAGATAGTCGGAAAGAGCGCTGAGCAGATCTTCCATGCTCATCTCTCCCGCGGGGTCGGGCACGTATTTGCTGTAGCGGATGCGCTTCATAAAAACAGCTTTCAGCTTGAACCACCCGGCTGAGAACCGAGAACTGATATCTGACAACTAATTAAACGGCCTTCTTGATCTAAAAGGATGCTCTTCCGGATCGAACGGCTTTTCCTGTTTCTTGGGCTGTTTTTCTCCTGCGGAGAAAACTCGTTCTTCATTGCGGCCTATGCGCTTGTGCGCGTGCAAACCTTCCAGCACAAATTCGGCCGCTGAGACTTGGGCTTCGACACTATCTTTTGGTCCCACGCCAATTTTTACCGTTTTGTCCATAAGTCCCTGAATACCGCGGAGCGATTGCAGCGCATCGGACGCGCTGGCTGTATCGGCCATCTGGATTTCGCCGCCAATGTCGAACCACTGCACAATCTGCTGCATGTCCACGCCTTTGAAATAGTTGTCGTAGGTTTTGGCGATGGCAGTGCGGATCAGTTCCCTGCCTACGTGATCGGCGCCTTTCATCTCACCTTCGTATTCGAGTTCCAGTTTGCCGGTGATCGCGGGTAACGCGGCGTATACATCGCCGATGCGGGGGACCACCGACTTTTTCCTGATGGCGAATGGCGCGCCGCTCGGCGTTGGAAATTACATTTTCCATCGTAGAGATGGGCAGGCGCTGGCTCACTCCCGAGCGCTTGTCGATTTTTTTGTCTTCGCGTGCAGAGAATGCAATCCGCTCAATGACTTCCTGAACATATTTAGGAATTTGCAGCTTTGTGCCTTCACGCTTGGTCCAGGCTTCCTGCGTGGTGATGGTGATTCCCTCTTCGACCGTGGCGGGATAGTGCGTACGGATTTCTGAGCCGATGCGGTCTTTTAACGGCGTGATGATTTTTCCGCGCGCGGTGTAGTCTTCCGGGTTTGCGCTGAAAACCATCGCTACATCGAGCGGCAAGCGTATGGGATATCCCTTAATCTGTACATCACCTTCCTGCATGATGTTGAACAACCCCACCTGAATTTTTCCGGCAAGGTCTGGCAATTCGTTGATGGCGAAGATGCCACGATTGGCACGCGGTAACAATCCATAGTGGACTGTCATTTCGCTGCTCAGTTCATGTCCACCTCGGGCGGCTTTGATGGGATCGATATCACCGATAAGATCAGCGATCGTTACATCTGGCGTAGCCAATTTTTCCACGTAACGCTGCTCGGGAGTCAGATAAGCAATCGGGATTTCGTCTCCATGTTGAGCGATAGTCTCATGGCAGCGGCGGCACAGCGGAGCGTATGGATTGTCATGAATCTCGCAGCCTGCAATGTAGGGCGTCTGCGGATCTAATAGTGTTGTCAGCGCGCGCAGAATTCGGCTTTTGGCTTGGCCGCGTAATCCCAGAAGAATGAAATTATGACGGGAAAGAATAGCGTTAATAATCTGCGGCACTACTGTGTCGTCGTATCCAATAATGCCGGGAAGGATCGGGCCGGGACAGCCGATCCTGGCCGCCAGGTTCTCACGCATTTCGTCTTTGACGTTGCGTGAGCGCAGGCGTTGTTCAGAGAAGGCACTCTCGCGCAGTTCGCCGAGTGTCCGCGGGAAACTCATGGAGGAACCCCCTGGGCTGCTGTTTGAGTGATTATACGCCCGGATGACGAGGGGCAAACAGAAACGCAGACACAATGGGACACGGCTTTGCGGAGAGGCAACCGCAGTAAAGGACTATTTAAGTTTCACGAAAAGCAGTACAAAAATCGCCCAAATTCCCACCGTCATCGGGAACTGTCCAACCATCGTATTTTGCAGCGCAGTTCCGCGCGGCAGGGTCAGGGTTAGTGCGGACATCGCCAGCGCCGTAAGAATACCCAGGATCAGTTTTGATTTCCAGTTCATGATGGATTCTCCATGGCGATTGAAGTTTCCCCAACTGCACGGGTGTGGAGCAAAGTTTCAGCGCATGAGTATACCCCGTGGCGTGTGATTATGGGGAGAAATACTATGGGGAACAAGCCACGCCAGTTTAGACAACCGCGGCCTGGTATTCCTCGTATTTCCCTTTGAAATCAGTGATACGAGTGTCGCCTTTGAAGTGCCAGATGCGGCTTGCGACTTCGTCGATCAGGTCTTCGTCATGGGTTACCAGCAGGACTGTGCCTTGATAACGCTGTAGCGCGATGTTCAGAGCGTTAATGGATTCCAGATCCAGGTGGTTCGTAGGTTCGTCGAGCACGAGGACGTTAGGCTTCTGCAACATCAGTTTGCAGAAGATCAGGCGAGCGGCTTCGCCGCCGGAGAGAACATCGGTACGTTTGTTGCCATCATCTTTTTGGAAGAGCATTTGCCCCAATAGGCCGCGGATTTCTTCATGTGACGCGGCTGGGTCCCATTGATGCAGCCACTCAAACGCCGTGGTGCCTGGTTCAATCAGGGCTTTGTGGTCCTGAGCGAAATAGCCCACTGCCGCTTCATGTCCCCAGATGACTTTCCCGCCAGTCAGGAATGGACCGGTGTAGCCGCTGGTTTTGCGTAGTTCAGAATCGGGCACCGTGGGTGAATTCGCCAACAGCGCATTCAGCATGCTGGTTTTTCCGACACCGTTACGGCCCAGCAGGGCGATTTTTTCTCCGCGGACGATGCTGGCTGTGAAACTCTGAATGACTGCCGTCTCGTCGTAGGATTTCTCCACGCCTTCCAGTTCCAGAACGTGTTTGCCCGAGGGGCGCTTCTGTTCGAACTTCAAAAACGGGCGGGCGATATTTGACCGGGCCAGTTCCGTCACTTGCAGGCGTTCGACTTCCTTACGGCGTGACTGCACCTGGCTGGAACGAGTGCCGGCGGAAAACCGCGCGATAAATTCGTTCAACTGAGCGATTTTCTTTTCCCGCTGCGCGTTTTGACTTTCAATCTGCGAGCGGATTTGCGTCTTGGCCAGCACCATGTCGTCGTACGCGCCGGTATAAGTGATGATGGTTTGGTAATCAATGTCGGCAATGTGGGTGCAGACGTTATTCAAGAAATGACGATCGTGCGAAATGACGATCAGCACGCCGTCATATTCATTGAGAAATTTCTCCAGCCAGTGGATGGAGTCCAAATCCAGGTGGTTGGTGGGTTCATCGAGCAACAAGGCCTGCGGATGTCCGAACAATGCTTGCGCCAGAAGCACGCGGACTTTTTCGCCGCCACGAATTTCACCCATCCTACGTTCGTGCAGTTCGTCGGGAATGTCCAAGCCCTGCAGCAGGATCGCTGCATCACTCTCGGCGGTGTAGCCGTCTTCTTCGCCTACAGTTCCTTCGAGTTCTCCCAGACGCATGCCGTCTTCATCCGACATTTCTGGTTTGGAATAAATTTTGTCGCGCTCTTCCAATGCTGCCCACAGTCCGCTTGTTGCCCATGATCACCGTGTCTATCACCCGATAGGCATCGAAAGCGAATTGGTCCTGGCTGAGGACACCCAGCTTTTTGGGGCGGACGACCGTGCCTTTTTGTGGC